>JAJYDO010000062.1 GCA_021777355.1 Actinomycetes bacterium | reverse complement strand
TCCAATCGTCATTTTCCCTCTGCTCCGAGTCCGCATTTTGGACCTAATGCCATAGCGTGAATTGGCCGGAATATAATCTAAAAACATTTTGGGACGAAGTACAAATCTTCCCTGCCTGCTTTCTGAGACAGGCGAGCCAAATGCAACGACTCTGCTTAGACCAAATGGTGCAAGAACTTCAACCGTTGTGACAACCATCTCCCCTTGGCGCACTAGCCTTTTGTCCACCAGAAGTGTTACATGGGGTTCGTTTCCCTTCCATTTTCTAGAACTTAGGTCAGTAGCGCTAAGACCACCAACAAAGGCGAGAAGCAGACTGACCGCAAGAGAAACAAGTTCAAAGTTGAATGCAATGCGGCCGATGAATAAAAGCGCCGCGCTTAAGGACAAGCAATAAATACCTCTTAGTGTGAGCAACTAATTCAATGCCTTTCAACGCTTATAGGACTAAAGCATTTCATCTTCAGTTTTAATCTTTGCGTCTAATGGGTACCGGTACTTGATTCAACACTGAAATTAATACGGATTCAGGCGTGACACCAGCGTAAATTGACGATGAATTCAGTTTAATGCGGTGTCCCAAAACCGGCAAAAACACCGACTTTATGTCGTCTGGAGTTATGTAGTCACGGGATCTAATTAACGCCATAGCCTTCGCACTCTTTTGCACGGCGAGTCCCGCCCTTGGAGAAGCGCCAACCATTACATCAGGATGACTCCTGGTGGCCCAAATTAGGTCCAACAAGTACTCGGTCAGTCCGTCGGCTACGAAAACATCGGATACCGAATTTATTAATGCCTTAACCCCTTCGACATCAGTCACCGGCTTTAGCAGATCAACTGCTCCATGTGAAGCTTCCGTACTTGAATTATGCTCACTGCCGAGTATTTTGGATTCGTTCTGCCTTGTAGGATAACCCAAAGTGATTCGAATTAAAAATCGGTCGAGCTGATTCTGCGGCAGCAAAAATGTGCCGTCAACGTCAGCGGGATTTTGAGTGGCCAAAACAAAAAAAGGTCTTGGAAGTTCTTGGCTAGACCCGTCAACAGTAACATGTCTTTCTTCCATTGCCTCTAAGAGTGCGCTCTGAGCTCTAGGCGAGGCTCGATTTAACTCGTCAAAAAGAACTACGTTAGAAAAAACCGGTCCTCTCTTGAAGGCAAGTTTGGCGAAACTCCCGATGGATGCGCCTTGAGGTTTTGCACTTGTGGGATCAGCCCCAACCGGAACAACCGAACCGATTACATCTGATGGCAGCAGGTCTGCAGTTCCTTGAATCCTTTGCCACTTAAGTCCCGTAGCTCTAGCTATTGCCTTTGCTAAGGTGGTTTTCCCCACGCCCGGGAGGTCTTCTATTAATATATGGCCCTCAGTTGCTAGTCCAATGAGCGCCAGTTCTATTGCAATAGGTGGCCCGTGAAACACCGAAGCAATGGAAGCCGTGATTCGCTTCATTAAATCCGGGGCACCGTCCAAAGGGCCGGATCGTCTCGTAGACCCCATGGCAGAAAAGTCTTCGACGGCGCCTTCAGTAGTCACTGAGCGCTCCGGGATACATTTTTCTTTGTGCCATCTTTACCTGCTTCTGGCAATTATGCCAATTAGAGAACTTTAACTAGCATAATATCCTCTGAGGCAAAAAACCTTGTGACTTGGCTAATTTGTTGAGATTTCAGGTTTATTATTATGTTTAAGTGGTGATATTAAATCCAAGTGCTTAAAAGCATGCCAGGATTAGATCCCTCAAACTACAGTGCTCTAACTACTTCAACCATGATCTGGCCGGCTTCGGTTGGATTTTGCGCCACTTTCACGCCTGCCTTTTCAAGGGCTTCTTTCTTTGCTTTGGCAGTGCCTTTTGAACCAGAGATAATCGCCCCTGCATGACCCATTTTTCTTCCGGGAGGAGCTGTTACTCCGGCAATATATGAAACTACGGGTTTATCCATTTTTTCCGCAATGAATTTAGCTGCTTCTTCTTCCGCCGATCCTCCAATTTCCCCGATCATCATAATGGCTTTGGTGTCGGGGTCATTTTGAAATGCCTCGAGTACGTCAACGAAGACCGTTCCGGGTACCGGATCGCCTCCTATTCCTACGCATGTGGTCTGACCAACTCCGTTCTGAGAAAGTTCAAATATTGCCTGATAAGTAAGGGTTCCCGATCTAGAAACAATTCCAACCGGTCCTCCGGGGAGTGCAATTGAGCCGGATGTGATGCCGATATTGCACTTTCCCGGTGAAATTATTCCCGGGCAGTTGGGACCAAGCAACCTAGAAGAAGGGTATGAATCTCTTAGCGTATTGAAAACTCGAGCCTGATCCTGGGCAGGGATGTGCTCAGTTATGCAAACAATGAATCCAACTCCCGCCTCGGCGGCTTCAAGGATTGCCTCCGGAGCCGCTTTTGGAGGAACGCTTACAAATGAAGCATCTGCTCCCGTTGCTTCAACTGCTTCCTTGACAGAGTTGAAAACAGGTATGCCATCGACATCAGTCCCACCCTTGCCCGGAGTCACGCCTCCTACGACTTTAGTGCCGTAGTCTCTGTTGCGAAGTCCGTGGAACTTTCCTTGCCCGCCGGTCAGGCCTTGGACAATTACCTTTGTATTTTCATCTACCCAAATGCTCATTATTAGTCTCCCTTACTTATTTTGATTCTGCTTCACTGGCCAAAGCTACCGCTCTTTTAGCTGCTCCTAGCATCGTCTCTTCGGACAAAAGCAACTCACTTGAATGCTCTGCCAGAATTTCTCTGGCAATTTCTGAATTTGTTCCATCCAACCTAACCACAATCGGAGATTTAATTTCAACCCTGGAAAGCGCGGCCACAATTCCATTGGCTACTTCATCGCAGCGGACAATTCCTCCAAATATGTTTACCAATATTGCCCTTACTTTAGGGTCCGTGTTTATAACTTCGAGAGCATTTGCCATTACGTCTGCATTTGCCCCGCCGCCAATATCCAGAAAGTTTGCCGGTGATCCGCCAACTTGATTTACAACGTCACATGTGCTCATTGCCAATCCTGCGCCGTTTGCAATGATGCCGACTGAACCATCTAAACCGATGTAGTTGAGCCCTTTTTCAGTGGCCAGTTTTTCGCGCCCGTCCACATCTGAAATTCCGCGAAACTCGTCCCACTCGGGATGCCTGAAAGCTGCGTCGTCATCAAGTGTTACCTTGGCGTCAAGTGCATGCACCCGTCCGTCTGGAGTTAAAATAAGCGGGTTAATTTCAACCAGATCTGCGTCACCTTCCCTAAAGCATCTGTACAACTCGCTAAGTATCGCTACGGTTCCCTCTCGTGCTTCATCTGCCAATCCGGCGGCATCAACTAGACGCCGAAGTGAATCCAAATCAACGCCCTCTACCGGGTCCACTTCAAGCTTCACTATTGCATCAGGGTCTTCCTCGGCTACTTGTTCAATTTCTACCCCACCTTTGGCACTGAGCATACATAGGTGTTTTCTTTGCGATCGATCCAAAGTAAAAGAAGCGTAATACTCTTCTTTGATATCAGATGCCTTTTCCAACCAGACCCTTTTTACGAGATGTCCTTTAATATCCATTCCTAGGATGGCACCGGCATGCGCTAGGAGCTCCTCTTTATTGTTTGCGATCTTAATTCCGCCTGCCTTGCCGCGCCCGCCAACTTGTACCTGGGCCTTTACTACAACTGGATACCCTACCCTTTCCCCTATTTCAACTGCTTCGTCGACACTTTGGGCCACTCCTCCGGGAGAAGTGGGAATTCCATACCGCGCAAAATACTGCTTTCCTTGGTACTCAAAAAGGTCCATAGTTACTCCTATTACTCAGTTGCAAAGAATTTGTCAATTCAAATTAATATTGATAAGCAATTAGCTGGCTTGATCCTCACGTCCATCAAGTTCGCCTTCAAGCCATTGTGCGATTTCGCCAAGTGGTGATCCCGGTGTAAAGACGCGCGACACTCCGCCTTCAATCAATTTTTGGATGTCGTCATCGGGGATGATCCCGCCGACGGTTACGACCACGTCCCCAAGATCTCTTTCTCTTAAAAGTTCAATTATTCTGGGAACCAGAGTCAAGTGGGCTCCCGAAAGAAGGGACAGTCCAAGCGCATCGGCATCTTCTTGCAAGACAACCTCTACAACCTGCTCGGGGCTTTGGTGCAGACCGGTATATATCACCTCAAAACCGGCGTCACGCAATGCACGGGCAATAATTTTTACACCTCTGTCATGACCATCTAAACCGGGCTTGGCTACCACTACTCGATATCTACGCTTCATTGCAGTGCAAATTTTAGAACTTCCTGAAGCTATAGATTGACAAAAGTTGAATAAGTCCATATAAAAAGGCTTAAAAAGTGCCTTTTTTATGACTTAATTATCATTAATCACCTTGTGCAGCTTCGGAAAATCCCCTTTTTTGTATTAACAACTCCCAAATTTGCGCTATTTGGAGATAACTTTTTGAAACACCGCTTTGCTTAAAAGTGATGGGTCGAAGCCAAAGGAAGCACAATGGCTCCCACATCAATGGCAAATAGAGTAGCTGCAACTACTGTGCAGGCATGAAATACTTCATGGAAACCAAAAACTTTTGGCCATGGGTCTGGCTTTTTCTTGGCATAGACGACTGCACCCATAGTATAAATCAGGCCTCCCAATGCCATAAGCGTGAATCCCGTCACGCCCAATGCATGGTAAAGGCCGGGAAGTGCGCCAAGGGCAACCCAACCGACTGCCACATATGGAGTAATTACGGCCCACCTAGGAGCATTCATCCAGCCCAATCTAAGACCTATTCCGATAAATGCACCGCCCCAAACCAAGCAAAGCATCACGGTTCTAGAGATCGGAGGCAAAATCAGGGATCCCAATCCCGTATAAGTCCCAGCTATTGCCATGAAAATCATCGAGTGATCGAGTCTTCTAATTCTTTTGTGGGCTTTAAGAGACCACTTCCCACGATGCAATAAAGTAGAAGAGCCAAACATGCCTGCAACTCCTAAGGTGTAGATCACCATTGCTACCTTGGGCCAAAATCTAGGTGCGTAAATCACCAGAAAGATCCCGTATAAAAGGGTCAAAAAGAAAGCTACTTGATGGAGCCTTCCTCGCAAGAGGGGCTTGTCGGCAGGCGGCTCCAATTTAGCGGATGCTTCTTTATTGCCGGCGTTGTCAAGTGATGTCATCGACATATCCCTAGTCTACCTACTAGTAGGTAGACTAGTTTCACATCTTTGATAAAGGTGTCATAGCCAGGAGAAATCGCTTCGTCGCACCGTCTTTGAAGCGGATTTCAGCCCTCATATCATCTCCTGTGCCTTCTACCTTTAAGACTTTGCCAACTCCCCATCTGGCATGGTTTACCGTGTCGTTAACCGCAAGCCCAAGATGTTGAGCCCCGGTTGATTCATTTCTAAATGAGTCACCTTCAGATTTCGGCGGATTTTCATTTATCTCCGAGAAGTTGGTATGGTAAGAACTCTGAGAATCTCGAAAGGACCTTCTCTCAGAAGAAACAAAAACCGACTGATCAAAGTTTGCGTACCCTGTTAGGTCTACTCGGTCTAAGAGTTCAGCCGGTATTTCATGGATAAATCGGCTTGGCATGCCTTCTCGCTGTGATCCCCACTGAGATCTAGTTAATGCATAACTTAGTGCTAAATTATCTTTGGCCCTCGTAATCCCCACATAGCACAAGCGGCGTTCTTCTTCTAGATCAAGGGCTTCTTCCATGGTTCTAGAATGAGGAAATAAACCTTCTTCTAAGCCGACTAAAAATACATTTTTAAATTCAAGACCTTTTGCGCTATGTAATGTCATGAGCGAAACCGAAGTGATCTCCCCGCTTTCATCAACTGCACTCGTTAAAGCGCTGTGCTCTAAAAATGACTCTAGATCTTCATGCTCGGCTGCAATGGAAGCTAATTCACCGATATTTTCTAACCTTCCTTCCGATTCAACACTGCGGTCAGATTCCAACATAGTTTTATATCCGCTTTTCTCCAAAACGGCTTCAAGTAAAATCTTAGGACTTTCACCGGCATTGGCTTGATCCTCTAAATGAGTTATAAGCATACGAAACTCATTTGTTCCTTTTTGCGCCTTCTTAGAAATGCCAAGTTGATCAATGTATTTTAAAGTTTGAAAAAATGAGATTCCATGCGTTCTTGAATAAAGTGCAATTTGAGACATTGCCTTGTCGCCAATTCCTCTCCTGGGAGTATTGATAACTCTTTCGAAACTGACTTCATCATCCGGATTTGCAACCAGTCGCATATACGCAAGCGTGTCTCGTATTTCTTGGCGATCAAAAAATCTTGTGCCGCCGATTACGCGATATGGAATCGACGAACCGGCAAAGGCCTCTTCAAGCACTCTGCTTTGACCGTTTGTCCTATACATAACTGCCATGTCAGAGTAGCTAATGCCATGTGTTCTATATTTAAGAATCTCCCTGGCTACCCACCGAGCTTCCTCGTACTCATTCATTGCGATTGCTAGTGAAATTAGCGAACCCTTTCCTTTATCGCTCCAAAGTTTCTTAGGTTTTCGGGTTAGGTTCTTGGAAATTATTGAGTTAGCTGCATCTAGAATTGTTTGGCTTGATCTATAGTTTTGCTCTAAGACTACAATGTCTGAATTCAAAAAGGCCTTTTCAAAGTCTTCTATATTGGACGGGTCAGCACCTCTAAAACGATAAATGCTCTGATCGCTGTCGCCAACTGCAAAAACATTTTGATACTTACTGCCCAAAAGCAAGACAAACGCATTTTGCGCTGCATTTGTATCTTGATACTCGTCGATCAAAATATGCCTAAATCGCTCTTGATAGTGGTCCCTTACATCTTCGAAATCTTTAAGCAAGTTACAGGCATATACAATTAAATCGTCAAAATCCATTGCATTTGCCGCTATAAGTCTTTCGTTGTATTCGCGAAAGATTGCTCCAAATTTATTTCCATAAATTCCACCTCTGTCAATCACTTCGTCAATTCCACCTAAGGATGACTTGGCGGCAGAAATTATGCCTTGTGTGGCTCTTGGAGTAAATCGCTTGATATCTAGCCCATTTGAAATTATTGCACGTTCAATTAGTCTGCGGGAGTCCCGGTCGTCGTAGATCGAAAAACTGGATTTATACCCTATCCGCTCAGCGTTGGATCTCAGCATTTTCAAACAGGCCGAGTGGAAAGTGGATATCCACATTGCCTCTCCAACCCCACCAACCAAGGAGATCACGCGCTCACGCATTTCTTGTGCTGCTTTGTTGGTAAAGGTAATGGCAAGTATTTGACTCGGAGAACTTGTACCCGAAGATATTAAGTGAGCTATTCGCTGAGTCAAAACTCTGGTTTTGCCAGAACCGGCACCTGCAATTACCAACACCGGTCCACCTTGGTGGGTTACAGCTTTTGCTTGTTGTTCATTTAGGCCGTCTATTAATGGGGAGTTTGAATTCACTTCTAAATTACCGAAATGGAATTATCCTGAGCGAAAAGTGCCGGGTGGCCGCCGGTATGTAAAAACATTGGGTCGCCGCTTTGGTCGAATTCTCCGTTCATCTCACATTTTAATAACCCTGCCATGGCTTTAGCCGTATAAGTCGAATCTAAGATAATCCCGCATCTCCTAGCACCGAAGATCATTGCCTCATCTGATTCAGGCGAAGCAGTCCCATATGGAGTGTAGTTTTCTCCGCTAAATGGCTCAATTATATTGATATCGTCTTCTTTTAAAATTGATCCTTCCCTTTTGAGCACTTCCAGGCATTCCTTTGAAATTAGCTCAACTTGGTCCTTTGCATTTTGTAGCGCAACTTTGGCATTATCAGAACTTGGCGCAACGTCCACCCCAATTACCTTTGGAATTTTCGTCGGAGATATTCCTGATCTCAGCCCGGCTTGTCTAAATAGAGCACGACCAACGCAAAGCCCGGCCAGGGTTCCGCCGGTACTTAAAGAAACATAAATTTCACTAATGCGAGCTGAGCGGGATTGCAGCTGATTCATAATCTCACTAAATGCAATGGCATATCCGATTGCTCCCAGCCCGTTTGATCCTCCGGGCACAATTTGATATGGCTTGCGGCCTTTTAGTTCGAGGGCTTTGGCAATCGAGCCAGCTTCATCGCGAGCGGCATTGACGTTTCCTTCAACAAAGTACAACGTTGCCCCAAACAGTTCCATCAAAAGTTGATTTCCACTTAGTTTAGAACCTTTTGAATTTCTTGACTTTTGAAGTGGAAAATCATTGGATGCTAGTACAACGTGGACTTCAAAGCCAAGCATTACCCCGCACGCCGCCACCAGCCTGCAGTGATTTGATTGTGCCGCTCCTGAAGTAACGATTACATCACATCCCATAAGCGAAGCTTCACCCAATAGAAACTCAAGTTTTCTCAATTTATTTCCACCTAGGCCGATTCCAGTCAGGTCATCTCGCTTGATCCAAAGTCTTCTTCCACTTGGCAGTATTGGGCCCTTGTCAATTACGGTTGGCCAATTGCTCAATCTAAACCTGCCGAGTCCGCCAATGGCAGTATCTAACTGAGGTTTTTCAAATTCAACAGAACTTTTTTCAAGGTAAGTTTTTAGCAAGTTATCGGGCATCTACAACAATAAATACTAGTAGGTAGTTGAGCGCCTCGATTGGCGATAAGAAGACCTAAAGTGCAATAACATAAAACTCCAGGGACTTTTGGACTTAATTCTGCATTAACCTCATCCCAATTTGCCATAGGTTGGGATTGGCTGCATTGGACCGTTTGGATCGCTCCCAGGGGCGCCCAGGATTATTCCCTCCAGGGAATTAAAGATACTCGCTGCGGTCTTGTCAGCAGGAGAAGAGGAACTGGCCAGCGAATTCACGTAATCAGTTATCACGGTTCTTGCCACAGGTTCTGGAACAGGGGACACGGGGATCGTTGCCTGTAACTGCACTCTGTAATCTAGCTGAGTGCTATTTGTTGCACCTTTTGGCGAAATTACCGAAACTAAGTAGCGCCCAGACTTGAGAGAAGCAATGTAAACAATTCTTCCGCCTCCTGGAATATTAAGGGTTCGATCAACGGTGGCAGCTGTCGATATTACTTTTACAACTACTTGGTCTTTGGTGCCACTTTGGGGAATATAAAGTTCGGTTTCCTCCCCAAGATTGCCAACGGGAGCCGACTTGGCTACATTAATTTCTGCGCTGAAGTCACCGGTTGTCGGATCATAACCCTGAGACACTACCGTTCCGTCAACAGCTTCCATTATTGGACCGGTAACAATGGCAAGCCTGCCGGTCCTTAAAGTTCCATTCTGGCTCAAAGTTCCGTTGGCTGAAGATGCAGGTGAGTTATAAATTCCCCATCCTCCACCACACTGGCTTGAAGCAGAACCGCAATCTTCTTTCCATGTCCAAAATATTGCCGAGACCCCAGAATCATACTGTGCCCTAACCATCCCGGAGAGGATTGTGGCGTCGTCACTGGGCGAGGAACCGTACTCTGTAACTACTAATGCAGCTCTGAGCGCTTTTGCTTCAGAGAGCGCGGTAGCATAACCAAAAAGATAAGAAGGTGGATATATTGTTCCCGGTCCGCTGGGTGGTCCCGTTACGGAAGTGGGAAATGTGGTGACACTGTTTAATGCAGGAGGTCCGGGAGGAGTTGAATGCGATGCGATTGTATCCAAGGAAAATACGTGAGTATAAATATGTGGAGCATAAACTAGGTTCTGATACGAACTTAAAGGTGGAGGCAGATTGCCCGGTGTACTTGGGTCAAAACTCATCTGAGGCCCAAACTCAAGTTGATTTCTGTATCCCGTTGGTTCCACAAAAATAAGCTGGTTTGTGTGGACGTTTTGATCGGGGTAAGCACAACTACTTGGTCCGCCATTGAGTTGAGCCGGCCCGGAGGGCGAGTGGGCCGCACAGGTTGGTTTGCCGTCCCTAACACCTGTAATTGCTTCAATCGCCCGCTGATAAAAGGGGAAAAGCATCTGTGAAGAAAAGGTAAACAAGTTGTCTATTGGTATGGCGCCGCTTCCGGGTGGCAGGGGTTCATTTAGTACTTCGTACCCAATCACGGTTGGATTATTTACAAATCTCTTTGCCATAAATGAGAGGGCCCCAATAAAATGATCTTCTAAACCCGGGCCCGGCGATTCCCCTTGAGGTCCCGGGACTTTCATATTTTGCCAAAAATTGGTTAAGGCTTGAGCCATTGCAGGATTCAATTGGTTTTGACCCAAAAGTGAACACGAAGGTTCTCCGCCGGTGAACACCGCCCAAGCCGGAGCCCCGTCTTGTCCGTTCGAGGGTGTACAGCCTGACGGAGCCGAGATTTTTTTCACATTTTTATCCGCCGGCATGTTAAGAAAACGCGAGTAACCATCTTCATGCATGTCTAGTATTACGGATATTCCTTGTTGGCTTGCCCATGAGACAACTTGAGCAATGCGATCTAAAAACTGAGCCGAGTACTGACCCTGAGTCGGCTCAAGTTCAGACCAATTAACAGTTAGTCGCACCACATTAAAACCGTCCGCCCTAACTTGTGCAAGATCATTTTGGCTGTTATAAGCGCTCGATTGCTGATCCCAAGGAAGGGAAGCTTGGACCTCGCATAGAGGGGGGTCGGGAGCTTTCCCATCGTTTTTCGGGCACACTCCATCGTAGGAACTCGTATCGGTTGGATAATGCGGCGTGGTGCCGCTTGATCCCTGGTATGCCTGATCTTCAAATCCGCTGAGAGCTACTCCTCTTAACGTCACATTTCGTCCTCCGGCATCAACGAGCTGATCGACTCCATTCCCATCCGGATTTCCCACGTGTAAAAAACCTAGTGACGGAGCAGGTGCAACGGAAGGCGAACTTTTGGTCGGAGAGCTACAGGCTCCGAGTGTAGCTGCAACCAGTAGTAGCATTCCAAAAACACCGCGCCGTACTGCTAAGAAATTGACCATCTTTGAATGCTACAGGCTAAGGGCAAATTTTGCATGCATTTATCAGCCAGTTAAGCTGGATTTTGACATGAATTTTGCCTAAATTGGCGTGTTTGGCGTGTTTACTCAGCGGTAATTGCACCCTGATGTGTGCAATGGTTGTTATTCACCTATCCTTGAACTATGAGCATTCTGTCTGGAGAACTACCTGGTGGGGATGTCATGAGGGTTTCTGCCAATCATTCGGCCGTCGATTTTATTGAAAAAATTACTTTAAATATGTTAGGTCGCAAATGAATTCCAAAGAGGCCAAGCCAATTGGGAGAAGAGTTGTAATTGCCATGGGCGTGCTAGGCGGAGCCGGCATTGTTATTGGAAATAAAATACAGAATGTCGTCGGCTCCACTTTGAATTCGATTGCACCTAATAATCGGCTGGTTTCACTGCTCCCCGGAGCTGACAGTTTCCAAATCTATACAGTTTCGGGCTTTCCTTCCGAATCCACGACACAGTACAAATTGAGTGTCACGGGATTAGTTGATACTCCACTTACCCTTTCATACCAGGACCTGTTGGATATGGAGCCCACCAATTTAGATAAAGACTTTCAATGCGTTACTGGCTGGAGAGTACCGAACGTTAAATGGAAAGGTGTCGCGCTAAATGCCATATTGAATAGAGCCGGGATCAAAAGTGGTGCAAGTGCAGTTTTATTCCAGTCGTTTGACGGACTATATACCGAAAGCCTTACTCTAAGCCAGGCCAATCGCAATGATGTAATTGTTGCTTATGAGATGTTGGGAGGTGCAATTAGTGAAGAACATGGTGGACCCGTCAGACTTTACGTAGCTCCAATGTATGGCTACAAGTCAATAAAATGGCTGAGCGGAATTGAAGTATCCGACAAAGTCGTACCTGGCTACTGGGAAAACCTGGGTTATGACGTGGATGCATGGATTGGCTCGTCCAACGGTCGTACAGATACACCGGTTGATTAATTGGAAAAAGAGTACTACCCTCGATTTGATCTCACCGAGCGCCTAGTTCATTGGCTCACTGCACTTTTCACCCTCATCTGCATCTTTACCGCTGTTGCTTTGAAGATTCCGCAAATCATGGTTGATCTCGGCGGGAGGACACCTCTTAGGATCCTCCACATTTTCTCAGGCTTCTTGATGCCGGTTCCAATTATCGTCGGCTTTATTCTTCCAAAAAGCGGCAAAGCACTCAGAAAAGACCTCAAGACACTTAATTGGTGGGATAAAGAAGATAAAAGATGGCTTCGATCCTGGGGGGGAGCCAAGTCACTTTGGACGGGCAAATTTAATGGCGGCCAAAAGGCAAATGCGGCTTTTAGTGGAGGCATGATCGTTGCAATGCTTATGACTGGGATAGTAATGGCAAGTTATAGCCTATTCCCACTTAGCTGGCGCCAAGGCGCAACCTTTGTCCACAATTCCCTTGCGTTGCTGGCAATCATTATTATTGCCGGACATATTTCATACGCATTTATGGAACCTGCATCGCATCGGTCAATGGCAACAGGGATGATCTCCAGAAAATGGGCAAAGAAACACTCTCCCGGTTGGCTGGATGAGCTTGAAGGTACTAGCACAAAACCACCATCTAGCGAAGAAGAATTTCTGGAGTCAATTAATGTGGAAGATCTGGTGAACAAATCAAAAATTAAATAGATTTTGTCGTGTTTCGTAGATTTGGAAGTGTTATCTTTTGGTTGAACAATTATCTCAGGTTCCAGCCTCCGTCTACAAGAACTACTTCGCCGGTTACAAATCGAGAACTTATGAGTCCTAAAACAAGTTCGGTTACGTCTTTAGGTGAAGCCACATCGTTAAGAGGCGTTTGGGATTTTGCAATATCTTTTGCAGGTCCCCAATCCTTTGTCCATGGAGTTTCGACTAATCCGGGAGCCACGGCGTTAACTCTGACTTCCGGTCCTACTGTCTTGGCTAATAACTTAGTCATTTGATTAATTGCAGCCTTTGAAACTGAATATGGTATCGAAGATCCTGTAGGCCTTATTCCTGCAATTGACGAGATATTAATAACTACACCGTTGGATGCCCGCAAATATGGCATGAGGCCAACCGTAAGGTCCCAGGTTCCAAATACGTTCACTGAAAAGATGTCTTTCCAAACATCTACATTGGCTGCCTCTAGATCACTGTGGCTAATTAGATGAGTAATTCCGGCATTGTTGACCAAAATATCTAAATTCGGGCCAACAGACTTAACATATTCGACTATTTTCAATATTTGAGAATGATCGGAAATATCACCTTGGCAATACGATGCATTTTTTAGTGAAGCTGCCAGTTCCTCTCCTCTATCCTTTGATTTTGACGAATTAATAATGACAGTCGCACCTAGTTCGCTTAAGGTTTTAGCAATATATTCGCCTATTCCACTCGTAGATCCGGTCACCAGGGCCAATTTTCCCTCATAGTTATATCCATCTGTAATTTGTGATGCCACTATATAGCTCTCCTCGGTAAATCGTGCTCAGCCCAATCGAGCACTTCTTTTGCAATATTACATGCGAAACGATCAGTCATTCCAGCTACAAAACTAACAGCGTTCGTAAGCGGGTCATCTTCAATGGAAACATGTTCATTTTCTTTTTGAAAATAACCGCATTTATCGGGATGCATTTCAAAGTACTCAACTAAGGATCTTAAAAGTCGAATTACGGCATAGTTTTGCTCAATTGACTCTTTTCTCATGTAAATCCGCTCATAGTTAAATGTCCGGAAGGTATTCAATATTTCTGCAGTTTCCATGTCCATGGTAATTTGGCCGGTTGCATAAGTAGACTCGATTATTGATTTAATAAAAGTGTCTAACTGCTGAGATTTGGTTTTGCCTGCGACTTTCAAAACCTCTTTAGGCAAGTCAGAAAGTTTTACTATTCCCGATAGACAGGCATCTTCAAAGTCATGGCAGACATATGCAATCCTGTCAGCCCAACTCACTATTCTGCCCTCTGGAGTATAAGGAGACGGCCTGGACCAAGAATGATTTGCAATTCCATCCAATGTTTCTACGCATAAATTTAGAGAATTAAGAGTTTTTAAGGCTCCAAATGGTGCGTGGTCAAAACCTCCTTCCAAGAAAATTGAAAGAGCGTCTTCACTTGCATGCCCTCCGGGACCGTGCCCGCAGTCATGTCCGATTGCTATTGCTTCGCAAAGATCTGAATTGAATCCGAGAGCGTTCGAGATTGTGAGGGCCACTTGGGAAACTTCCAATGCATGGGTTAATCTAGTTCTCTGGTGGTCCTTTGGAAATATGAACACCTGAGTTTTCCCGGCCAGTCTTCTAAATGCAGTTGAATGCAAGATGCGATCTCGATCTTTTTCAAAACAAGTTCTCTCCTCATCGGGGATCTCACTGTATCTTCGATTGCCCGCTCCTTCTGCAAATGTTGCAGTTTTTGAAAGAATAAGTTTCTCCTTGAGCTCTTTGTCGGTCCTTTTTAACCTTTTTAATCCAAAGCCAATTTCAGGCAATTCATTTTCATCTCTGTGGGCTAAAAGGTACTTCGATAAAGATGATTTCTGGCCATTGGAAGATGCCCAGGTTAAATTTCGATCTGATATCAAATTTAACTTCGAAACTTTTTCTTCTCTCATACTCCAAATATGTCATCGGGATATGTCAAGTTACGGACATTAATAACCCTTAAAATCTTTTATTTCGCCTGAGAATGCCTTTTTTTTCTGAGGGTAAAGGCAAATATTGCAATACCTGTAAAGGCCATTGAGCCTGCCAAGGCCTCCTCGCCTAAAAACGGCTTCCCTGTTGCGGCACTTAATCCACCGGGAATTGCTGCAGGTGTTGAAGATACAGTTCCTAAATCCACAGTAATTGGTGTTGCTAAATTGCCTGAAGCATTAACTGCTTGTATAATTACCGATGTCGACCCAGGAGCAACTGAAATCGTCTGGACTCCGCCTGCGCTTACTGTCGCCTGTGCAGTGGCCTTTTGTCCACTGGGTTCATAAGTCAAGTTGTAACTTGTGGCCTGGCCCGAATACCAGTCATTTCCCGGTGCAATAAATGTAACTTGCGTAGATCCCTTTGGCCACGTTGGACTCTGGATAATACCCGGAGAGCGAGAATCTACACCATATTCATTTAGATTCCACTCGTTTCCATTTGCGTGCCACCACTGGTTGTTGGCACTTGCGAGTCCAGGTGTTGACCACGCCATAAGATATCCATCTCTTGTGGTCGCCACCAAATCCACATGTCCGTTTGAAAGTAAATCCCCGGCCGAGGGAGAGCCCACAATCCAGCCTCCGGTAAACTTTGGGAAACTCGCTACTTGGGATCCATTTGGTGCAAATGCCATGAGCGCGGAGGCATCACCAGATTCAATTATGTCTCCTTCCCCATTTCCTGCCACGTCTGTCACAAGTGGAGAACCTAGAAAATCCGTGCCCTGCCGTAGTGCTGGGAAACCTGAAATAGGGGTCGCTGAACCCATAACCGGATAGGCTGCCACATAGTTATTTATTCCAAGTCCGGAACTCACTCCCAACTCGGCTCCGACAAAGGAGGCTGCCCCCATCTCCGAAGACACGTAATCCAAATTCCCATTTACCACTCCAAGTGCGCCGTAAGAGTCAAATGGTATTGGCGTGTCCGGAGGCATTTTAGATGGCGTGAGGGCAAGTCCAGTATTATTCAGCATTGTCAAGAGCGAAGTGGCACCTGCAGAAAGAGAACCGTAATTGCCAAGTGCACTTCCGCTTCCACTCACTAGATAAGGTGGTGTCCAAAGCGGTGCAATGATGACGTCATCGGTTCCGTTGCCTGTTGGATCAACAGTTATAGGATCGCTTATTCCCTCAGTCAGAGCATCCATTGCCGAACCATAGTAATCGGCCAGACCGGTGAGAACCACTGGCCAATTTGGCAACATTTGACCCGCTAGGTTATACGCCATTGAGATACTCTTTGGAAGGGCCTGAATCCCGGAACCTTGAATCTCGCTGTATTGGGATCTGACAACTAAATCAACCGGTGAATTGGGTCCTTGTAAATGCCCAACTGCCACAGCTGATACCAATCGCTGGTCGTTAACCAGGTTATAGCCGCTTGGCAGAGTCCAGTTGCTTGGAAGAGATACTTTGACGGGCCAACCCGGGAGGTAGGTTCCGTTTGGATTCCATACATGAATATAACCATCAGTTCCAGTCTGGATTATGTCTAGCTGTCCACTTCCTGTCAAATCAGCCAGTTGGGGAGGTGAAGTCGATCCCATTATGGGCTCTCTTGTGAAGGGGTTGTCCGGTCTTGGAATTGCAAGGGTAGGAAGATTGGTATTAAGAGCCTGTGGCCACCCGGGTAGTAAATTGCCATGTGAGTCAAATGCGTATACACGGCCAGATAAAGATGTAACTACTACGTCTAAATTACCAGTATGGAACAGATCTCCCACTGCAACTGGTTCCAAGACAGGTTCATCCCCGAAGTTCACTCCTGTATTTGAACCTATGAAGTTCTGGGGAAGCGTGTGTTGTGGCCAACCTGGGAGTTCTTGGCCGGTTTCTGGGTCTATGGCATTGATTACTCCGTCTGCATTGGCATAGACTATGTCTAAATGTCCAGTTCCTTGCAGGTCCACCAGTGCAGGCTGGCTCTCTCCGCTTGGACCTTGATACTTGGGAAATCCTGGCAGCCATGAGTTGTCATGCAGGGTCTCTATTACTCTTCTATCTATTCCGGTGAGTCCTTTGGCATCGGTGACTACGACTTTTAGTGTGACATCGTATTGGTCAGCACTTGAAACTTCTTTGTCGGTAGATAGAGCCATCTGGGCCTGCCAGTAGGACTGAGGGATTTGGGAGAGATTTAAAGTGCCAAGGGTTCCTGTAAATGAACCGGTTCCAGAGCCTGTACCAACAGAGAACCAAGATGACGGATTGTCACCTATTCCGGCCTCTAGATTCCAGGTAAATGAGGGAGATCTATTAGCACTGATAACTCCGGTAATGGGAACTGATGAGGTGGTAGTGGGATCTTCAATTGAATACCAGCTAGGACTGGTTATCTGCACAGTTGGTGGGATCTGGTTGCTTGCAATCATGTTCATGGCAGCATCTACATTGGGAAGTCCGTATCCATACTGTGGGTTCCAATCTCCTGGCGATCCGGGCCACGACAGTTGTGGATCCGTGATTGGCGTGGCAGTTGCCCTAAGAAGCTGTACTGCCTCTTGACCAGTTAGGGGAGCTGTAATCTCTGACTTAGAGTAGGCATTTAATCCTTCTGAGAGCACCAGTCCAAGTACTCCTCCGGTTGTGGGAGTAGATTCAGACGTAGAGCCGCCGCCAGTTGCCACGCTGAACATGGCATGAGGCCCCCAAGAGGTCTCGTCTGATCTGGTCCAGTATCTAATGGGGGTTGAGTTAGCCACACTAGATGGCATCCCAGCCACGTTTGAGACAAGTCCATTGCCTGGAATTACATAGTTCCAGTGCATTCCTCCCTGGTGGTCTTGAGAGTCAAAGTCATTGGATGACTCAAGCATGATTACGCCTTTTGAATTGCAGTAGTTAATGGCATTTTCCATGGCAGTGGAGTATCCAAGATCAGCAGTAACGGAAACAATTATGCTGACACCTTGCTCGCAGGCAAAAGTCCATGCCTGGGCTAAGTTCTGTGTGGCATCTAAGGCTTCATCCCCTGCTCTAATGGGCATAATCATGCACTTTGGACACATTGAGTGGACAACGCCCATCATGCCGTCTGAGTGGCCATAGGCTCCGTCTTGGGTAGCGGGGTCATTCTGGTTCTCATAGAAGTCCCATCCAAAGATGTCGTCGGCAAAGCCTGAACCATCGTGTACTTGATGATCTGATGAAAATGCAGCTACAAGGTCTTCAGGGTCAATGACGCCATTTCCGTTAGAGTCAGTGACTCTAGGGTCATGGCTCCAGTCAAGAGCATTAACTACTCCACCCCCATTCACCTCGTAATCTGCAATATTTGACGAGTAATAAGTAGCACAAGGCTTAGTAACACCACCAATGACCATAGTGGCACTAGCCAAAGAAGTACCGGTACATGGAACAGGCGTAGAGTGCCAATTCACATATAAAACAGGGTCCATGTTAGAAGCAAAACTCTTGTCATGGAGGTTTACGCCGCCCTCAATGTAGGCAATGGTCACTTGAGGGCTGCCGGAGGTGTAAGTGGCCTTGGCGGCATCGATGTTCATGCCATTGGAATTGGTCTGTGAGAACTGAGAAGTTGGGACCCCTGTTGTGTCCACTGAGGAGGCGACTGCTTTGTTGCTATTAGTTAGGAGAGAAATGGCAGAAAAAGACATTAAAAGCAAAAGTGAAGCACTTAACGTCCGTGCAATCTTAACTCTCATTGAAGGCCTCCAAATAGAAAATGTAGTCAATTACCACTCAAGTTAATAAAGCTAGCACTGTTAGTGGGGAAAATGCATATTAGATGAAACAAATTACAAAATGTCGAGCTAAAGGCGCATTAAGGGTGAATTGAGAGGGGATTGGTCTTCAAGAAATGGACCTGTCCTTTACCTGTATTGGCATCCAAGACAATTGGAGTCGCCGGCTACTTTCCAAACATTCTTGCTAGCAGTAAAAGGAGTCGGCATAGCTTGATGCTAGCTACAAGTTAGTAAACAACTTCAGGATTCTAGGAATAGCAACCATCAACTGTCACATCAACTGAATCCTTGAGGTTGTAGGCACTAAATGATCCACTGGACAGGGTGATCTGGGCAAAATTTGCCAAGGTGTCTCCTTGTAACCAGTTGAGATCTCCAGTTGAGATCTGAGACCGTAGGGAGACTTCTCCTGGGTAGGGGGATGAGAAGCTTGATGATGTTGCATCAGTGAGTGTCACGTTAGTTACAATTGCAAAGATAATGCTTGGAAGACCGTTCATTCCAAACTAGACGCTGACAATGAGGGCTTGGACTGCCTTGGTTGATAAAGCAGACACTGTGCCAGCACCATTTGATACCTCTTATGTCGCAGATTCTAGAGAGAGTAAGGGCCTACCGCTAAACTAAGCAGTTGTTATTCTTTTACGGCGTCGAGAGTTTAGACGTAGTCCGTTGTATGTGTAGTTCCATTCGCCGTGGAAGTTGTGATCATCTCTGGGAACAGCGTTGAGTTC
>JAJYDO010000115.1 GCA_021777355.1 Actinomycetes bacterium | reverse complement strand
AGAACTCCAAAAGATGTCACTCTCGAAAGCTCCAGCGGCAAGAAAACCCGTCGTAAATACCTCATGGAACCGTTCTCCAGGCGGACATTTCCAAATGAGTCTATGATTGAAGTTCCCGGACATTTTCTAATGAGGCAACACGGTGGATTGGATGAGTGAGGAGTGTCTACAAGGATATTAAATATCTTTCGAATTGAAAAGGTAACATTCCAAAGTCGTTTTGGCCTTGTGCAGTCTATGCAGCTACTTACCAGGTCAGTTGACGCGAAATCACTTTTTCTTAATATCTTCAACAAAAAAGAAATGATAGTCGGTCGCTCACTTGGCAGATATCTAATTATTATAGCGGTGCCTTTGCCAGAAACTAGGTCGACTGGGGGCGATGTATTTCCTATGTTTTGCTTTGTGTCACTAAATAAGAGAAAATTGATTTTTCCTTTTGTAACCTTTCGAATATTTCCTAACCCAGTAGTTTTGTTTCTCATTCCTCATTTAGTCGTTCTTTTCGTTTCATTTGGAGTTGCCGCCGCCATCTTTCAAAGCGGTTTTCTGTTCGTGTTTTCAATTGGACTACTCTTTGGCCTTGGCATCGTGACGTTTAATCTTGCAATATTTAATATGTATTCTGAGGAGCGAAGAATGCTACGATCATGGATAGCTGACCTTGAGACTAAAATGAAGAGTGGAAATTGAATTCAAGCTACGATATCTATAAATCAGTAAATGCGTGGAACTCATGCATTAATCGAGTTATCTCAGATGGGGGAAGATGTGCTGACTAGACGCCACAGGCTTTGTTAAATGCACTGAAGATTCCAGTTTCCATCCGGCAAGAGGTAGATGGTCTCGATTGTCCCTTCATGATATATACCGGACAAATTGCTCATGTCCTCGTGAACCTTCAAACTGGTAAAGTTGTCTCTGTCAATTCACTCTCGGAGGTGGGAGACTACGGGTGAGGACGCCAATGCTGTAGCCAGAACTCCGGTATTATTTGAGAGCTGCGTCGTATCTTCCGGATGATCTCCGCTCGCTGGTTGAACAGGTGCTGTCCGACACAAGTGCGCGAACCGTTGCGCTGGCATTAGACGAGCTGACCGCGGAGCGGTTCCGAGCGGTCTTTACGGAGCGTCTTGCTCAAGCGGGTTTCGACAGCGTCTACGGCTTAACGGAGGAGGGCGTGCTGCTTGAAGAACTGATCGACAGGTTCTTCAGCTCCTAATCCTTATAGAGCTCTGCCAAGTAAAACTGCAGGCCGGAGAGACGCTAAGCGACAGCCGATCGGACACGGCAGCCTTCACTATTTACCAACTTGAGGCCACCGCTAAAGCGATCCGGTGCCGCTACAACCATTTTTACCAGCCTCTTTATCTGAGGAAATTCAGCCCAAGTTTGACTTTTTAGATCAACAAAAAGGCTATAGGGATCAACTTTTACATGGCGCATCAAATGGCTGCTGCTCATCCATTCGTATTCTTTGGTCGCAAACGCTTTCCTATCCATTCGCTTAGCTTTTCGAATGGAATTACACCTGCGGCCAAGTTGACCACGATTTCGAATGTTTCGGCTTCTGGTTAAAGGTCTAGGTCGAAATCATTGAGTTTCAGAAATTGCGGGTTGTTACTAGGGCAATGCGTTTGTTGCCGTCTAGAAATGCATGATTCTTCGCCAAGCTGTGCATCAATGCAGCCGCCTTTTCAGGCATACCGGCGTGGAACTCGTGGCCTTCGAAACTTGCTTACGGCCTGCTAAGAGAGGACTCGGCTAGCCCAAGATCCGTGACATAGAGAATTGCATAAACGTCGAGTCCAAGTACGCGCGAGACAATCGCTACGAGGCCAGCCAAGTCGACGTATTCCACTAGGCGTCAGCGAGCATCTTGAGCAACTTTGCATGTCGCTTCATGGTCTCTTCGAGAAGGGATTGAAAGTGGGGGGTCACTTCGTCGCAACTCCACGTGTTCGGCAATTGCGTCTCTGACGACGTTTGCCACTGACTGGGCTTCCACTTCTGCTGTCGCCTGCACCTTTTCAGCAAGACTACGCTCGAGTCGCAGGGTCATATTTTTGGTTCCGATTTCTGGAGCAGCCAAATTGTCCTCCCTTGCGGTTCATTCAATTTTGATCTTAGATACCAGGCAACCATCTAAGTGCGGTATCGTGGTATCAGGGCCATCATATGGGATGGACACCCTGATTTAAAGGATGCCAGCGATGAAAGGCACACGCTGATTATTTAACTCGCTTCGCAGGCCGAGGTAGCAAATGGCGGTCTCTTACACGTGGGTGGTGGCAAACTTCTCTGTTTTCCGTTGAAGAGGTTCTTTAATGGATCTACCTGGCCAAAAGTCGAAATGAAGTTGTTAAGTACTTTAATGCCAATGAATCGCCATTTGTTGAAGATGCTCTGGTGGGTTATAACCAGACGAAATCAAGTTACGAAATCTCATTAACGAGGTATTTCTATTCCTGTAAACTGGCCCAAGTGCTCTCGGAGTCCAATTCTGAGATTTCGAAGTTAGAAACTTAGCTTCAAGAAGTGCTTGGAGAGTTAGCACTATGAGCCTTACAATATATTGGGATATGAGAATGACGAAAATAAAGGCAACGCTTTGATTGAGGAATTGATAGAAAAACGTAGCGCCATTATTGATTTGTGCCTTCAATTTGGAGTTACGAATCTGGCAGTCTTTGGTTCAGCAACCACAGATGACTTTGATCCTGGTCGTAGTGACATTGACCTTCTCGTGGAGTTTGACTTGCTGGATAGGACAAATAGATTTGACGCTTTCTTTGGTCTAAAGGATGGCCTGGAAGCATTACTAGGGCTACCCGTTGACTTGGTTACGCCATCTGCTCTGGCTAATCCCTTTTTCGCTGAAAAAGTTAAAAGCAGTAAAGAAGAGCTTTATGCAGCGTGATTCCCGAACCTACCTATGGGATGCACTGCAGGCATCCGGCGAGATTCGATTATTTTTAGAAGGTAAGTCTTGGGAAGACTACAAAGAAAGCTCGATGCTGCGTTCTGCAGTCGAGCGAAAGTTTGAGATAATTGGAGAGGCTCTGGGCCAACTGTCAAAATACGACACCAAGACAGCTGCAAGAATACCTGATTTGGCGAGAATTGTAGCCTTTCGAAATCTACTCATCCATGGTTACGCTGGAATAGACGACAGTTTAGTATGGTCGGTTGCAATTGAGAAGTTGGATCTCTTGGTTGACGTATTGAATGAACTGTTGGAGGAGATGCGAACAGATCCAAAGAAGGGACAAAGTCTAAATAATAAATAAATTCAATAGCACCCAGAATTGTCTATTGAAAAGTATTTAAAAAGATTTTCAGATTATTTAGGTGGCAATCGGATCTGTAATCTATTTATTAAATATTTCGCCACACTTAACGACTACATAATTTCCCCACCAGCGAGTCATGAAAACCGACTGTGCGAAAAATGCTGGAATATTCAGTAAAGCAATTAAAGTTGAATAAGTGCAGGAATCCAATTAAATGACGATATCAGACAGATAAAAATTGCGAACTAAGCATTCTTTCCAAATTATTCATAGCGGCATCAAAATTGATCCTCGCCCTCAAGAAGTCGACAAAGGAATAAGTTGGAAATAGTATTAAGTTCGACATATAAATGAAAGGTTTATCCACCAGATAAAATGAATGACGCCATTGAACTTAAATGACAAGATTTAGGCATAACTTGGCGTGGCGGCTGGGTAGTCGAAGACCAGTTCAGGCAATGATGGAGTATCTTGTCGATTACTCAGAGCGGAAGTTCCAACTTTGGGCCTACAAGGATGGCGTGAGCCGGCTTGTCTTGCGAAGTAAGAAGAACAATAAATTCCTGACTCGCGAGTCGAGGCGCTGCTCCAAAATGTTAATTTGATCGTAACCATTCACCACCCCTGTTTTCATCTTTGTAACTCATAATCATATTTACTTCATTTCTCTAGGTTTTCCTGTGGCAATTTGGCTATAGATGACCTGCTTGGAAAATTGTTTTCAAATATTCGCG
>JAJYDO010000114.1 GCA_021777355.1 Actinomycetes bacterium | reverse complement strand
CAAGACATATTGACAGGAAAGTACCCCCCAGGATCCACTTTGCCTCCGGAGAGAATGCTCGCAGGAAGTTACGGGGTAACAAGGACAAGCCTCAAACACTCCCTAGTGAGACTTGAAGAAGCCGGACTGATCGAGACCAAACATGGGGTGGGATCAAAAGTTACTGATTTCTTGGCCACAGGAGGAGCTTCGCTTCTGCCTCTTCTCATGCGATTTGGCGGTTTTGAGTTGATTGATTCGGTATTGGAGGCTCGTGCATTACTTGGCTCGGTTATTGTCGAAAAAGCCGCAATTTTGGCAACTGAAGAAGAAAAGGGTGAACTGAGAACTCTTTTGATTCAGTTGCAAGAAGCTAAATCAAGCAAAGAAGCTCAATTAATCGAGGCGGAGTGTCACAAAGTTATTGCCCGTGCGAGCAAGAATGCCGTTTTTATTCTGCTGGTCAATACGCTGCTCAACGCATATTTGCCGATTGGTGATCTTTTGCTCGGACCTTTTAGGGACCCGGTAAGTCTGGCAGAAGATCTGCGAGGAGTGATCGACGCCATTTGTGCGAACAATTCGGAACTATCCAGAAAAATGGCACTCAAATATTTTGAGACAACGGGAAAATTTATGAAGGGAGACAAAAAATGGGAAGAGTGAAGCATTTTTCCGAGACCATGTCGGGTACTTGGCAGAAAAAATCGGAGAACGGTTATGAACGGCCCCTCCCTCTGAGTTTTACCGTGACTGCTTTGGTCGAAGAGGCCGTCAAACCCCTTGGAACCGTTAATGCTGAACTTCGCGGAACAATTGAAGCTGAGTCCTTGGCAAAGGGCTCTTTGGCTACGGGAGATCTTGAAATGTCGCCGGTTGAAAATAAAAGGATTCGTTACAGGCTTGAATTTATCGGAGACGACCAGAAGAAGTATTTTTTTGACGGATGGAAATCCATCTCTTGGCTTAGACCGCTTTCTACTTGGACTACGCTTCCCGGTTCGATCGAAGATGAGGAGGGAAATGTTGTAGGAAAAGCTGAACTTAAGTTTGATTTGAGCACTACGCCCAAGTTTCTAAAGAGCTTTGGTTTTGAATCAAGAGCTTTAGAGACTCGCCGCTTTGACGGAAAAAAAGGAAGACTTGAAGTTTGGTATGACACATTTAGCGATCCGGATACTGGTTATGGCTACTGGCTGCATCATGAAATTGTCTCTCCTTTGGAAGGTGAAGCGTATGCCCACGGCTGGATAGGAGTGTTTCCGCCTGATGCAAGTCCGATAATTGAGAGATTTGGCCCAAAGCCTTTGAAGGAAGGATCTTCATTTGACATTGGTGAAGTCAGGGTTTCGCCGAGTTATGAATCTCTTCAAGGAACTGCTCTTCGGATAGGCAGTGCCGGCGGCATTGAATGGGATCTTAAAGTCGAAGGAGGTGACGAACCTTTGTATACATTTCCTAAGTTTTCATGGGAAAATGAACTTCTTCCAGCATGCCAGGTGGTTCCTCATCCAAGCGCTATATTTTCAGGAACCATAAAAATAAACGGCAAAGACCAAATCTTGACAAGAGCGAAAGGTGGCGCCGCGAGAATCTATGGACATGGCAATGCAAAAAAATGGGCATGGCTACACGGTGATCTAGGCGGAGGAGACGTTATTGAAGTTGTGGCTGCAGTTTCAATGCGGAAAGGACTTGCCAAGTTAAGGGCACTTCCATTTATTCAGATACGAATTGACGGGAAAGATTGGCCGAAGAAACCTTTATTTGCCGCAGCGAAATTTAGAGCTACATTTTTTGAACATGGCTTTGAGATCAAAGGAAGACTGGGGAGAAAACGAGCAACCATCAAGGTGGACCAGCCCAAAGAGCGCTGTTTGGAAGTAGCTTACAAAGATCCAGACGGCAAAAGTGCAACTTGCATAAACTGCGAGCGAAGCGACGTTTATGTATTGGTTGAAAGAAGAGGTCGCAAGGGGTGGGAAACTGTGAAAGAGGTCAAACTTGAAGGAAATGGTCACTCCGAAATTGGAATGAGGCCGTGAACAAATCTGCTTTGGCATTGGGGAAGCCTTTCTTGAATCTGAGTGAGAGCGAGTCACTGGCATTATCAAATGACTTCCAAAGTTTCCTGGGTAATCTTGCCTCCATAGATGCTCTTGGACTCGGTGCAGCGTTCAAGCTTATAGGAGCCATTCTGAAGGTCTCGGATAAAATGGGTTGGGAAAGTGAATCAACTCTTTCAAAGATGCTTGATTTTGCCCCGACAAGTGCCATGGTGGAGCTAGTTAAAACAACTTTGCTACTAATTCACGGCTCCAGCATCTCAAGTCCCGAGATGATAAGAGAGAATCTTGAAAGAGCGCCGTCTGCAAATCCTTCGCCCGAATTAGATGTCACCGACAGTTCGTTTTGGCCGTCAAGGTCAACTTGTGATGTAGTTGTAATTGGCTCGGGTGCAGGCGGGGCAATGGCGGCAATGAAACTAGCTAAAAGTGGACTTTCCGTGGTGATCCTTGAAGAGGGACGGGCTCACGATGTTTCAGAATTTAGAACAGGAAAGGCCTTAGATAGATTTCAATCGCTCTATAGATCCGGAGGAGCAACCTTTGCAATCGGGAAAGCTCCGGTAGTACTTCCCATAGGTCGGGGCGTGGGAGGGACAACGCTGGTTAATTCCGGCACTTGTTTTAGGACTCCAGATGGAGTTTTAGATAATTGGCATCGACAAATCGGTCTCGACTTTGCAGATCGATCGGTATTCGCAAAATATCTGGATGAGGTAGAAGATCTTTTGCGGGTGGCTCCTGCCCTATTGGACGTAATGGGAAATAATGGACTGCTTGCGATTAAAGGTGCGACTGCTCTTGGCTATCAGGTTGCGCCTCTGAGGCGAAATGCTCCCGGGTGCATGGGATCCTGCCAGTGCGCCATAGGATGTCCTCAAAATGCGAAGAACGGAGTACATCTAAATGCTCTTCCGTTAGCATGCAGTTATGGTGCAAAAATTGTCTCAAATGCCAAAGTACTCAATATTTTGCACAATTCGGTCTTGGTCAAAGGGGCTGAGGTCAGAGCTTATGGGATTAAAGCTAAGCGCCAAGATGGAAGCTGCTTTGAAATACTGTCTGATCAGATAGTTATTGCTTGCGGGGCAACCGAGACTCCGGGGTTGCTTAGGCGTTCAGGACTTGCAAAACACAAAGAAGTCGGAAGAAATTTGGCAATTCATCCCGCGGTCAGTGCATGTGGATGGTTCGAAGAAGAAGTATTTCCAAACCGAGGAATCCTTCAAAGCGTCGGGATAGAAGAGTTCCACGAAAGTGACGGGATACTCATCGAAGCAACATCGACTCCTCCGGGAATGGGATCGGTTATTTTGCCCGGCTTTGGCAAAACGCTGCGTACTAATTTTGAGAGAAGCCCGCACCTTTCCACACTCGGCGCCATGGTTGCCGATATGCCTTCAGGAGCAGTATATGGTTCAAAGAAGAGTTTAATTTTTTATGATTTGAGCAAGCGAGACTTTGATCGATTGATGAAAGGGGTGTCAATTATGGGAAGAGTCTTATTCAAAGCCGGAGCGAAATCAGTTTTAACAGGTATTCGGGGAAATATGGAAGTTTTAAATGTGGATGAATTAGACGAAGCTATAAATCATGCTTCACTGGATAAAATTCATTTAGCCGCATTTCACCCAACCGGAACTATGAGGATGGGACTTGATGAAAACAGGTATCCAGTGGATCAAAATGGCAGATTGCGGGGTGTCAAAGGCCTTTTCGTCAGTGACGCATCAGTGCTCCCAACATGTCCCGAGGTAAATCCTCAAGTAACGATAATGGCGGTCTCTTCGGCGATTTCTGACTACATACTGGCCGAAGCCAAGAACTAATGTCACTGGGCTTTGTGCAAATACTACGTTTAAAAAAAATATTTGACTCAGCTTTCAATTAGAAAAAGTATCGTAACCATTCACCACCCCTGTTTTCATCTTTGTAACTCATAATCGTATTTACTTCATTTCTCCAGGTTTTCCTGTGGCAATTTGGCTA
>JAJYDO010000061.1 GCA_021777355.1 Actinomycetes bacterium | reverse complement strand
GTCGTGCAAAAATCTCCCATTCAGGAAGCGATTCACCAGTAGGCTCGATGGCTTTGTCTGAAAGTATTAGAGCCATGATGGGAATATGCAAACCCACTTTTTCATAGTGCTGGGCAGCCGGCAGAACAATATCTGACTGAAGTGCCGTAGCAGACATCCTTACATCTATTGTTACTACTTTGTCTAATTTGGGCCACAGGTTTTCGAGAATTATATTTCGGCCTCCCCTGGTCCTTCTCAACATATTCCCGCCGCATTCAATTAATACATGAGGAGGGTTCAAAGGTCCGGGGCGATCAAGGCCTTCCCACCATCCAGAGGCTAAAGCTTCGTCAAAGTATTCGTCAAAACTTCTGGCCATTGAGGGGTCATTAAATCCCGGATTGTTCCATCTTGATTTGAATCCACAATGCCAATACCAGAAAAATACAGGCGGCACCATATTGCTGCCCCCAGCTCCAAATGTTCTCCAAAGCTCAATTGTGGCAAGTTCATCCGAGAGCGACGGATCTGCCTCTCTTATTGCTGCATGGGCTCCGTCTATTGCATCTAATACTTCTTCTGCACCGATTGGGCCGGGAACTGCTTTGGCTCCGGTTATCAGCTGACCATCTACTTGTGTAGCAGCCCAGCAGTTAATTCCAGAACCGCTCCTGCCCCAGTTTCCACTCAGGCCAAGGAGAAGATTCATTGCCCTCTGATACAGATCGGAGTGGTAGGCCTTATTGGCTCCCATCCCCATAATGATTCGAGTTCGACCCTTTGCAACTTTCCTGGCAATTGTTCTTAGAGTTTCAGGATTGGTGCCCGTGGTATCGCTGATTTTCTCGGGACGGTATTGCTCTAAATGTTCAGTCAGTCGAACCATTAAGGGATAAACATTTACCTTCTCACCGCTAGCCAAGGTCACTTCAAAGTGGCTCGTTAAACTGGGCTCGTAACTGCAAAGAAGATTTTTTCTGTCAGCTTTAACTAAATTTGAGTTCTCATCCAAGTGATAAAACTGCTCATCTGATCCGCCCGGCTCAATGTCGCTTTCCCTAAGAAATCTTTTGTTATCCCCCCTTACCAAAAGCGAAAGATCGGTTTGCCTTCGCACAAAGTCCTTGTCGACAAGATCTTCTTCCACAATTACCTGGCACATAGCTAGAGTCAAGGCGGCATCCGTGCCCCACTTGAGAGGCACATGGTAGTCCACGTGTAAATGACTTGGAGACACATCGGGTGAGAACAGAACTATCTCGGCACCTTTATATCTAACTTCAGGGAAATTGTGGTACATGGAAATAAGAGTGTAAACAGGATTCGTGTGCCAAAAAATAATGACATCAGAGTTGAATATTTCGCCGTCTCCAAGAATTGGGTAAAATTTGCCAAACGTTAGATGATGGCCAGGCGCAAAGTCATTAATGGAGCCGTTTAGATCAGTCACCGTGCCGCCAACTAGATGCAAGAACCGATCGGCAGCCAATAGCCCCGCTCCAACTTCTGGAGTTCCCTCTTTCATGATTGCATCTCCGCCATGAGTTTCGATGGTATCCACTATTGACTCAGCTACTTCTTCAAGAGCTTCATCCCATGAGATCTCTTCCCACTCCCCACTTCCTCTTGGCCCTACTCTTCTCAGGGGATGCAAGAGCCTGTCGGGAGCTTCACTTTGCTGGCTCCAAGCCGCTCCTTTGTTGCAGCCCATTGGATAGATATCAGGAAACTTTCTCTCAGTTTCGACTTCATCCAAGAAAGGCCCCGGAACTTCTTCACGGATCACCTTTCCATCTCTAATGTAGACGTGATATGGACAACCTCCAGGGTAACAATCAACGCAGTGCGAACCCCAAGCTATCTCGTCAAATTCGGTTCGCTTCCGATAGCCCGACTCAGTTGATTTAATTTTTACGTTGCTGTTATTTTCAGAATTCATAACTGCCTCTCAAAGAGCTCTTGAGAAAAATCTGCCGGCCGACCAAGTCTCATCGACCTCGGAGGTCAATTCGGGTACTGCACCATTGGGACCGCCAAAATCCATTAAAAGAAGCTGGCCCTTTGTTTCAATTGAACAAGCTTCGATTCCAAGCTGATCCTTGTCGCTACTTCCCATCACTACCTTTAGATCAACTGATCTGGCCTCGTGGATAAGTTCAGTTGTAGAAGCTAACTCCAGGAGTTTCATGCCTCCAATAATTGAACCAAAGAGATTGACCATGCGATGTGCGAATAACGGTTTAGGGGCTAAGATACTCTCCCCTACTACGCCTTCCAGATCAATTAAATCTGCACCTTTCCTTGAAACTGTTCCTTTGACACGACCGCCCTCTTCAACCAAGGAGATATCTGCCATTTTTTTGGGAAACCCAAGTAGTTCCCTTCCTAAAATAAGCGCTGTATCGTCATCAACTACCATCCAAGGACAGTGCCTTAGTGAACCCTTGGAATCGGTGCAGTGAAGAATTACCGCAGCTTCCCGATATATTGAGCCAAATGTAGTTTGCGGATAATCGGCCACAAAAACCGTAGCCTTTCCCGTGGCATCTAGCTCAATTCCATTTGGCAATAGAGCGCTCCCTAAAACTCTGTCAATATCGATCTCTGCCGTGAGCACCTTGGCTCCGACCCAAATTGCGCCCTCAAGTTGTTTGTCTCCCATATCATTACCTTTCTGAATAGTTTTTCTATTTATAAGTTCTTTCAAAGTCTCTCTGATGCCACTAACGAGAGAACTTCATTGCAGCCATCCTCAATCATCGAAGCTCTGGCATCTCGAAGTAACTTCTCAATCGGATACTCTCTAGAAAGCCCATTACCGCCAAATATTTGAATTGCTGCGCTAGCGACTTCGAAGGCACATTGGGTAGCAGTAACTTTCGATGCCACGGCAATTGGAAGATTGGGCGGGCCGACTGTATTTAAATACACTGCTCTTCTGGAAAGCGCCTTTGCATACTCGACCTTTTTATACATTTCAAATATGCGCGCTTTGACACTTTGATGACGAAATATGGGCTGACCTCCCTGAATTCTTTCTTTTGAATAATTCAGTGCCAACTCATAGCTTGCCTGAGCCACGCCCACAAAAGTCGAACCCATTGACGAATTGGCCAGAGCCAACCCGCCATCGTTGCCCACGGCATCACCACCCGGTTTGATTACGAGATTTTCACTTGGAATTACCACATGGTCAAAGAAGATCTCTCCTTGGTTAAGAGGCCTCTGACCGATTTTGTCAAGAGGCTTGCCCCTGGTTATGCCCGGTTCATCCAGAGACAAAACAAATCCTCCCAGCCCTATTGGTCCTTCGCCTAAATCAAGGGCACAGAATAAAGCTGCAGCATTAGCAATGGTTCCATTTGAAACCCAAGCAGCCTTTTGTCCATTGATTACAAAATTATCGCCTTCCTTCTTGGCAATACAGTTGGGGGTCCCAGGGAACTCAGAGAATTTTCCTCCAAATAGAATTACGTCGCTCCCGTGATCTGGTTCAGTGATCGGCCAGCAGCCAATAATCTCGGGTGAATTGAACTGTTCTATCAAAGCTGGAGATCCGGATAAGAGTGACAAGACTCTAGGAAAGATTGAAACACCTACGCTAATTGCAAGTCCTGCATCCCCCCATCCCATCTCTTCAGAAATTATGGAGCGTAGAAGTGCTTGCCTTTCCGGAGGAATATCGGTTGTGGCAAGTGAAAATGGGTCAATTCCGAGTTCTCTGTACTTGGCAAATACTCTCCAAAGAGGAGACTCTGGAGCGATTACCTGATTTGGATCTGGATATTTATCCAGTTCTTGGCCGATGGGCCTTAGGATATCCCGAGAAAACGAGTGGACGGTCTCACAGATCTCCCTCTCTTCTTGAGAAAGTCCCGGCTCCGAATCGGCAATACCCATAACTTCCTTCCCACAATGTGAACTCGTTAGGTTACTAATAGTAACTTTCTGGGGATAAATCTAGTAGGGTCTAAAGTCCTAAATTCACCCTTACTGCAAAAAGAGAGACATACTCTGCGTCTTTCCCGGCTTTGCAAGTGATTTTCGTCTCGCTTTGGCTATCTCGAGCTTTGGGCATCTCACACTTCCTACTTCAATGTAAATATTCCAAGAATTGTTGCACCCCATTTCAGAAGCCGTCGCACCTTCTTGCTCACTGACTCGCTTGGTTCGTAATTGAACACTTAAAAGCAAGGAAGGCTCGAGTGTTGCCATACGCTTTGGAGTCAGACGCAGTAGGCGAGAGGCAATTCCCGAATCAACTACGTGAATCTTGGGTTTGGCCGATAAGCGTGAACTGAAAGTTGCTCCCCAGGCCGGGAGTTTCGATATTACAAATACTGCTTCAAGGAGATTCGTGTAGTTTTCCGCGGTGGTGGCTTCCATGTTGATCGATGCGGCTACTTTTGCCACGTTAAGAATCTGGCCAGTCTGTCCCGCCAAGCGCGCCAGGAGACGCGGAAGCTGACCACGTTGGCGGATTCGAGATATTTCGATCAGGTCTCGATTAAGGACAAGCGTTAAATAATCATCGAACCGTCTATTTCTTGATGCTTCCCAAGAGCGGGAAACCGCCAGGATAAACGCGTTCGATATAGTCTGTTCTTGAGGTAAGTAAAGATTGAGAAGCCATGGTAGCACTGATGGTGTTGGCGCAGTTTCTTACTAAGTTAAATAGAAGCGATTCTGTGATTCCGCTTATTTCACCTTCGGAAAGTGGAAGAATAGTGATCACGTGAAGCCTTCCCGTTAGTGGTTGGGCCGCAAGTGGAAGAGCTTGGTATCTGGTTGAGCCTGTGATGATAAATGCACCGGGTTTAGTTGAACGATTTATTCGAGAATTGATGACGTCGAGAATCAGCGGGGTTTTCTGGTATTCATCAATATAGACGGGTGGCTTCGTCGCAACTTAGGTAGAAAGATTTGAGCGCACAGCATCTTGTACAGAGGGGTCATCAAGTTCTATTAGGGCAACTCGGTGATTGCCAGCAATTTCCCTTAAAATAGTCGACTTCCCGACCGATCTTGGTCCTTGGAGAACAATAACTGGTTCCTCGGCAAGACGGCGATCAATAATTGTGGTCAAACGGCCCTGTAAATGGCTTTGAAGGGAAATTGACACTCAATCTTATTACCATACTTTCTGGAATCCGAGGCTATTTTATGCCGTAATTCAAGTACTCTATATTCCGTAATCTGAAAGATCCAAGAAATTGTGTAGAAGAGTCGCTATAAAGTTCAATAACTATTGAATCGCCCTGGAAAACTATAAATGCTATCGGAAAGTTAGCGCTAGTCCTCGTGCATTTATAGGCGGTTGAATACGCATTCGACCGGGGATTTACAAACTCATAGATTGAGCTCGATAACTTATGTCACTCATTTCCCACGAGAATGGGGGTTTTAGTTCATCAATATTCGAATTAGATTTAGTGGGAAATAAAAAACCTGATGCTTTCCTTGCAGCATTTACCATTAAGCACGGATTGTCAATCATCTTTGCCGATAGTGATTGTGAACATTTCACCGATGAGGTGAAGTGGATCAATCCATTATCAAAGCCTAAGTCTCGCTGACTCAAAATATTAAGGCGGCGGTTGGTGTCGGGGAGCCAAAAACCAAAAATTCACTGGAACAAGAAAAGTTTCAAATTGCCTGTTAAACTTTGGATTCAGAAACAGACAGTTTGCCAGCTGATTCTTGCTTCTACCAGAATCGTAAGATAAAGCACTAATTGGAAATTGGCAATAATACAATCTCATAGGATCATGCAACAAGATGAATACTTTACCTGCTAAAAGATTTGAAGCCACAAGGTTGCTTGCAATTTTCCGACCTCTTTTTCTATTTGTCTCTTTTTTCATCGTAGGCATTTCCATCAGTAACAATGCAAGCGCGGCCACGCTCCCAACTGGCTGGTCTGGGCCCACTGTTGTCAATCCAATTTTTGGAGGGGGCAGTATTACATCAGTTTCATGCCCTACCTCTAGTTTTTGTATGGCTGTCGATAACAGCGGTTACGCTCTCAGTTTTAATGGCTCCACTTGGTCAGCTCCTTTACTAATTGATCGTATAGTTGCTCTCAATTCAGTTTCATGCCCTACCGCCAATTTTTGCATGGCTGTTGATATCGGGGGAAACGCTCTCAGTTTTAATGGCTCCGCGTGGTCAGCTCGCGTTTCAATCGACGGCACCAATACCATAGATTCTGTAACTTGCCCATCTTCTAGTTTTTGCATGGCAGTTGACCGCATTGGGCGTGTACTGTCTTTTAATGGTTCCACCTGGTCTACTCCTGTAGCAGTTGACGGCACTAATAGACTTTCATTGGCGTGTCCTTCCGCTAGTTTTTGTATGGCAGTTGACAGCATTGGAAGTGCACTGACTTTTAATGGTTCCACCTGGTCAGCACCAGTAGCAGTTGGTACAAGCAACTATCTGTTTGCTTTAACCTGTCCGAGTATAGATTTTTGCATGGCAGCAAATAACCAAAATGGCGTTCTTAGCTATAACGGTTCCACTTGGTCAGCTCCAACTTCAATTGATAGCGGTAATTATCTATATTCATTGTCGTGCGCTTCCGCTAGTTTTTGCATGGCAGTCGATTACAGTGGCAACGCACTTAGCTATAACGGTTCCACTTGGTCTACCCCATCACTGGTTGATAGCCCTGGCAAATCCTATTCAGGAACATGTGGAACTTCTGGTTTGTGTATGGCACTGACATGCCCAACTTCTAGTTTTTGCATGACGGTGGATAATTACGGCAACGCAATTACCTTTAACGGATCCACTTGGTCAGCCCCATCACTGGTTGATAGCAATAATTCAGTCCTTTCGGTATCATGCCCTTCCGCTAGTTTTTGTATGGCAGTCGATTACAGTGGCAACGCACTTAGCTATAACGGTTCCACTTGGTCAGCCCCATCACTGGTTGATAGAAATAATTCAATCCTTTCGGTGTCGTGTGTTTCCCCCAGTTTTTGCATGGCAGTCGATTTTAACGGCAACGCACTTAGCTATAACGGTTCCACTTGGTCGGCCCCAACTTCAATTGATGGCCACTCACCTATTAATTCGGTTTCGTGTGCATCCCCTAGTTTTTGCATGGCAGCAGATATGCTTGGCAAAGTAATTACCTACAACGGTTCCACTTGGTCTACTCCTGTGGCAGTTGACAGCACTAATTACATCACATCGGTGTCGTGCCCCATCACTACCTTTTGCGTGATGGTGGATGGTTACGGCAACGCACTTAGCTATAACGGTTCCACTTGGTCAGCTCCTAACCTTGTTGATAGCCACTCACCTATTAATTCGGTGTCGTGTCCTTCCTCCAGTTTTTGCATGGCAGTCGACTTATCTGGCAACTCATTTAGTTTTAACGGTTCCACATGGTCGGCTCCTGATTTGATTGATCCACTGGATTCGCTCAATTCAGTGTCGTGTCCTTCCTCCAGTTTTTGCATGGCAGTCGGTAGTAAGGGCAATGCACTTATCTATAACGGGTCCACTTGGTCTACTCCTGTGGCAGTTGACAGCATCGGTTCTTTAGGCGAGGTATCGTGTTCGTCAAGTAGTTTTTGCATCGCATTCGACTCGATGAGCCACGAATTCAAATACAGTACTGTACCATCAGTCACATCCATTTCTCCATCATCAGGCCCTGCAGCCGGTGGCACCTCTGTTTTGATATCCGGTAGTAATTTAACTGGAGCTACCTCTGTTGATTTTGGATCTACTCCCTCCACTGGTTTTGTAGTCAATTCAGATACTTCAATAACAGCCACTTCTCCTGCTGGTTCTGGCACAGTTGATATATCTGTAACTACTCCAAGTGGAACTTCCACTAACTTCTCAGCTGATCAGTTTTTATATGTACTGCCTTTGGCATATACGGCTATAACTCCCACTCGCATATGTGACACCAGACCTGATCAAAAAGGTGTGGCTACCAACCAATGTAACAATGGCGGAACAGGTGGCACCCTGGGCACGGGTGCAACTCTAACTATCGCAATTGGTGGTAATGGACAGGTCCCCTCTAATGCTTCATCCGTTGCTTTTAACATAACAGTCGTAAATCCCTCTTTAGATGGCTATCTGACTGTCTATCCAACCGGTTACCCAAAACCACTATCATCCAATGTCAATTTCACAGCTGGTGAAAATATTGCAAACCTAGTTGAAGTTGGTTTAGGAACTAATGGCGATATATCTATCTACAACTTCATGGGATCAAACGATCTGATAATCGATGTTGAAGGCTACAGCGCACCTCCTACTTCCCCTAGTGCCACGGGAGCATTTGTTCCACTTAGCCCGGTTCGGATATGTGACACCAGAGTGGATCAAATCGGCGTATCTACCAATCAATGCAACAACGGCGGAAATGGCGGCACTTTAAATTCCGGCTCCATCCTTTCGGTGAAAATTGCTGGGAGTAACTCGATACCTTCAGATGCCACGGCATTAGTGGCCAATTTGACTGCCACAGACACATCCGCCGGAGGATTCTTAACAGCCTATGGAAGTTCTACGCTTCCTTTGGCCTCTAATCTGAACTTCACGGCCAATGAGAGCGTAGCTAACAGGATAATTGTTCCAATAGATCCATCAACGGGTGATATCTATATTTATAACTTAAATGGATTAACAGATGTCATAGTTGATGTAAATGGGTACATTACAGGTAGTTCCGGTTCATCGGGTGGAACTTTCTTTACCCCTATAGTCCCTGTTAGGATCTGTGACACAAGACCATCTGGACCAAATGTAGCGTCTAACCAATGTGACACTAATGGAATTGGGACAATACCTAGTAATGGGTCCATCAATGTAACAGTCACTGGAATCGACACAATACCAATAAGTGCAAAATCCGTAGTTATCAATGTCACAACTACCAATTCGACATCTCCAGGATTTTTCACACTTTACCCTGAGCCTACAAGCCCAACTACACCGCCTAACATAAGTGATTTAAACTGGCAAGCCGGAGAAACCAGAGCCAACCTGACAATAGTTGAAGTCGGCACCAATCACTCAGTTACTGTTTACTCCTTAAAGAGTTCAGATCTGGTAATTGACGTAATGGGTTACTACAGCTAAGCAGAGACTCTTTTTGTTTGTGCTTGGTAAAAGTTCTCTCGTTTTTTAAACAGATAGATCAGAATAATAAATTGAAAAACTTTTAAAGTTTATCCAGGAGGAAATTGACAGGCTCATTGGCAAGTTTTCTTAAATAGTGGCCTTATCTCTTTCATTCTTCCAGCCTCGCCATTACTAAATCGTCCATTTTCCAGGTGGGCTTTACCTTGGCAACTAGGCCGGTTTGAACAATTAACACTCTTCCGAGCATAATGAGATCGTCGGGAATCTTGATAAGGGGATTAACCTTTGATGCCTCAACCAACCTCTTGAAGCTCTCCTCGCGATCTGCTCCGTCTTCTGCGTCGAAGTCGAACAAGCTGCCGAATGCGACGAGCCCTTCTATATCTCCGCTTTCCGTCCGAAACCCCAGCTCGTATAGTGCATCTCCAATTGCAGTCATGTCCATTTCAATACCAGCTCGATAAAGCTGCCTAAGTGCGAGGCGGGTGCGATCCGAAATCTTGTAGCAGGCACCAAAATCAACCATTCCTATTCTGAGTGGGTCTGACTGCACCAAGAAGTTGCCCGGATGGGGGTCAGCGTGTAAGAAGCCGTCAATTAAGATCTGTTTCAAAAAAGCATCTACTAATACCCTCAAAGCTTCTGAAGCAAAGTCATGGTCGGCATGGGCGAGGGCACGTGCCAGGTTTTCTCCTTCGATCCAGTCCATCACAAGTACCCTTCCTCGTGAAAGATCAGCGTGTAGCTTAGGTACTTCCACCAAAGTTTCATTTGCGAAGTTCTCGCCAAATTGCACCATGTTGGCAGCTTCCTGAACATAATCAATCTCAGAGAGCACAACTTCTTCAAGAACCTTGCCGATAGTTGCCAGATCTACCCCTTTTACAAAACGCGACGCTATTTTGAGAATCAGCCGAGTGTCCCTAGCCTCGCGAGGAACAATCTGAGACACTCTGGGATACTGGACTTTTACCGCCACTTCGCGTCCGTCTTTGCGAATTGCTCTATGTACTTGAGCCAGCGACGCAGCTGAAGCTGAGTGCCCGTCAAATTGGGAAAACACTTCGTCAATGGGGCCTATATCTTCTGCAATAGTCCGGCGCACCATGGCGGCAGGTGCAGGTGGGACACGATCCTGAAGCTTGGAAAGTTGGTCTACATATGCAGGAGGTAATAGGTCATGACGTGAAGATACGAACTGTCCAAGTTTTAAGAAAGACGCTCGCAACTTGATTGCAGTCTCGTATAGATCTTTCGCTCCGAGATCGTGTGCCGAAGTGATTCTTGTTTTACGCAATACCCGAGAACGGCCCGGCAATGAAGCTAGAGCATAGCGAGAACCTACTTTAAGGGCAGTTCCATAGATCCTAAGCCGCCTGGATGTTCGTGACCCGGGTAAGACCCAGTTTTCAGCTCCTGCAAGATCTTCCGGAATGCTCAATCCCTTTACTTGTTCTTGAGAGTCTACGGATAGCTCAGTCATCTCGCATCTCTTTCACCATATGACGGACACAACTGCTCGTATTTCGGCGCCAGGTATTGTAAATCCACAGGCAGTAAAGCCTCACAGTGCGCATTTACTCTTCGTTTTGTAGCTCCGAGGCGGAAATTTTGGCTCATGGAGATATAATAACGTAATATTACGAACGAAGCAAGAGCGAAACCTCACTTACGACGGTTTTGGCACTTCAAAGATACTTTCTACACTGTGGAAGAGATAAATTGCAAAAATCTAATATCAGCTGGTAGCAGGATAGTTTTATGCTCTTTTACACCCTTGAGTTTTCAGGAAATTCATGAAAAGGACATCGAGATTGCCCATTGAGGGCCTAGGTTTATCTGTTGGCCAAAAGGAAGACTTTTTAGCTCTTAAATTTCCAGTTCATACCGCACGAAATCCTCTCCGCTTTTACTAGTTGTAGTGCCTACATCTTTAAATCCAAGTTTCTCATAGAACTCTCGTGCTCGAAAAGCAGGAGGCGTCACGCATACAACTTTGTGGACTCCTTTTTCTGCGCAGATATCTGACATTTTTTCAACAAGTTGTTGGCCAATTCCTTTTCCTTGCTCGCTTGGGTCAATAAAGAGATGAGTCAACTCGGCACTGCGATTGTTTTCTGCTACTTCTCGTAGCTCTGCAGTGCTATTTTCTTTCGTCTTCCTTGCTATACGCAAAATCCCTTTTAGATACCTAACTCCTCTTGTTTTGATTAATTTGGCTCCAAATGGTGGGTGAATGATACTTGCTTTTATCATCTCGAAAGCAAGTTTTGATCCGGATTCCCTGGTGAATTCTTGATAGTGAGTTCCTGGATCGTAAGTTCCAAGCAGGACACCTTTGATATCGGGGCCTTGGCATGCAACAAGGTTTATCGATGTGGAAGTAGCCATCCATGACAAATAGTAGGAGCGGAGAAAACTTTTGCCTGCCTTGACGATAAACTCGACACCTAAAACTGTGGAATGTAGTTCGACGCAGCTTTCAACGTCTGATGTCTCCATTTGCCGCAGAAGTACTAGGTTGCTTTCAAAAGCCTCATTATCCATTGTTAGGAGCTCCCGGACAGCTGCCATTTAAAGTTTCAGGTATTGAAGTGCCGTTAGACCAAAATGAAATACTTGTTGCACTTTGAGCCTGCAAGTTTAAGAGCTGGGCACCGCTGGCCTCTCCTTTTAGCCAAGTGTCAAAAAATAACGTTGTCATTGTCATGACAAGCTTTTGTTCGGCGCCGGAATCTAAATACGGACTCTCATGGGATGCACCAATGATTCCAAGAAAGTATTTGGGCTTGGCAGCACCGTTATATATCTGAGCGGAACATCCCGGAGGATTGATATTGTCATTGGTTCCCTGCACAACCAACAGTGGCGTACTTTGGCCAGTTGAAAAGTATGACCCCCCAAAAGGCTGGTACTCCGCGCCAGATAAAATCGCTGCAGCTTTTATCCCGGGGATGATGTCTCTGCTATTGGCAACTGCCGCCAAAGCTACATCGCCTCCATCTGAATGTCCAACTACTCCAACCGAACTTGTGTCAATAATTCCATTTAGCGGAGTGCCGGCCATAGAATTCATTGAGCTTAGGTAATTTATGACTTCCCGAAGGTCGCTTGGATGATTGACCAGGTCGCTCCTCTGCGGCCCGCCGGGGGTACTTGGGTCAGTAGATGGATAAGTTGGATCGGCAACTATATAGCCTGCACTTGCCCAAGTATTTAACAGCGCGATATAGGCTTCTGCTGATATATCAAAACCCTGGGAAAAAACAATAAGCGGATACGGCGACGCCGACTTAACCGGAGATGATCCCGGGCTTTGGTAGTTGACACCGGGAGTGCCCAAAGAGGGATACCTGATAATTGTGGGCAACGACCTTGTTTGTCCATTTAGAGAGTACGTGATGTCTTGGGTGACGTAACCAACAGCATAAGAACCTATCCCTCCGTTGGCTGGAATGGAGGTTGTTGTGGGTATCAAAGTAGTAGTAGTAGTTATTTTTAAAGTAGTCGTGGCGTGAGTGGAAGGAGTGCCTGAGTTTTTATCGACTTCCACAATTATGGCAACAATTATCACTACAAGTGCAAACAGTGCGGCAGCTCGCCTTCGTCTCAACTGTCTTCTTCGAGCTGCAATTGAAGGTCTGTGGAGGTTACTTCGAGATCGATGATAACTGCTATAACTTTGATCGTTTGCAGGCACACATTCAACTTAGTTAAAAAACTCACCTAAGTGGCAACATTGGTAAAGAAAGTTCATTTGCTAAAAATGTACTGCTAAGACACCCTATATTAAATATGTGATTCTTCTTTCTACAGATGTTGCTGAAAATTTATACTATGAATTCTATTTCTATAGTTCTGAATAAAAGTACTTTGCCCTCACCGGGAAGTGCTTTTGATAAAGGTGTCAATTACCTGTGCAATCTCTTCGCCCTTATCTTCTTGGAGGAAGTGACCACCATCATGGATTGTAATTGGATCAATTGATTTTGTTCCGGGCACAAGTTCGAAAAAAATACGGTCTGTTCCTTTTGTGATGGGATCCTTGTCGCTGAATGCGCAAAGCCATGGCTTGTCGAAGTTCTTTAATACTTCCCAAGCGGCAACATTTGCGTCGTGTTCAGGATCCTTTGGCGATGAAGGCACAAGCATTGGAAATCTTCGTGCACCTGCTTTATACCTGTCATCTGGAAACGGCGCGTCATATGCTTCTATTACTTCACTACTTAACTTGGAAAAACAGCCCATTGATACTATTTGGCCTACCGGAAAATCCACGCTTTCCTGGGAAAACTTTTGCCACGCAAAAAATGCGTCACTCAATTTTTCCTCGCCTGTAGGAAGACCTGTATTGGCCACAATTACTCGGTCGAAACGCTCAGGATGTGAAGCAACCAGCCGCAAACCAATTAACCCTCCCCAATCCTGACAAAAAAGAGTGATGTTTTTTAAATTAAGTTTCTCAAATACCAATTCATGGATCCACTTGACGTGTTTGGCGTAAGTGTACTCGGATTGATTTACCGGTTTGTCTGATCGTCCAAAACCAATTAGATCCGGCGCAATTACTCTGTGATTAGCCTCTGAGAGCGGCGGAATTACTTTGCGATATAAGTAGCTCCAAGAGGGCTCCCCGTGCATCAATAACACCGGATTGGCATCCTTTGGCCCTTCGTCCAAAAAGTGGATTCGGAGGGACCCCTCAAGATCTTCATAATGTGGCTCAAAAGGATATCCGGGTAGATCTGCGAACCTTTCATCAGGGGTTCTTACAATTTCCATAATATTCTCCTATCCAAGCACCTTAATAAGTTGCCACAACCTCGATCTAAGATCAGGTATCCGATGCTCATGCCATGCATTCGGTTGAGCTCTGCATCCTGCAGTGCCATTCATTCTAACTAATTGCAGTCCTAGTGTCAATAGTTGGATAAAAATAATCACTTTCTTGGTCGAAACTGACCAACTCCTTTAATCAAATGAAATCTGAGCAACTTTTACGCAGGTTTTTGGTTTCAAAAACTTCTCAGGAGACAAAGCAGGTTAGCCTATTGAAGTTTCGCAGCAAGTCCTTCCAAAGGAAAACCTCAATTTCCCTTTTGATTAAATAATTAAGTATTATCAGATACGTGGCGCAAAGGAGACTTCATGAATCAAGACATTGACACTTTACAAAGTGCCGACCAAGTGGATCCAGGTAATCCAATCATCCCGATGGGACCAACTCCGAGTAAAAACATAAAAGTGAATGGGATTGACCTGGCCGTTGTAGAACTTGGACAAGGCGGCATTCCATTAATTTTTGTACACGGCTTCTCCGGTGCCAAAGAGGACTTTACTCCATGGATCCAAATTCTTGCCCAAAAGGGATTTCATGTTGTGATGTACGATCAGCGAGGCCACGGCCAGAGCGGAAAACCTGAAAGCCCTGATGCTTACTCACTCGAAACTATGTCCTCCGACCTCCTTGGTTTGATCAAAGCGGTTGGATTCTCCTCATGCATTGCTCTGGGCCACTCCCTTGGGGGAATGATATTGGAAGAAGCACTCCTCAAAGAACCTTCTATATTTAAAGCGGTTATCTTGATGGATACGCACTATGGGCCCATAAGTATTCCTAAGGAAGTTCTTCCTTTAATAAAAGAAATTCTCGATAGCCAAGGGACTGAGGGTTTGCTGAAGGCCTCTAAGGCAATAGGAATGATGTCTGCCACCAAAGAGTACCTTGAAATTGTTGAAAATAAGCCTGAATACGCCAAATTTACAGACAGAAAGTTTTTAGAGACAAGTCCCGATGCCTTTGAACCGCTAGCTGCAACACTGTCCAATCGAGTAGACAGACTAAGTGAACTTGGCAATGTGGATACTGATTGTCTGGTAATTTGCGGCCAAAATGACACGGGCTTTTTGCCTGCTTGTGAAGAACTTGCAAAGACCATGAAAAATGCTCAATTGGCTTTGATCGAAAATGCAGGGCATCTTCCACAGTTTGAAAATCCCGGACAATGGTGGGACGCACTTTATGGCTTCATATCTAAACTCCAATAGTTGAATTTTCATTTTGCCAAATTCAGAATTGGACCATTAATGGCCGGATAAGCCCAATGCAAAAACCCGATTGAAAATCACACTTGAAAGGGTTTAGTTTTGCTCCCGAACCAAAGGCTTCAAGACTGATTTCTTTCCTCAAGTCCTTGAATAGTGGGAACGCTTAAAAACTTCAGTATTTTGCTTTCAATTCGAGACCGAGTGACTGCGTCAACAATAAATCCTGCAGTGACACTAAGTGATGCCAGCAGTACTAAACCCGTTGAAAGAACCGCAGTGGGAAGCCGGGGAACTTTGTGAATTTGGATAAAGGTTATAACTACTGGAATTCCCAGTATGACTGCTATGGCAGCAAGAATGAGGCCAATCGTTGAAAAGAACATGAGGGGCCGGCCCTGCCTTGCCAATTTAGATATTGCCCTTAAAATCCGATATCCATCGCCAACCGTGCTTAGCTTTGACTCTGAACCTACTTCTCGATCTATGTATACGCCGTCCAACTCTCCGACCGAAGCATTCAGTTCCATTGCATGTACGGTTATTTCAGTCTCAATTTCAAATCGAGCCGAAAAGATTGGGAATGACTTAACAAAACGTCTCGAAAGTGCCTTATATCCAGAGAGCATATCCTTTACTTCACGCTGAAACACTCTTCTTACCAAACCCGTAAGAAGAGTGTTTCCAAATTTATGAAGCGGAGGGTAAGCGTTGTCGGTTTCGGTGACTCGTATAGCATTCACTAAGTCATATCCGTCTTCAACCACCATACTTACCATCTTTTGAGCGATTGAGGGATCATAAGTCCCATCTCCGTCTACCATCAGATAAACATCTGCCTCAATATCTGCAAACATTCTTCTGACCACATTTCCTTTTCCGGGCCTTAACTCTTCTCTCACTATCGCTCCGGCATTACGTGCTTCTTCTGCGGTTTCATCTGTTGAACCGTTGTCATAGACATAAATTCTGGCGCTTGGAAGGGCTTGTTTGAATGAGGTAACTACCCCATTGACGCTTTTAGCTTCATTTAAGCATGGAATAAGCACGGCTATGGATACGTCAGAAAATGATCCAACTCCCTGCATTTTCAGCGAAGTTGCGCTTACGGCATTTTCCATTTGAAAATCTTATCGGAAATCTCTTGGAGGCACATTTGGTTGGCAAAATAACTTACGCATTTTAAACTGGGATATCTATGGCTGCTTCTTTAATTTCGCATCTTTCACTCTTCGCAGTGGTGCTGTAATTTTCCATGCAAAAGATGACTTAATCTCGTTGACCACTTCGTGGCCATCCTTAAGAGAATGGACTTTTGGCTTTTTCGGAATAGGACTCCTCTTAGCTATGCTGCCGGCAATTCTGATTGGCGCCGTAATTCGCCAAGATGTGGAAGACCAAATTTCATCCACCATTGCTTGGGCCTTTTTCTGTTCTTCCATCCGCTTTGTTAAGTCAGTTGTCGACAAATAGTCTGCTACTCTCCCCAACTTCTCGGTTACCTCTCTGAGCTCAGGAGCCCACCACCCGACAATTTCTTTCCTGACTTGGTCGAGAATGTAGTTACTTTTCACCCATATCTCACGTTTCAACATGAACTCTTCTGAAGTCATTCCACTTGAGCCGTCAAGAACAGAGTTCGATCCATCCAGTCGAATCCTATACTCAGCAGTTGTTTCATCAAGATAATAAGGAGGGAACTTCGAAGCCAAGCGAAGCAAGAACTCGTAGTCTTCATGGCGGACTAAATTCTCATTAAATCTAGCCTCAGATGGACATTTATCGCGATCCAGGATAAATGAATGGATAGGAATGAAGTTCTCATAAAGGTGATCTAAAAATGAATAACCGCTCCGCTTAAATGGTTGGCTCCTCTCCCTTAGCGAGTAGCCGTTGCCATCAGGACCATATCCCGCTCTTACTACATTTGAAAATGCCCAAGCATTGTCATTTTTTTCTAATGCTTGGACAAGAGAGCTGAAATGATGCTCATAGAAAACATCGTCATCATCTAAAAACGCAAGATATTTCCCGGTAGCCTTCTCGAGACCCATGTTAAGAGATACCGTTCTCCCGTCTCCTTCAAATGAATGCGTCAAAAGCTGGATCGAATTAAATTGAGTTTTATAAGCACCAATCAAATTCTCAAGTTCTACAAATGGTCCGCTTGAAACAACGTGGGCAACTACTAACACTTCCTCGGGCACAAGCAACTGTGAAGAAAGACTAAAAAGTGCGGTTTCTAAAAATGATTCTCGCCCGGGCTGGGTCCTGGTCACGACAGTTATATTTGGTCTCAATTCAGATCTCCCCGGGAACTTTGTGCAAAAGAATTGATGCTCATGGATGCCATTGGGCTACTCTTCAATCCAAGTTGAAGGCGAGAAAACTAGCATGTGAGAGAAGTCGGGCTGTGCTTTTAAAAGCGAGCTTGGGCTTGGCCTTGGGACATTATTTAAAGAATCTGAATCAATGGATATACCGGATCTTCTTTCATACTCTTTGGCCATGTCCTTTGAAAACCTAGGTGATCCCCACTTATCAGCCAAATGTTTTGCCGCAGATATTAAGGGGAGCGCTCTTAATTGATCTTCTTTTGAGTCATTCGACCTTGAATGAACAAAGTGAGCTACTTGTGCATTTTTGACTAGATAGCAGTGCATCCCTTCTGCTTTTACGCGCCAGGAAAGATCTACGTCTTCACAGTAGAGCCAGAAAGATTCGTCAAATCCCTTAGTGGCTTCATATACTCCCGAAGGAATTAAAAGCGAACATCCAGAGCACCAAGGAGTCTCAAATGTGTATGGATCCACTATCTTAGGGTGAGGAACCGGGAACTGCTCCATTTCAAATATTCCAAGGAACTTCTTGCTCGAAGCAAATTCCAGTACATTTTCGATTGAGTTTGGATGGAGAGCCGCATCGGGATTAAGGCAAAGATGTGCTGATTCGCCTTTTTCAAATGAGAGTTTCATGAGCTCATTTTGTGCCGCTCCAAAACCGATATTGTCACCTTCGACTACTTTAACCAGGGATTTGTCCAACCCGGAAGCCGCGATTGCCTGTTCAATTATCTCTCTGTCAAAACCGTTATCATTATCCCGAATCACTACGCTTCCAACTGAGTCCAGCGCGCTTTGGAAGGAAATTGATCTCAAACATCTTTTAAGGTATTCAAGTGACGTTCGGTAGGTTACGATCCCTATGGAGATGCTATTGGTGGTCACCTAAAAATTATACTTTGCAATTAGCCGCCTCCCATGGTTTCCCCAACAGTTCCCCGTGCCAAAAATATCACGCCCCCTGTCATCACCACCAAACTCAATACCTCCAAAAGTGGGGCTATTCCATGGAAGTTCACCCTCTGGCCAAGAAGTATTTCACCGATAATTATGCCTATTACGGGCTGCATCACAGATATAAGAGGAAGAGAAAACCGTAAAGGCCCAGCTTGAAAAGCGCTCTGGACCAAAAGAATGCTCAAAAATCCCGATAACGCCAAAGCATATGGTGCGCCTGTAGAAAGAGTGTGAATAACCCCATGGTTGAAGATTTTTCCAGTTAAAGCGGCCATCGAAGCCATATAACCCAGGTCAAATCCCGATGCCGCAGCCAAGCAAATAGCCGCTCTTTTTGGAGAACCACCTCTGGATATGAGCACTCCGACTATTGTCAGCAGTGCTGTCAAAATAGTTAGTGTTGCCCACCCAAAGGGATGAACCCTATGAATAACCTGAGAAGGTCGGGCAGCGTCCAGAAATACTCCTACTCCAATAGTTACGACAACTGCCGAGATTGTATCGCTAAGAGGTGGTTTTACTCTCCTTATAATTGAAGCCCCAGCCAATGCGAAAACAAGGCTCATAACCAGTATGGGCTCCACTACGGCCAACGCACCTTTTCTAAGTGCCAGAAACTGAAATACAAATCCCAGCGCGTCTAAAACGTTTGCCAGCAGCCAGATTGGCTTTTTCAAAAGTGACCAAATTAAGCCGAGCTTCATAGTCAACTCGGGAGCTTCGCTCGAAGCTGCCTTGTGCTGCAAAACGGCCGCGAAACCATAACTTGCAGCACCTAGCACTGAATAAAGGATCACAAAATGTTGGGACCATTTCATTTCATTGGATCCCGGTAGCCTTAGTGTTTCCGTGCAAAGACATGATCAGATACTAGGCATATTTGACCGCTTTATTTATAAAGTCGGACATTTTATGAATCTGTTTCATTTGAAAGTAGCCAGCCGAACTTACACTTTGGCCAAGTGCTCGCTTACCAGCTCAGCTTTTACCCTTTTAGTTGTCAGGTGCTCCACGACAAAAGCCACTCCAGGCACCAGACCTGCAAGAATAGGTTGCAAGAGCTGCCAAATGGACCATCTTCTTCTCCGAAATAAGTCAAAGGCAGCAGCTAAATAAACAATATAAACAAATCCGTGAATCGGCCCAACTATAGCAACTACGACTTTGGAATGAGCAAAATATTGGAGTGGCATGCCTATAAAAACTAAAACGCAGAGACCAACCCCAACTATAAAAGCTAAAATTCGATATCTGAACAAGGCGCCGCTTACGCCTTTGACATGATCTCTCAGCAGCTCTCTAATCAGCTCTTCGTTACCTTTATTTTCCATACGGGCTAGTCATTTAGCTCCTCCTACCTCTATATCTTGTGGTTACTTGGCCAGGGATACCCGTGGATTATCTCGGCTCTGGTAACAGGGCCGGTGCAAGCCGCCTGTTCAAGGAGTCTCCGGAAGACAAGGCCTCTGCTGCGGGAGTTACGCCGGTTGAACCTGAATGTGAACTCCTCCAGGTAGGCTTGCAGGTGAGCAGGGTCGATGCTGCCCTGGTGTGTGCCAA
>JAJYDO010000060.1 GCA_021777355.1 Actinomycetes bacterium | reverse complement strand
TGCCAATTTGGCTGGTAATCTCTCCAATGCGAGACTCAATATCTCCTTCTTTTTGGACTCGCGCCAGAGTGGATTCAACGGTGGCCAACCCAACCTCGTCAATGTCGACACCTCCCATGTCGTCAATTGATGCGAGTTGAGACTCCAAAGTGGAAATAGCTACCTCCTCATCTCGGATTGAGGCCATTTGAAGGGAAGCTTCGCTAATGTAATCTTCCAAACGCTTGATCGGCGAATCCTTAACGAGTGCTTGCCAGCGTGAATCCCAAGAAAGCCCGATAAATTCCAAGGCTCGTTCTAAATTAGCTTGGTGATATTGGGCCTCATTCAGTCTCTCAGGCAGGTCTTGGAGATTCTTTTTATATTCACCTTGCTCCTCGTTTAACTCTTCAATTACATTGCCAACTTCTAAAATGACAGGATCAAGCGAAATACCGTCCAGCTGCGATTTCAATGTCGAAAGCTGGTCTCTAATGACTTTAATTTGGGTCTCTGAACCATCACGGATTTCCTTTTGATTAAAGTACTTGTCGCACCTATCCATGTCTTTCATAACACCGAGTGATTCAATTGCATTTATATCTTCGACTAATTTGTCCCGCTTGGCAAGTACTGGCAGTCCCACCAAGGCTCTTGTTAAAAGAGAGCGCCTGGATGATAATCTACTAATCTCATCTTTTAGAAGAGCCAGTTCTTGCTCTGAATTATCCAAATCAGAAATAAGTGACTTATACTCCGAAGGGATTACACTTAATTCCTTTATTTTGGATTGGAGGTCTTTTAAGTTATTGGAAAGCTCATTTAGTTTTCGTGTTCTCGCCTTACTTGCATATATCTCCGAAGCTTCGCGTTGGAGCTGCTCGATAGCGGCATAAATGTGTGGATTCCCAGTTCTCGCACCATATAAAATTTTACCTACATCGCCCTTGGAATCTAGCAACATAGCGCCTCCGCTTGAAATCTCATCCTGAGAAATAGAAAACAGGTTTGAATAAACTTGAGGGGTAATTCCATGCAGAAGGGACATCCACTTGGTCTCATCAATTTCATCGCCGCTTGCATACATAATGGTTGATCTAGGTTTTTTCTGGCGGGATACTTTTAAAATAGCGCCCCTGTCATCTGTGAGCTCGCCAGAGACTGCAAGAGGAACATTCGAAGATGAAAAGTCAAAGGGTTCATTTTTCTCTAATCCATAAAGAAGCCGATTAATGGAATATCTGCAGGTGGATTTTCCCGCTTCATTTTCTCCAAATACAATATTGATTGACTCGTTGCTAAAGGGCAAATTCAAAGACTTGAATTTGCCGAAGTGAGTTAGATTAAGGCTCTTAATTTTCATTAATTAGCCTTTCTAATAAGGTCCAAAATAATCTCAAAGCTCTCGTCTATGATTTCTTGTAGTTGGTGATCTTCCGTAAGTTCGAGAAAAACTTTACTGTTGATTGAAATCAGTTGTTTATGCTCTTCTTTAATAGCTTCATAGGCAGAGACATTGCCTCTCATGTTCAAAAATTCACTTCTTAGCTGATCTAAAAGTTCGTCGTTAAAGCTAATTAATTGATCGGGATCAGGGTTCTTGAATTTAATTTTCTCAATCCAAATATTGTCGAGAGAGTTTGCAATGGAATATATCTCGGCCTGAAGATTTTCATGGTCTACTGATTTTGAGGAACTGTGATCAAGGGCTAGCTCTACTCTTATTATGTTGAGCTTCGAGGGCTTCATAGACGCAACGAGCTTTCGTTCAACTTCTTCTAATAAGGTGGCGGAACTTTGGGAAATGGGAACTATCTGCCAATACAAACTTCCCAATTCGATGTGATCAACGCTTTGGATCTCGTGTCCGGTGGTCTCTACCAATGTAACGCCCTTTGATCCGCTTTCGCGTATATGTCGGCCCTGGAGATTTCCCGGAAATACAATCCACGGATCTTGGCTAACAACCTCTCGATTGTGCACGTGGCCCAATGCCCAGTATTGGTAGTTCTTTGAGGCTAAATCTGCATAGGTGCACGGTGCGTAGGGGTCGTGTCCCGGCCGGCCATTGAGGCTGGTGTGCAAAAGGCCTATGGAAAATAGCGAGGGATCTCCATTGGGATATCCTATGGCCAGATTGTCGGAGACGGATTTTGTATGGAAGCTTTGGCCGATAATTTCAGTGTCTAAATGTTCTAAAAGAACTCGCTCAGGCTTCGTTGAACTTAATTTGCGGGCATTTTTGGGCATTGAAAGATTCTTCGTTATTTGGGAAACGGCGTCGTGATTCCCGGCAATCATGATTACCTCTATATTTTCCTCCGCCAAACGATTTATCTGGTTAGTGAAAAATATGCCGGTCGAATAGTCTTTCCAGTCTGAGTCAAAGATATCTCCGGCAATCAAGACAAAATCCACCTCACGGGCAATTGCCAGGTCAATTAACTCCACAAAAGCTTGACGTGTCTTCCCTTTTATCTCATCAATAGGCGAGCCCTCATAGCTGGCGAGCCCTCTCATGGGAGAGTCAATATGAAGATCGGCTGCGTGAATGAATTTCACAGTCTAATATCCTATCTCTACGCTAACCCCAAGTCTCAGGGTGCAAGGTTGTTACAAGCTGGCTATGGATCGCGTTCAATTAGTTGGTCTCTTGAAAATATGGGTGCTTGCTCGTGGTTTACCTTATATTCAAGGTATGTCAACAAAGTTGGTAATATCACTATAAAGAGAGGAATAATTGTGGCAAAAAGGGAATTGCTGGTAGAGGCGCAAAGTTCCGCACCCATTGACAAGGTGTTTAAGCTTCTGGCAACTACTCCGACATGGTCAAATTGGACCCCCTTTTCAAGCGTGGAGAGAGTCGCTGATTCCTCAGTGAACCCTAACCCCGAGGATTTCGACGCTGTGGGCTCCGTGAAAGAACTTACCTTTATGGGTCTAAAGAGCAGGGAGAAACTTATTTCGCTCACTGAGCCACATGAGTTTGTGTACACCTACCTAAGCGGTGGTTTCGAGAAACTTTTGAAAGAACATCGGGGAGTTGTCAGCCTTTCGAGCCAAGAAGACGGGACTTATATAAAGTGGGAAGGTTTCTTCGAGGATCGATTTGCTGGATCTGGCCTTATCGTAAAGGCATTGGTGACACCATTTATCAAAAAATGTGCGAATGGATTGGCCAGGTATGCAGAGAAGGTCTGAAGCAGTTCAAATTTGTGCTTTCGACACCTCTTTTGGAAGGTGTGCCATGTCGTGGAATAGTGGCGGATTAATATCTCTAGTCCTGCCGACGTCAAGTGCAAAATCTTTGGAACAAGCAGTTAAGGAGAAGTCTTCAAGAGTAAGCTGTTTAGAATTTGACAAAGTCCAAAGTCCAAAAGATCCGATGACAAAAAGGACCATTGCCTTGGTCAACTCATATTTTGAAGGGAAGCCAGTAGATTTTTCGCCAATAGAACTGAATTGGCACGGGCTTAGCGAATTTTCTAAATCAGTACTTGGAACCCTTAGGGACCTTCCATCCGGTGAAACTATTACTTACGGAGAACTCGCAGCAAAAGCGGGCCATTCCGGAGCATCTAGAGCCACAGGAACAGCACTTTCAAATAATCCTTTTCCAATAATCGTGCCTTGCCACCGAGTAATTAGAAGCGACGGAAGTTTGGGGCAGTTCTCTGCTTGGGGCGGCGAAAAAACCAAACAGAAGCTTTTAAAACTTGAAGGTGCTATTTAAATACAATTTCGATGAAATTACAAGTTGTACGTATATGGTCTTGCAGCCAAATTCTTTATTGAACAAAGGAAAAAATAGTTGAGCAGAGTTGCACTGTTTCTGCGAGCAATTAATTTGGGTCCGCACAACAAATTGAATATGAAAGAGCTGAAGACTTGCTTGGAAAAGGCGGGATTAGGAGAGGCTACAACTTATCTCCAAAGCGGTAATATAGTGCTTGACACATATGAAGACGTCTCCAAAATTGCAGTGCTGGCAAATGAAGCGATTAAGCAAGATTTCGGCAAAGACATAATAGTTTTCACTCGGACTCTACTTCAGCTAAGTAAAATTATTAACTCCAATCCGCTTAGGATTCACGAGTCAGATCCAAGTCGCCTGTTTGTGGTGTTCGTTAATTCTCATTTGGACGCCAAATTGTTGGACTTTCTCACTGATAATCTATCGACCGGAGAAAAGCTCGAATATTTGAATGACGTCATATATTTCTATACTCCCTATGGGGCGGGCCAATCAAAGTTGGCTCCTAAGTTAAGTGGGCCCAAAATAGGTGGAAGTGCGAGGAATTGGAATACGTTGACTAAGGTTGCCCAAATGCTTGTACCCAAGTGAATGGTTAAAATCACGCAACTGCAGATTTCACATTTTTATCGATGCTAGTTAATAACTATGGAATTAAGTTTTGAATCATCAGGGCACCGACAACTCGTGCGAGTTATACTTTCCCTCAAAGGACTAACTTAGGGACTTTTTGAAATGGATATGGAATCTAAGTCCGGAGCAACATGAAAAAATTGGCATTGATTGCATTGGATATGGCAGTAGCCCTAGGAGCTGGCATATTTATAGGTGTTGTCGTTGAGCGCCCATCTAATCAGCAGTCATCTGCCATGCAAAACTTAGCAATCACAGTTTCAAGCAATTATCCACATATCTCTCTCTCCAAAGTGCAGCCTGGGTAGATACAAATGCACTAGCAGCCGCGAATTTTCTAGGCCTTTCAGTAAGTGGGAATACTTCAGAGAGTGTAATTGTGCTTGAAGTGCAAGGTGTCTTTTATTTTGGCCACTCATGTCCTTCAAGTGCTCCGATCGATGCTTGCGGATCTGGAAGGTCGGCAAAATTAGTTTAGGTAGTCGACCAAAATTCCTTTGCCGACCTCTATGACCTTCTAGGAGCGCCAAGGGAGAATATTTCAGCACTTGGTAGAGTGCAAATTGCTTCACTCTCAAATGTTCCAACAGCATCTCTTCCGCAGCCTTGTAGAATCGGATGTGTCTATTTCGCTCTTATTCAGAGCACGCTAAGTAACTCTGCTATCGAGGCGGCTGGACTTTACAGAAATGACGGAGGCGCCTTTGGTCAAAATTCCAGCACAATTTCAAGAGAATTGGCTTCTGGAAACACGAGTAGCTCGTACGTATCACTTTGTCAGGCATAAGGATGTTCGTCGGCTAACACCGTTTACGTTGAACAATTTTATTGTGTGGAGAGTTCGGGAATTCTCTACAATTCAGGCAATTTGGACCCCAGGAGTGGTGACTGCAAGTGTCAAGGGCTCCTTTTAGAAGAAGTAAATCTGGCTGTTGATACCGTTTTTGCCGTAGCAATCTTTAGAGGGCAACAGGTGTCCGGGCACGCGCTTTCAATTCTCGGCTCACAAATCTCGCAGCTTGGCATATACTACGCACAATTTGCAAGCGCTTTGTCGTGTTCGGCGGCATTGAAAATGGTCTCCAATGCTTCATGGAATGCAAACTGGTATTAGTTATAACTAGATCCTACACTCCGCTTTACGTGACTAATGTTGAAGGCGACTGAATTTAGAACTGCCTTAATAGCTCCAACCGGATTTCGTCGTTTTTATCAATTCCAGTTCATGTAGGGCATGACCGTTTAAATATGGTAAAAATCATACTTCAAGTTTCCAGAAACGGGCTACACCTCTTGCTCCTCCTGGTTCAATGTTGCCCCAAGATGTGGGGGTTATGGTGGGTCCTGACCCACAAGATGTAGGGGTAGGAGGAGCTAAATGACTAGCCCGTTTCCAGAATCTCAAAAGGAGAATATTAGAATAGAATGCAAAGACAGTTCGCATTTTCCGTCTCGCGCTGTTCAATATATTTAGGCCGATGATTTTTGGCATAATCTATATCGGAACGCCATGTAGGTTGGCTGGATCAGTTGATGTCATAGTAGATGTCGAAAAGTATTATTCATGACACATTGAGATCGAACCTCGGCAGCAAAATGTTCAGGGCGCACAGTATTTAATCATAGAAACCGAAGTTCTCTTTTACAGAATTGCCACATAGCTAAAGGATGGGCGAAGCTCGTCCTAACGGGTCTTTCCGGGCGAGCTCGAGTTGATCCTGTATTGTCCAAGGTCAGTCATTGGATCTGTGACGATCGGACATATTTTCAAATTCAACGTTTCGGAGCGTGAATTGCCAATCCGATAAGGTCACTAGAGATACTTGTGGTTTGGTTCCATCTCGGTTATGATTCGCCGTCCTCCTGGCTGGTTTTTCGATCAACAAGATTATTTTGCAGGCCTAGTGGACGCTAAAGAGAATGAAGTCGTCGCTAACATTTCGTACATTAGTGACAGTAATGTTAAGGAGAAGTTCAAATGTCTTGGAATTGTCTCTTGGTGATAGTCTTTTAGGAGACTTAGTCCTTGCCAACTACAGAAAAAATTAGCTCTAGGCTTTGCGCCTTCTTCGCTGGAGTATAAATGCCCCAGATGCAGTCAAAACAAGTAAGCCGCCTGCAATTAAAAGAGCCAAAACTGTGGCAGGCATTCCAGCATCAGCAAGTGGTGATGACTTCGATAGAGGATGTAACTTTTGAGAATTATTGGGTAGGTTTTGATTGGGCTTCTTTAGTTCGACTGAGTTGCCTGTTGGTGCTGTGACTTTAGGTTGAGAGTTCGCTGGCATAGTATTAGTATTTAGTCCTGTGACGGCGGATGATGCCGTGGTTCCGATGCCAAGGAAGCCATCGATATATCCATAAATATCCTCATCAAATCCACTTGCCATACAAATGCTTACAGTTGGACAGGCTAAGCCACTCCAAGTTACCCCTTGGATCCCAATTTGGCTTGATCCAGAAATCTGAGCGACCCACACAAAATACGCGTCATTTGCAACTTGGATAACGGCGCTGCTTACGAATCCCTGCGTGTTTGTATAGTTGCCAATTAGAAAACAGTTGGAAAATGCCGGGCACTCAACAGAGTAGTAAGAGGCAGCAGTTGTGCCTCCGGGTAAATCAGGTTGGTAGAGTAGGCTCCACTGATTGTATCTATACTCTTCAAGTGTGGAAGTGCTTGTCACTGCAGCAATACAGTAACCTATAGTCGGACATGAGATGAGGTTAGAGTATGAATTCATAGTCGATGGGGTTGAATTGAAGGGGCTGTAGGATAATGATCCGTTATCCATGATTAACGCACCTGTGACAGAACCTTCATTTTCACCGTAAAAAGCTTCCTGATCAAAGTTGCCAAGCGCTATGCCACACCAAGAAATATTCGGGCAAGATATCGAGATGGCAGCTCCGTTTCGATCGATGGATGCACTTCCAAGAAAGTTTTCAGAGTATGAGTGATCAGACCATGACATCCCAGCCAGAGTTTCGACGTCGAGGAAATCTTCTGGCACAATAGAATACGACTCTTCTCCGCTTGCCGCAATGCAAGAATCCGGCCTAGGGCAGTCGAGTACATACCCGTATACTTGTAAGTTTTGAGATTGGTTAAATGCATCTTCAACCCAAGTGCCGCCAGAGTATGTAGCTCCAACATAGTCGTAATTAGATGCATTCCAAAAAGGGTAGTGTCCTACTGCAGCACACCAGTTTGAAGATGGACAGGTTAACGAACTTACGTCGAGACCCGGAAAAGGTGTAGAAATCGACCAGTTCCCGCTAGAAAGTGTTCCCACAATAGTTAGCCATGGATCGGAGTAATGCGACGGATTAGCCTGTGCACTGAAGATGCAGGAGCCCACCCCTCCACAAGAAAGCTGCACATCGCTGAGGCTGGAAACTTTAGTATCGGACCACAAATTGAGTGCAACTGATTCGTCGCTCCAGACATCATTAGAGTAGGTATATGCCACTAACTCAGTATTCTGAGAATTATCCGTGTAAGTGCCAATTGCCTCGCACCAAGTTGATGAAGAACATGACAACCCAAGAAATTCTATTTCCGGCTCAGGTATAACATTCGGCGGCATAGGGGGGAAAACATTTCGCATTCCGCCCGAATCAAAGATCGTAGCTGCAGGAGCTGAGCTATTAAATCCCAAGTTTTGAGTGTAACCTATGCCAATACACATAGACCCATCCTGGGAACAGGAAACCTCCTGAATTTGCACGATCAGTGGTTGTTCAATCGAAAGGTTCGCTCCAAGCGAGACAGATATGGGCCCAGTGACTTCAGCCGTTGCCAAAAATGAGACCGTATTTTGACTAGTGGTGGCAGAAGTATTGGGACTTGCAGTACCACTAATAATGCACATTCCAGATGTAGTGCAAGCTGCAGCCGATATTTTTGTCACGGCCAAAGTTGGTCCTTGCGATATGGTGATTGGGTAGCTGATCCAGGCATTAGATTGATATTGAACAACGACACTTTCACTTCTTCCCGAGGCCACGTTCATATTTGCAAAAAATTCACACCCCACGCCAGAACAGAATAGATCCGATGCAATTGAAGCCGAATAGGGGATAACACCATTTGGTCCAACTACACTTTGCATAGCAAGCCATGTTCCATTTGGCTCAAATTGTCCATATATGCTGGAGTTGTCACTCAATATCTGATAGCAGGTAGTTGCAGATTCACAGTAGCGATCGACAATATGTGGTTGATTCCAGCTTCCTTGTTGGGTAATCGTCCAGCTTCCACTGACTTCAGTAGCCACTATATTAATGTTATTAGCAGAGTAGGAAACTCCAGTGGCAAAGCAGTCGCCTAGATGAGTGCAAGAGACTGTATTGAGTGTAATTTGATCTAGACCAGCTCCACTAACACTATTTGGAGAAAGGTACGACCACGTTTGACCATCATAAGTTTCGATAGACGAACCAACTGCAACACAGTAGGTAATGGAGAGGCAAGATATATCGCTCAAATTCCCAAATCCCGGCAAACTCGAAGAATTAGGGACTGCGGCATATGCTTGCCACGCTCCCCCCGTAAACATTTCGATTAGGCCGTCCTGATGCTGGCTGGAATCTGTATACGTACCAACTGCGACACAAAATGATGTCGATACGCAAGTTATCTTATTAAGTGATATTTCCGTTCCGAGTTTCGCGTCCTTGGTAGCATTTGGCGGTAACGGAATTACCTCAGCATTCCAAGTTCCGTTGGAATCAATCTCGCTGAATAAGGTCAGCCCGGCTGATGGATAGTAAGTTCCTGTAGTAATACAGAATGTCGTGGATTCACAGTAGGATAAATTTAGCGAAGCTCCCGGATTAATAATTGAGTTGGGAGGGATTGAGATGGCTTGCGATTGCCAGATCAAAGAAGGTGTTGCTCCGTACGAAGCTTTAGAGATGACAGTTGCAGCCGAAAAGAGAACAACAGAAAATGCCGCCACCATCAGAATTCCTGTTGATCTGTTTTGTCTGAGGCCTCTATTCACCAAAAACCCTCTTGATCGCTATTCACTATGGAGTGTACCATCTTGGGCGAATATTTGCCTGTCCCGTAAGAATCAGCCTTTACAAGGCGAGCAAGTTCCCAGTTTTTATAATCAATTCAAGGCGTGAAATCTACTTTGCAGCTTGAATAACGCTCCGCTTTAAGGTGTGCCAAAGTTATAGGGATGGAATTGGCAAGCGTTGGAATAGTCATGTATTTGTTTCTCTTGTGAAAGTCCGTGACATTTCCACATGCTTATCTTGGCAAATTGCCATGGAAAAATCTTATCTTCAAATTCTCTCAGCTAAAGTAGCCGCCGAAGTTTCAGGAGTTGTTCCATTCCGGGAAGAGTCATTTTAACAAAGATACATGTTGCATAGTTATTTACTGCAGTCACATCTTTCTGCCCTGGCTGGATCAATTAGATTTAATTACTTGCTAGGCTTGTATCAACTTGTCGGCGGAGAAACTAAAAATTTCAGTATGCTGGCGATTCAAGCAAGCGATGCAATTGTTAGAATTATCAGATTAAGCTTGGTTATGCTGTGGAAATGCTATTTTAGTAGAGAAGATTTAAGTCTCCGGCCTATAATATAAAAGTCTATGAGTCCATGGCTATTAAGGATAATTAAATGAAATTGCAGAAACTCCCTCGAATAGCTTTGGCAAAGCTGAGGCCACCTAACGTATTTTTGACACCCGAGGCACTCGCAATTAACAAGGCTCGACTGGAACATCTTGATAGTTTGAGATTGGATATTGAGGGCAGAAGAGTATTAGAAGTCGGAGCTGGCATTGGACTTCATACTCCATTTTTTATTAATAAAGGGTGCAGCGTTTTATCTACTGATGGGCGGGCCAGCAACGTAAAAGAAATGAAACAAAAATATCCTCAAAGGGAAATTGCCGACCTGGATCTTGAGCGCATTGATGACATTTCCAAGATAGGTGTATTCGATGTTATTTACTGTTACGGGACCCTCTACCACCTTTCAACCCCGGCGGAGACCCTAAAAGCTTTATCAGCTATTTCTTCCATGATTCTTGTAGAAACTTGCTGTTCAATTGGCGAAGGTGAAGAAGACAATATAGTGGACGAAGTAGCTAAAGTTGCAAACCAAGCCAAATCGGGCAAAGGTTGTCGGCCTACTCGTAGGTGGGTGCTTGCAAGGCTCAATGAATATTGGGGGCATGGTTATATCTCGGCGACACAGCCAGACCACCCAGAGTTCCCACAGGATTGGACTCCGGAGGCCCAGGCAGCGAATCCTGAATTACTGACTAGAGCAATTTTTGTTGGCTCAAAGAACCCAATTGACAATCCGTTGCTTTTGGATCACATTTAGAAACCAATTTGTTAGTTAGGTGTTATAACTCAAGTGGCCAAATAAAACCTTTGGAAGTCTAAAGTTTAATAAATAAGCCACGCCCAGAGCTAATTTAAAAGCTGAGAGTTGCTAGAACCAGTTAATTTCTCTGCCAAATAAAGCAGATATGCAATACCTGCTTTCATCTCTTGCAATATGATCGAAATTATTGTGCTTTAGTTGGCTCTAAGTATTTATTTGGATCACTTCCGAATGAATCGGCGCAACCCTGGCAACAGAAATAGTAAGTTATTCCTTCGTAATCTACTTTCGGAGTCGTATCTGTTGGCGAAACTGTCATCTTGCAAACCGGGTCAATGAATTCTTTGCTCATCTCTTTTTCTTGACTTGTGTCACCACCATTTTTCTTTCCAAATAGTTTCATCTGTTTTCCTTCCGTTAAATATTCATTAGGGGACTTATCGAATTTCTCTTTGCAGCGATCTGAACAAAAATAAACATACTCATCGTTATACTTTGATTTAGCTGGGGCCATAGCTATCTCAACCTGCATTCCACACACAGGGTCAAGTCCATATGCGCCTCCGCCTCCGAGTTTATGCTGATTTTTATACAAATAATACAAACCTGCGAAAATCACTAGAAACAAAATATTTAAATACGTTGTGTAGTTCCAAGAAAAGCTAGCCAAAAGGACAGTATTTGATTTCTGTGTCGGAATCAAATTAGCTGCCTTGAATATATATTGAGTGATTAGTCCTGCCAATGACATTACTAACCAGAAACTTCCCAGCATTTTCAGCATAATTTTTGTGCCGTAGTATTTTCGATAGATCAAAAGCAATGGAGTCGAGATTAAATCTGCGAATATGAAAGAAACCACTCCACCAAAAGAAATTCCCCCTACCCATAATGCAGCTGCCAATGGAACATTGCCGATTGAGCACACAAAGCTTATTATGGCAATAAAGGGTCCAATAAGAGCATTTTCAATATCGGTAAATCCGCCATGTCCTCGCATAAACAATGCGCTCCAAACATGGTGAGGCACTAATGCTGCCAAAAACCCAGCAATGGAATATCCAATAAGAAGTTCTCTTCTAAGCATTGTCAGATCAGCCATGGCGTAAGAAGCTGCATCGGACCAACCGGCCAAAGTATTTGCTCGGCTTTTTGCCGGTTCTTGATGCGAGTGCTCTACATGGCAAGAAACTTTATCTTCATAAGAAGTCGAAGCGAGCTTAAGTCGTATGGAGTCCATAGCCTTGCTTTTGAAAAGGAGAGGACCGATTACGGCGAAGATTCCGATCATGATTATCCCCCCGATAAATTCGCTCGCTGCAAACTGCCAGCCAATCAAGACAATGAGGACAATTCCTAGTTCAATAACTAAGTTAGTAGAGGCAAACATAAAAACCATTGAAGATACATAGTCTCCACCTCTTGAAAAAAGAGTTTTTGCCATGGCCGAAGCCGCGTAGGAGCACGATGACGAGACCATTCCGAACCCGGAAGCCCTGGCAATATGGGTTGGGCTGTGTTTGCCGAGCTTTTTCTCAAGTGCTTCCCTTGAAACAAACGCCTGGACAGATCCCGACAGGGAAAGGCCAAGGACTAACGGCCAAAGTGTTTCCCAAAACATGTAAAGCGCTTCTTTAAAACCTCGGCCTAGTTCGACGAGGAGATAGGGTGCTGCGTAAATCATGATTTGACCAGTCTCTCGATGGCCAAATAAGCCTCTTTTATTTTTATATCTGCTTCATGTCCGCCATCTTTAATTGCATTTGCTACGCAATGTGATAGGTGGTCTTCCATAAGTGCAAGTGCTACGCCTTGGAGAGCTCTTGTGGCGGCACTGACCTGTTCGAGCACATCGATGCAGTATCGGTCATCATCCACCATCTTCTCGATGCCTTTGACTTGCCCTTGAACTCGCCTTAAGCGCTTAATTACTTTTGTCTTATTTTCGCTGTAACCGGGGTGATCCATTTAAACCTCCGAGAATATTCTAATACATTATACCCCTATGGGGTATAGGACTTTAGTCACTCAGCGAGGTCAGAATTAGCGTGAAATTGGGAATATCTTGTTGGGTACTATTTCACACAAGTGCAAAAGATCTCATCGATAACGATCCAGCATCGTAGCCTTCACAGATGGAAACAACTTTGTCAGACAAAGAACGCGCTCCCATATTGTAAAGAAGTGGATAGTAGTGATCAGGGGTGGGCGCCGAGAGCTTCCCATGGGGGAGTTCTAAGTAGTTGAGAAGATAGCTCTTATCAAAGTCCTTCACAGCTGACTTTACTTCCAAGTCAAATTTCTCGTTCCAATCAAATGGACGGTCGAAACCAATTTCAAATCGGGCTAGTCCAAGATTGTGAACGATATTCCCGCTTCCTAAAATGAGCACTCCTTCATTTCTAAGTGGAGCGAGCATCTCGCCGAGCTTCCAGTGGAATTCTGGGGGTTTTGTCGCGTCAATTGACAACTGGACTACAGGGACATCGGCTTTTTTAAATGTGTGAGTCAACACCGACCAAGTGCCGTGATCCAGTCCCCATTTGTTGTCCCTTTCAACCGGAGTATCTTCTAGGAGCTCAATAACCCTTGAACCCAGTTCCTTTGATCCCGGGGCCTCGTATTTTATTCGGTAGAGTTCATCTGGGAATCCACCGAAATCGTGGATTGTTCTTGGATGGTCCATGATAGTGACTGCACTTTTGGTTATATACCAATGGGCTGAAACTGCCAGGATGGCTTTTGGCTTTGGAATGCTTAGAAAGAACTCGCTCCATGCCTCGGTCCACCGGTTGGGTTCAAGAACAAACATTGGATTGCCGTGGCCAATAAATACTGAAGGCATTAAGTTGTCTTTGCCTATTCCGGAATTTTCTGTCATTTCTTTAATTAGAGTAGCAAGCCGGTATCAATTTCCTGGTCATGACGAGGATCGATTTTTAGAAACTATGTCTGCAATATCAGCCATGATTCTCCCAAGTTCGTAGTCTTTGGGGGTATAGACAGCACTTACTCCCTGTTTTTTGAGTATCTCCGCATCTTCGGATGGAATTATCCCGCCAACAACCACCGGAACTTCAACTTTTAGTTCTTTAAGTTTTTCCAAAACTTCGGGCACCAACTCAAGATGTGATCCCGAAAGAATTGAAAGTCCTATTACTTCTACATCCTCATCTCTGGCAGCAACTGCAATCTCTTCTGGAGTTAAGCGGATTCCCTGGTAGATAACTTCGAAACCCGCATCTCTGGCAGCGACTGCAATCTGTTCGGCTCCGTTTGAGTGACCGTCAAGGCCAGGTTTGGCTACCAATATTTTGGGAGGAGGACCACCGTTTGCCTTGAGTTCGGCAATTTTCTCACGGGCTGAGTTCAACTCTTTTCCATGATGCCCAATTGCCCCGCCAACTCCCGTTGGGGCGCGGTACTCGCCAAAAACTTCCCTTAGAGTATTTGCCCATTCACCAGTGGTTCCACCTGCTCTAGCGAGTGCAATTGTGGGAGGCATGATGTTGATATTTGGGTTTCTTGCCGCTTCTTTGAGATCTTCAACGGCTTTGGCCACAGCACTTTGGTCTCTTGATGCCTTCCATTTTAAAAGGTCTTCAATCAACTCCTTTTCAACTTTTGGATCAACTTTAAGGATGGCTTCACCACTTGATTCCTCATCCACAAGAGGAGATTGCGCGCTTTCTTGGAACACGTTCACACCGATGACCTTTAGATCTCCGGTTTCGATTTTTCTGGTTCTGTCTGCTTGGGATCTAACCAACCGTGATTTGAGCTCGTCGATCGCCTCGAAAGCGCCGCCCATGGCAAGAACTTCGTCGAGTTCACTTTGGGCTTGTTCTATAAGCTGGTTGGTCTTTGATTCCATTACTTTGGAACCTTCAAAAATATCTTCGTATTCCAATAGATCGGTTTCAAAAGCAAGCACCTGCTGTATCCGAAGCGACCACTGTTGATCCCATGGACGGGGAAGACCTAGTGCTTCATTCCAGGCGGGCAATTGAATGGCTCTTGCCCTTGCGTTCTTAGAAAGAGTCACCCCAAGGGTCTCTAAAACAATCCTCTGGATGTTATTCTCCGGCTGGGCCTCTGTGAGCCCGAGAGAATTAACCTGCACTCCATATCTAAATCGCCTGAGAGTGTGGTCTTTTACAAAGTATCTCTCGCCTGTAATTTTGTCCCAAAGATAAGTAAAAGCCCGCATCTTACAAGTCTCTTCAATAAACCTGATTCCCGCATTTACAAAAAAAGATATTCTGCCCACTACTTCCGGGAAAAGATCCGGATCTATCTGTCCGGAGTCTCTGACGGCATCGAGCACCCCGATAGCAGTTGCCAGTGAGTATGCGATCTCTTGAATGGGGGTGGCGCCTGCTTCTTGGAGATGGTAGGAGCAAACATTAATTGGATTCCACTTGGGAACATTTTTGACTGTGTATACAACCATATCCACGATAAGTCTTCTCGAGTGCTCCGGAGGAAATATAAAAGTTCCGCGAGAAAGATACTCTTTGACGATGTCATTTTGAGTGGTTCCAGACAGAACTTCCGGGCTTACTCCCTGATCGATGGCATTTGCGATGTAGAGTCCAAGCAGCCATGCCGCGGTGGCGTTAATTGTCATTGACGTGTTCATCTCGCCAACTGGGATTTGGTCCATTAGCTCTCTCATATGGCCCAAATGAACTACAGGCACTCCGACTTTGCCGACTTCGCCGGATGCTCTTTTGTCATCGGGATCGTATCCAATCTGAGTCGGCAGGTCGAATGCTATTGAGAGGCCTGTTTGGCCTTTGGCCAGGTTGGTTCGGTAAAGCTCATTTGAAGCTTTGGCTGACGAGTGACCCGAATAGGTTCTCATTACCCAAGGTCGATCCGGCATATTACCTACTTTCTATAGCTGAAAAAGCCTTCTCCGGACTTTCTCCCCAAAAGCTCGGCAGAGACCATTCTTCTCAATAGCGGAACAGCAGCGTAATTGGGGTCGCGAAACTCTTGGTAGAGGGCATCCAAAATTGCCAATGAAGTGTCCAATCCTACGAGGTCAAGAAGAGCAAAAGGTCCCATGGGAAATCCGCATCCGCCTTTCATTGCCTCGTCTATATCCTCTTTTGAAGCCACTCCTTGTTCGTAAAGCCGAATTGCATTATTTAAGTAAGGGAACAAAAGGGCATTTACAATAAATCCTGCTTGGTCCTTTACTTCAACTGCAGTTTTGTCACAGGCCAGAGCAAACTCCATTGCCGTAGCAATAGTTTCGTCAGATGCCGTAATGGGCCTTACTATTTCGACGAGTTTCATAACGGGTGCCGGATTGAAAAAGTGAATTCCACACACCCTGTCAGGTCTCCCTGTTTCCATAGCCATCTCTACGACTGGAAGGGTAGAGGTATTGGTTGCCAAAATGGTCTCTTCTTTGCAAGCTCTGTCCAGCTCAGTGAATAGGTGTTTTTTCACAGCCAGATCCTCAACTACCGATTCGATGACTACGTCGCAGTTCGCAAGAGCGCCAATATCTGAAGTCGCACTTACCCTGCCAAGGGCGCTATCTCGCTCGTCTGCAGTAATTTTTTCCTTTTCAACCTGCCTATTTAGGGATTTTTCCATGTTTGCAACCATTGCATTGGCCGTCGCTTCTGATCTGGACCTAAGTACCACTTCAAAGTTGTGGATAGCTGCAGCTTCAGCTATTCCAGAACCCATAATTCCGCTTCCGACAATTCCTATACTTTTAATTGACATAGAGGCTAGGTTACCCTGATTAGGCAGGTCTTCGCGCAATTTTTGCAGGTGCCACGAAAATAGCTGCGATTTCACGTATCTTTGTATAGTGTCAAAAAAGCAAAAAGTGGGCTCGAGTCCAAGCTTAGAGGCCATGGGTGGTGATTTGGAAATTGCCCAACTTTCAAGGAAAGAAAGGCGCTCTAGGAAAAAGAAGAAAAAGTGGCTAAAAAGGCTGATTATTGCTCTTGTGCTGCTCCTACTTTTATCAGGTGGTTTTGTTGGCGGAAGCTACTACTACGCCAATTACCGCTTTAACCAGATAGTAAAGGTACACATTGCCCACCTGACTCCCACTACAGCCGATGTCGGAGGGCCCTTTAACGTCCTTTTGATTGGTTCTGATTCAAGAGCGTTCGTGAGCACTCCCGGACAAGCCCAAGCTTTTGGGAGCCCCAACCAATACGGAGGCCAAAGAGCCGACGTAATAATTATTGCTCGAATTGATCCGCAAACTCATCAGATTTCTATGCTTTCAATTCCAAGAGACACGCTTGTTCCAATAGCCGGGACAAACGGCAATGACAAAATTAATGCCGCCTACAATAACGGACCGGATCAGTTGGTGCAGTCAATACAGCAAGACTTTGGAATACCAATAAATCATTACATTCAGATTAATTTCGAAGGCCTTTCCAATATGGTCAATGCATTGGGAGGACTTCAGTTGAACTTCCCAATGAAAGTAAAGGATAACTACTCGGGCTTGAATATTACTCAAACAGGTTGTCAAACAATCAATGGAGACCAGGCACTGGCCCTAGTTAGAAGCAGGCATCTTTACTATGAGACGTCAAATGGCCAGTGGCTCTATGACGGCATGAGCGATTGGAGCAGAATCAGGCGCCAGCACGCATTTTTCAAGGCAGTGATTACTCAAGCAGAAGGGAATCTAACTGATCCTTTGGCTCTAAATAGCTTTATAGGATCAGCGGTTAAGAACCTGCAGATTGATGACACTTTCAGCGCGTCAAAGATTTTTTCGTTGGCCGAAGAGTTTCACAGCTTTCCCTATAACGCTCTCCAAACCTTAGTTTTGCCAACTACAAGTTATGGATCTTCAAGCACCTATCTTCGCCCGGCCCAGCCCTATGCCAGCCAGGTAATATCGGACTTCATGAATTTGACTGTGCCAAGTGCTCCCACTACTTCCTCAGGCTCGACTTCTTCCTCGGTGCCGAGTTCATCTACACTACTCCCATCCACCACAACTACGATTCCGCTAGCCACAGGAGAAACAGCGCCTGCCAATCAGGTTGTTTTGGACACTCCTCAATCGATTCCCGAGCCTTGGAACCCGGTTCCCTGTTAGTTACGCTTTAATATCGAGCTTTTTTAAAACCAACTCGACCGCCAAATTATGGTCAAATGCGAGTTCGGGAAGTGAATTAATATCAAACCAAGCAAGACTTTTTGCATCGTCCCCGGCCCTGGCATTTTGATCCTCTCGCACTAGGGCGCCGTAGAGTGATGTAATGATTCGGCCCCTGGGATCTCGCTCGGGATTGTCCAGATGTTCAACAAAAACCAAGTCAGATGGATCCAGCGAAATGTTGGTCTCCTCGAAGAGTTCTCTTATAGCGGTTCCAATCAAAGTCTCCCCGTCTTCGACAAAACCCCCAGGGAGCGCGTAAAAACCCTGGTAGGGGTTGTTTCTTCTCTCAACTAATAAAATTTGGAATCCGTTGGATGTCGATCTAATGACTCCAACATCACAGGCCATAGACAATACCGGAGGTTTCCAAGTCTTCGGATCAAATGGTGTATATTCCATGGCATTCTCCTATGAATGAACAGTAGTTTGTAATTTTTCCAACACCTATGTAGTAATTATCTCAATTTCAGCTAATGTAATAAGATATGTCACGCAGGGGAATTAGGCCGACACTTTGCGTCAGTAAGTGTAATCCGAACTTAAAATGCATCAAATTACAAAAGTACCTTTCAATTGTTCTGTGCCTAACTGTTCTAGTTGTTGGGTTATTTTCCTCAAAGTCTTACGCTTCAACCACAACAACTGAAGCCAGATCCGGAACTAGCGGAATCGGGACTTCTAGTTCAGGACCTTCTACAACTACGGCATCTTCCCCAACAACGACTACGACTACCACTCCACAGAGTGTTGCTGATTTAATAGCTCTCCAGCTTTTACTCGATGATGAGAAATTAACAGCTCTCAGTGAACAGTATGATCAAGCTCAGATTTCGATTGCGGCTTCTAATGAGAGATATCAAGTTGCCCTAGTTGCCTATAGAGCAGTCACGAATAAATTAAATGCCATTAAGAGTAAAGTTCGCCAACTGGCAATAGATACTGAAGTTGCTTCGATATCGGGAAACGACGTCAATAGCGAGGAACTGTCATTAATCAATTCGGGAGGATCGGATCTGACTGCATCGCTGAAGTTGGAGTACGGGCTTTCCATGAACGATTTTTTGGCTAAATCTCTTGCCAGTTTAAAAGCTGAGCAAAAAATTGCCTACAGTGATTTAAGTGCTATGAACTTAGCCAGCGAGCAAGCCTCAAATGGAATGGCGTTGATATCCCTGGCCAAAAAAGAAGCTGCCACCCAGGTCAGTTCTGACGAGCAACTATTGACAAGTGCCGGAGGCAACCTCGCCCAAGTTGTCGCCCAGATGCGCTTTTTGCAGTTCGGAGGAGTCGCTACGCCTTCACAAGAAGCTATGATCTCCCAAATTAACTCAGAAGTAGGTACCCTTCCTCCTCCGCCTCCGGGTGCAACTCCTGGCGAGATTGCTTTATACAGCGCCGAAAAACAGTTGGGACTGCCCTATGTTTGGGGTGGCAGTGGTCCCCTCGGCTTTGACTGCTCTGGCCTTACCATGACTGCTTGGCGCTCTGCCAATGTTTCTTTAGAGCACAGTGCGGCTGCTCAGTTTGATGAGACCACTCCGATTGCGCTTTGGGATTTACAACCCGGTGATTTGCTCTTTTATGATTTTTCCGGATCGGACACGCCTGCAAATATTGACCACGTTGTCATGTATGCCGGAAACGGCCTCGTAATCCAAGCTGCATATACCGGAACCGACGTGATGCTCACCCCGCTATGGACAAATGACCTAGTGGGTGCTTCTCGCCCCAATATCGCAGGCGAACCCCCCGTGGTGCCTCCGGGGACACCGCCTCCACCAAATGCGAACCTGCCGGCAGGGGTGGGTGGACCGCCCACCCAAAATAGTGTATCTTCATAGGTAGTGCAATTTGTTTGTACCGTTTTAAATTGTTAGGAGTCCAAAATGGCCGGATACCCGATTCTAGAAATAGCAGATAAATTATGGACCGGTGAGGTAGATCCCCACGACGCACATCCCTGGTTTCCCGAAAGTCAACTGGTTGAGATTTCAGATGATGTGGCATTTATCCCTTCGTTTGCCAACGTGACGGCTGTTTCAACAGAGGACGGACTGGTTTTAGTCGACACAGGAAGTGCCATGCTCGCCAGACAGGTGCACGGATTTTTAAGAAGCTGGACTAAAGATCGTTTGAACTCTGCTGTTTACTCCCACGGCCACATAGACCATGTGTTTGGTGTTCCGGTTTGGGAGGAAGAATCGGCGGACAAAGGTTGGCCAGAACCCGTTGTATATGCACACGAAGCTATGCCAGCTAGGTTTGACAGGTACATAAAGACTGCCGGTTACAACGGAATAATAAATCAACGCCAGTTTCAAATACCAGGATTTCAG
>JAJYDO010000059.1 GCA_021777355.1 Actinomycetes bacterium | reverse complement strand
GAATCAACTACTGCAATTTATGGCCTATAAAGCAAAAGATGCTGATAGAACACTAATTGGAGTAAATCCACGGCATACATCACAAATATGTTCACACTGCAAATATGTCTCCAAAGAGAACAGGAAAACTCAGGAGAAGTTTCAATGTAGACAATGTGGATATTTAGAAAATGCTGACATAAATGCAGCTAGGAACATCTTAGAGGCCGATAGGGCCTTGCAGGGAGAGAAAGATTTACCTATCTCGATCTGTGGAGGGTCAAAATGACCCAGTACTCTAAAGTAGTTGGATAGGATGGAAATTAAGGACAACGTGATAGCCCTCGACGCAGAAACATTAGAGAAACTACCTGGGCCTAGTTGGCTAAAGGAGAACCGCTTAAAAGCGCTTGCCGAGCTTAGTGACAGCCAAGCGCCTTCCAATGAAGGCGGCGTGTGGCGATATGCTAAGGCAAATCTGCTTGATTTGAGCAAATACCACCTCATTACTGATTCCATATCAAACCGCTTTGGCTCTTTTCTGGATGTTCTAGATGAGTACTCGGTTCCCAAGGAATTAGCCGCATTGATCACTGAGCGAGACTGGGTAATTACATATATTGACGGAGAATTGGCTACCTCGGATTTAGGCAATGAGTCTCCGATGAAGTCTAACGTTTCGGTTAAGTTCTCTTCGGAGTGTGAGAACCTGGGTTATCAATTGTGTGAAAAATATGCTCCAAGAGACGCTTTTTTGTATCTGCACGAGGCTTGTCTTAAAGACGCTGTCAATATTGAAGTACTCCCCAACCAAGAGTTGGCACATGAGGGCATTATTTATATTTTTAATTTAATTGGCAAAGAAAATGCCGTTGTTAGCGCTCATAGCGGAATATTAGTTGGGTCAAATTCCTCGGCGACCGTCATTGAATTTTTTGGATCAAGGAAAGTTGACTCTTTATTTTTGCCGATTTCTGAAATATCACTTCAGTCAGGCGCAAAGCTAAAATACTTGCGAATCCAAGGATTGAGCACCGAAACAAACCAGGTAGCATTGCAAGTATCGGAAATAGGAAATGACGCCCATCTAGAATCTGTTGCAGTTTCCACGGGTGGAGCTATTACGCGTGGCCGTATTGATACTTTCCACGAAGGAAGCGCAAGCTCTAGTTTTCAAGGGGCAATAACAGTCGGAAGAGGTTCCGCCTGTCATGACCTTAGAACCAAGCAGGATCATTCCGGACGCTTATCAGAGAGTGAGATGGTCTCTGCGGTGGTACTTGACGATGAAAGTGAAAGCGTAACAACCGGCTTGGTTCGAATGAATCATGGAGCGAAGAAGTCGTCTGCTAAACAGACTAATAGGAACTTACTTTTATCAGATATGGCACATGCCGAGTCCGTGCCGAATCTCGACATTGAGGAAAACGATGTTAGGTGCGATCACGCATCTGCGGTGGGTCCGCTTTCCCAAGAGCAACTTCATTACCTAGAGAGCAGGGGAATCAGCGAAGAAGCCGCAAGAGTTTTACTTGTAAAGGGTTTTCAGAAATCTACTTTAGACAAAGTAACGAGTCGCGCGATTTCCAAGTTCGCTACTACCTGGTTAGAAAAAAACTTGGCGGAGGAGTCATTCAATTGACTTCGAAAGTAAAAGTATGTGAAGTTGACGAGCTTAAAGAAGGAGTTCTGACCAAATTTGAATTAGGCAGGGATACTTTGGCAGTGCTTAAAAACTCGGGCGAGATTTATGTTATTGAAGATACCTGCTCGCATCAAAAGTATTCACTTTCAGAAGGGGAAGTTGATTTAGAGGAGATGACTGTCGAATGTCCAAGACACGGAGCTCAATTTTCACTAAAAACAGGCGAAGTACTTTCCCTTCCGGCAACAAGACCTATTAAAACCTATAGCGCTGAAATTGACGATGGGGCCCTATGGGTGAACTTATGACGGCACTCGCTTTATCAAGGATTCAATAAAAATGACTAATTCAACTTCCAATGGAATTTTGCACATTGAAGGGCTTTGTGCCCAAATATCGGGAAAAGATGTGCTAAAAGGACTTGATCTCGACGTGCAAAAGGGAAGCATTGTTGCAATAATGGGGCCAAACGGATCAGGGAAGTCCACTCTCGCAAATGTGCTATCGGGAAAGCCAGGATACGAAATTACCGCTGGGAAAATTGAATTTAACGGCCGGGATATTACCGAGATGTCACCGACCGAAAGGGGTCAAGCAGGTCTTTTTGTGGCATCCCAGTATCCTCTCGAGATTCCGGGAGTGACACCGATTGAGCTAATGAGCGCAGCCAGCCCGGGTGTTCCAAGGGAAGAGTTGATTAGAAGAGTCGATTTAGTAAATAAAGAACTTTCAATTACGGATTCCTTAATGGAGAGAGGTGTAAATGTGGACCTTTCAGGCGGCGAGAGAAAACGTATGGAAATACTCCAATTACTCGTGTTAAACAAAGCAATGGCAATTTTGGACGAACTTGACTCGGGGCTAGATGTAGATGCGTTAGAACTCTTGGCGTCTATGGTTGCCAAGGCTTCCAAAGATTCCGGAATGACAGTCCTTGCAATTACTCATTACTCGAGGTTGCTCGAAGTTCTGATTCCTTCTGAGGTCCACGTATTGGTTGGGGGCAATATCGTACGATCTGGCGGCCCCGAACTTGCAGTCGAGCTTGAATCTACCGGGTATAAGGAATTTGAAAAGATCTAATTGGATATATAGAGATTGCCATCGGAGCCTTGTGCTATTCCAAGAGGTTTAAGTCCAGTGGCTGCCGGACCCTGCAGGAGAGCTCCATTGTCAAGTGAAAATTGGGAACCATGACAGGGGCATTCATAAATTCCCTGGCTTTGAAGAGCCACTACCGTGCATCCTGCGTGGGGGCAGACCGCATCAAATGCCACAAACCCCCCTGATTGCAAGTGATAGGCAATGGCTGGGTCGCCTGTGTTGGGATCGGTAAAGGAAGCTAACCTTCCGGGAGGTAACGACGCAGCACTTCCAATGGGCGTTCCAGGCGGAAGCGCGGATGGTGCAGGCGGCTGCGTCGAAGGCGAAGTGGTATTTGTTACCGGGGGCGAACTTGTTGTGGTTCCACTTGCTGGTGAATTTACAGTTGTAGAAGTATTGGCTGAAACCTTTGGAGGTGGCGATTTGGTTGGGCCCAGTGAAGGAAGAGTAGGCGAAAGCGAGTTGGCAGGATTTCCGCTACTCATTATCCTGCCAATTGTGGCAACCGCGCCTGCGAGCAAGACGCTGACTCCCGCAATCGACCAAGTTATTGTTTTGATTGCTTGACGCCTATCTATAACTTGGTCGCCAGGCTCGTTATTTGCAGCCTTGGGTTTTTCACGATGAAAATATTTGGCCAGGTAGCCATCTAACGACAACAAATTTCCGGTTGCTCCGAGAACAAGCGGCACCCACGCAAACACAAAAACTATGTCAGATCCCGTGTAATAAGGCGTAGCATGGTATGAGACCGTGAGGAACAGCATCAATGATATTGCCATTCCTCCGGATGCGGCCAGCCTTGAAAGAAAACCTAAGAGTGTTCCTATCCCAACTGCAAGCTCACCGATTGCAATGAGCACTCCTACTAATTCTGCTTCATGAAGGAGAGGGCTTATCAGTGATCCAATCGGGGAATGCCGCGCATAGGCCTGAAATTGGGATTGGATAGAGATCGGAGAATTTGGAGATACAAATGCCGGGTTCGCAAGTTTTTGGAGGCCGGCAAAGGTAAATGTGAATCCAAGGAATGCTCTCAAAGGCAGAACTGAAAGCGCGGAAATCTTCTGTGATTTAAGATTTTCCCAATTGCGGAAGTACTTATTGTCAAATCTGGTCATCAGAAATATATCTGCCTGTCCGGTGCACCTAATTCCAGTTGAGTTCAATTTATTCCAGCACTAAATTGAGGCTCATCTGCAAAATTAATTATAAAACAAATCAATTAATTATTCTTAGACTATACCAGGCTATCTAAGTTAAAAGTTGTCAGCAGTTAGAAGTTTTGAAATGACTACGTCGAAGCTAAATTAATGCTGCCTGCATGCCGTTTTATCAGGTTTAAGATTCACTAGTAACAACTTGAGAAACCGGGGTAAATTAGAAATAACTAATTTAGTTTTGAAGTTGGTCAATTTAGATAGTGAGAATGTTTTAGCATCAATAGTATGGGTGAAAGTTCAGGACGTATGGCGAAGTTGCAATCTGTTGCCAAAAACGCTTTTGCTGACCTTTTAGACCAGAGATCACCGTTTGGGAAACTTGCCCTTCTTCACATGGTAATGATTTGCGGGGACACATTAGTGACGATTTCTCTTGCCGGGTCGCTTTTCTTTTCAATATCCATGAATGCGGCTCGGGGCCATGTAATCTTGTATCTCCTTCTTACTATGGCTCCCTTTGCCGTGGTAGCGCCATTCCTGGGACCGATATTAGATCGTGGTCGACACATGAGGAGAACCATGGTGATTTCTTCGGCTCTTGCCAGAGTAGTCATCTGTTTTTTTATGGCGGGGGATATTAAGAGCTTATTTTTGTTTCCTGAAGCGTTTGGATTGCTGGTTGCTTCAAAGGTCTATGTAGTTACCCGAGGAGCATTGGTGCCCGATATGGTTCCGGCAGATACTGACCTTGCTTCAGCAAACGCGCGGTTGGCATTCCTTGCTTCTATTGCAGGGATGATTGCCTCCATACCCGGCGCTCTTATTCTGGAACTCATTGGGGCAGGCTGGGTTCTGAGACTAGACATTTTTGTATTTGGAGCAGCCGCGATTTTGGGAGTGCGACTGAGGAGGCTTAAGAAAAGCCGAGATGATATAGCTTTTGGTCCCAGTCCAGACGACCAAGATATTTGGAACCCGGGAGGAAAGGGTGGAGCGGGTGGAATTTGGTCGTCGCCTCAGGCTTTTCTTGCTCTGAGCGCTATGTCGGTATTGCGAGGCGAAGTTGGTTTCATGACTTTTCTTATAGCTTTTGCACTTAAAGATGCCAAAGCCGCCACCTACTGGTATGGCGTTGTGCTGGCTACAAGTGCAATTGGCGCACTGCTTGGCACGGTGATCGTGCCATATGTTAGGAGAAGGGTTAAAGAGGAACAAATTCTTCTTTACTCAATGATCGTGATCACATTGAGTGCGGCGGGAGCGGCTTTTGTCGGGGGAGTGGGGATGGAAGCTTTTCTCACATTTTCCGTGGGTTTCAATGTAGCCTTGGCAAGACCGTCCCTTGACTCTTTGGTTCAAAACCACGTTCCGGTTGAGGCACAAGGACGAGCTTTTGCCAGAGTGGAAACCCAACTTCAACTTGTCTGGGTATTGGGAAGCCTTCTGGCGGTGGTAGTTGCAATGCCAATTACAGCCGGCGAAGCCTTGATTGCAGCCGTGGCCTCAGTCGGCGCAGCCTCTTACCTAACAGGTCGTCGAGCAATTTTTCATCAACAAAGAAACAGGGCCTAGGTTCTGCCGCATTTAAGAGGTCTTTGGCTTTTAAAGAATTAGCATTCCAAAAGATATTGGACCAATATGAGCTAAATTCCGAGCCTGCTCTTTAAGTTATCCAATTCAACTCTAAGTGCTTTTGGCAATTTATCGCCAAATTTTGCATAGTGCTCCTCAATAGAGGAAATTTCATCTCGCCAATCAGAGTCGTTAACTTCCAATAGCGCTTCTAGATCCTCACTGGAAATATCTAGTCCTTCGACCTTTAACGATTTAGTGGTCGGGATCAGGCCAATTGAGGTTTCTTTGGCCTCAGCGTTATTGTCAACTCGATTGAAAACCCATTCGAGAACTCTCGAGTTTTCGCCGTATCCAGGCCAAAGCCATTTTCCGTCAGAGTCTTTCCTAAACCAGTTAACATAAAAAATCTTGGGAAGGTTTTCTACGTTAGTTCGCTCAGCCATTGAGAGCCAGTGGCCAAAGTAATCTGCCATGTTGTATCCGCAAAATGGCAGCATGGCGAACGGGTCTCTCCTCAAGACTCCAGCTGTTCCTTTGGCCGCAGCCGTAGTCTCAGATGCCATTATTGATCCTAAAAACACTCCATGTTGCCATGAAGTTGCTTCGTGGATCAATGGAACTACAGAAGATCTTCTTCCACCAAACAGCACTGCTGAAATTGGCACTCCGGCAGGATCTTCCCACTCGGGCGCAATTGCCGGATCTTGACTAGCTGGAGCTGTAAATCTGGAATTTGGATGTGCGGCCGGGGTTTTAGACTCCGGGGTCCAGTCATTTCCTTTCCAATCAGTTAAATGGGCAGGGGCTTGGTCAGTCATGTCTTCCCACCAAATATCTCCGTCATCGGTGAGCGCTGTGTTTGTGAAAATACAGTTGGCGTCAAGCGTGTGAATGGCATTGGGATTGGTCTTCAAATTGGTTCCAGGTGCCACTCCAAAAAATCCAGCTTCAGGATTAATTGCTCTCAGTGTGCCTTCCGGACCGACTTTCATCCAGCAGATATCATCGCCAACGGTCTCAACTTTCCATCCCGGGAGAGTTGGAACCAGCATGGCTAGGTTTGTTTTGCCACAGGCAGACGGGAAAGCCCCCGTCACGTATTTGGTTTTTCCTTCGGGCGAAGTGAGTTTAAGAATTAACATATGCTCGGCAAGCCAACCTTCGTCGCGGGCCATAACTGAGGCAATCCTAAGGGCAAAGCATTTCTTGCCCAATAAAGCATTTCCCCCATAACCTGATCCAAACGACCAGATCTCTCTTGATTCCGGAAAGTGAACAATGTAAGTATTCTCAGGATTACAGGGCCAAGGCACATCGGCGACACCTTCGCTTAGGGGAAATCCAACCGAGTGAAGACATGGCACAAAAGCACCGTCGGGACCTAATAGGTCTAAAACTTTCTGACCCATTCTGGTCATAATTTTCATTGAAACCGCGACATAAGGTGAGTCGGTGAGTTCAACTCCAATATGAGCAATAGGAGAACCCAAAGGTCCCATTGAAAATGGAACTACATACATAGTTCTCCCTTTCATGGAACCGCGATAAAGACCTGTCATAACCTCGCGCATCTCGACTGGATCCTTCCAGTTATTCGTGGGACCTGCATCGGATTCTTTGGACGAACAAATATAGGTGCGCTCTTCTACTCGGGCCACATCGGCGGCATCAGATCTTGCCCAGTAGCTATTTGGGCGTTTGGCATCCGACAGCTTTGTAAAGGTGCCTGCTTCAACGAGTAAATTGCAAAGCCTGTCGTACTCTTCGGCGGTACCGTCGCACCAATAGATCTGGTCGGGTTCACAAAGGGCTGCTACTTCTTCAACCCAGTCAATCAACTTGCGATTTTCCGTTGGCACTTCCGGTGTCATTTGTATAACCTTCCTCTATAAATGAGAATCCAGAGATAACTCAAAGTATGGGTTGCCTGAATTTGTCTATCAGAAGTTTACCTTTTTGACGCATTGTAAATTTCAAAAATTCCCCCCAACTGCTCCTAATCCGCTCTGTTGCTTCAAATCCTCATAGGCCACTTATAAGTCCTGCTTATAGGTAGTTTATAAATAATTGAAAAAAGGAGGCTTCACATAAAGTTATGGCCTTATAAACAAATTAGATGAAAAATTGGATGTAATTTCGAGAAGTTATCGAAGCTAGAGCACTTCGTGGAGATTAGTCGGGGTCCTGATGAAGTCGTATACGTTGTAGTAGTGGAGCAAAACTACCAATTGGCTGAATTTACTCTAATAAAGGCAATAAAGGATATGTTTATTGCCCGTGGAGGCAGCCAAATCGGAGACGATGCCGCCATATTGGATCTAGGGGATCAGCTGCTGGTTGTTTCAAGCGATCTTACAATCGAGGGAGTTCACCTTCCTGCAATTACTCCATCAAAAGCTCGAACCGACGATTTTGACCAGGGGTTTGACTTGTCCAAAATAACTGAGAGAGATTTCGGATTTAAGTCAGTAACAACTGCAATTAGCGATATCGCGGCCATGGGTATTGAACCTCGATGGGTGACACTTAGTCTTTGCGGGCCAGCGGGATCTGACTTATTGGAAGTCATGGAAGGAGTCAGGGAAGCTTGTGTCCAATTTGATTGTGATTTAGTCGGCGGAGATCTGTCGGTTTCGCCTGTTTTGACAGCAAATGTGACTGCAATTGGAACATGTAAGCCAAATGAACCGGTGTTTCGAAATACGTGTTCGGTTGGTGATGCAATATGGGTTACGGGCCCCTTGGGAGGAGCGAGTTGCGGACTGAGGTTGATTAATAAAGAGATAGAAATTGAAAATGACGCACTTGTCGGGGAATTGATTAACAGGCAGAAAAGACCGGTTCCAAGAGTAAAGGAGGCTGTATTGGCGCGCTTGATCGGAGCGAGTTCAATGATTGATATTTCCGATGGATTGGCAACCGAATTGGATCATCTGGCAAATGGTGCAAATGCAGGTATATCAATTGAAGACGTGCCAATCCATGATGGCGCCAACATTGACGACGCACTTTATGGCGGCGAAGATTATGAAATAATTTTTACTCTTGATCCTAATTTAGATCCCGCGGATCAGTTCGAAAAAGCAGGGCTCAGACCACCTATAAAGATCGGCGTAATCGTTGGTGAACCCGATTGCAGAAAAATACGGGGAAGAGACTTTCTTGTTGGCGGATTTCAAGCCAAGTGGTAGTTGCCAACATGGCAACTTTCCTCAATCTATTTTGTCAGATTCTGCCTTATCAGAAGCGTTGTCAAATTCTTCTTGATAGGAGTGGAAGTTTTTAGCCGGCTTTAGGCTCGAATCCTTAAATGAAAAAAGGACCACGATTGTTCCGATGACTGCAAAGGGAATTGCCAATGCAAGAGCGTCTAGACCCCACATCGATGCCCGAGGTGTCGTCACCCATACCAGCGCTTCAAAAAGCGCGGCGATGATCGAAGGGACAGTCAAAAAGGCAACTTTTTTTAATCCAAAGCTTTGGTCGATCACTTCGTGGCTGACAGCTCTAATGCCCTCGGCTTCGAATCTCTGAGGCGGGGTGGAGAGAAGAAAACCCCTACTCGATCTCCTCTGTCTCTCACTGGTAGCCATGATCAGTATTTTACTGAGTTATTTTATTTTTCAGGCTTCCAGGTACGTCGAGGCGGCTTGATTACCTTGCCCGCCCTTATGCAGGAAGTGCAAACATCCAGCTTTCTGGGCACGCCATTGACCAACGCTCTGACACGTTGGATATTGGGATCCCAACGCTTTTTCGTTCGACGATGTGAGTGCGAAACACTCATTCCAAAATTCGGTCGCTTTCCACACAGGTTGCAAACGGCGGCCATTAATCAACTCCTCCATAGATGGTCCCAACAGTACTTTTGGAGATTTTTTAAACCTCAACTACCAGGACAAATAGTTAACTTTTCGGTCATATTGACCAAAGGTACAAGATTCAGATTAGCATCACCTGACATGGAACCTCTTACAGTACTCAATTTTGAGGGACTTAGTCGAGTGATTGAAGCCTACAGGGACGCTCTTCGGGACAACCAAGAGATAATCAATCGACTTAATGTCTACCCGGTGCCTGACGGCGACACAGGCACTAATATGGCCCTGACCCTAGAGTCAGTTATGGAAGAGCTTGGCTCTGTAGATCTGGAAAAACTGGCCTCAGAAGACCCGGGTGACAGCGAAGCTGACGGGCAGAAAATGGCTGCGGTTTGCAAGGCCGTGGGGCATGGATCTCTTATGGGGGCGAGGGGGAATTCAGGAATTATTCTCTCTCAGATCCTGAGGGGAATTTCCTCAACCCTTTCGGGAAACGCAGCATGTGATCCAAAAACAATGGCAGATGCTCTTAATGCCGCGGCATTAGCGGCCAGGGCGGCGGTTTTAAGGCCCGTTGAAGGCACAATTTTGACAGTTGGTACTGCAGCTGCCGAGGCTGCTCTCCAAGCAGCGCAGATGGCCAAAGTGACTTTGGTCCAGGTTTTAGAGGCTGCCAGGCAAGGTGCGGTGACGGCCTTAAGGAAAACTCCCGAGCTTTTGCCGGTTCTACAAGAATCGGGAGTCGTTGATGCGGGAGGGGCCGGGTTGGTTCTTCTTTTTGATTCTCTTTTACACGTAACTTGTGACCGGGAAATAGAATCCCTCCTTAACGTTCTCCCGGGTCCCGTCGCCGAGTTAGTTGGGAGACCCTCGTCAGGATACGGCGGCACACAGGGCGACCATAGTGATCACGGGGCAGCTCTTCTTGCTGCTCCCCACGGAGCTGAATCTGTCGGAGATCTTAGGTATGAAGTTATGTTTCTCTTAGAGGCCCCAGATGAGGCCATAGATGCCTTCAAAGATGTTTGGGGTGGTGTCGGAGATTCAATCGTGGTAGTTGGCGGAGAAGGAATTTGGAACTGTCATATCCACACAGGCGACATAGGTGCTGCGATTGAAGCGGCTATGGATATCGGGAGGCCGAGGAGGATTAGGGTAACTGACTTGGCAGAGCAAGTCGAAGAGGAACATTGGGTGAGAGTGGCTGAGGAAAGTGGAATATCGCGGCCCATTGATACTCCCCATGCAGGCCCCCCTCCCGTGACTGCGGTAGTGGCAGTTGCAACCGGAGACGGAGTGCGCAGAATTTTTCACTCCCTAGGAGTCCACGGACTGGTAACTGGAGGCCAGTCAATGAATCCCTCCACAGCAGAACTTGTCCGAGCCGTCGAAGAAGCACCTGCCAGTGCCGTCATGATTCTTCCGAACAACAAGAACATAATTGCCGTGGCAAACGAGGTTGATGCGCTTACCCAGAAAGCGGTTCGGGTGGTACCCACCAAAGGGATTGTCGAAGGCTTTGCGGCACTTCTTGCATACGACCCGGAGGCAGGGCCTGGCGAAAACCTTACCGCTATGTCTAAAGGTGCCGAAAGAGTTGTAGCAGGCGAAGTAACAAGGGCGGTAAGAGATGCGTCATCTGCTGCCGGACCGATAAAAGAAGGAGACTGGCTAGGCCTATCCAGAGAAGGGATCCAAGTAGTCGCACAATCTTTAAGCGAAGCCTGTGAGAATCTTCTGGATCGACTCGTTGGCGAGGAACATGAGATTGTCACGATTATCGAAGGCGACGGGTCATCGGTTGCCGATACTAGGAAAATTGGCGAGTGGATCGCGCTTAATAGACCCAATGTCATTGTCGAATCCCATCATGGCGGCCAGCCACTTTATCCCTATTTGTTTTCGATCGAGTGAGTCGCTCTCTAGCTCAATTAAAAAAAATCCCTGTAACCGAACTCAAAGGAGTCGGAAAGGCAAAAGCTTATCGTTTAAATGAATTTGGCATTGATACGGTATTGGATCTGTTGATGCACTATCCGAGAAGATATTTAGACCTTTCATCGGTAACGCGCATAAGAGACGTTAAAGAAGGCGAGTTGGCTCTGGTAGTGGGTGAAGTTGTCAAGGTCGGCTATCCCCATCGAACTAGAAGCGGCAAATCAATGCTGTCGGTGGACATAGGCGACTTCTCAGGCATTTTGAGATGTACTTTTTTTAATCAGCCCTGGCGGGCGAAACAACTTGAAATTGGGGTAAACGTCGCTTGTTACGGCAAGGTGACATTGTTCGGAAAGTATCTTCAAATGTCGTCGCCAAGTTTAGACCTTTACGGTGATAATACGGGGAAAGTGGTCGCCCTTTATCCTTCTTCTGCCAAGTCAAGCGTCACGACAAAAGAACTGTCCAAATTTATTTCGGAAACTTTAGAACGAGCAGGGGAATTTGAAGATCCTTTAAGCAAAGAGTTGCTTGAAGAACTTAATTTGGTGGATCGGACTTTTGCTTTTCGAGCAATTCACAAGCCAACTGATCTCAAAGCATCAGCAATGGCTAGGAAAAGGCTCGCATTTGACGAACTCTTACGGTTGCAACTGCCCTTGATCCAAGCCAAGCGCCAAAGTGAAAAAGTAGAAAATGCCATTAGCCACAAAGTCAGCAGCGAAAGCGATTCAATGGTACAAAGGTTTTTGAAGTCACTTGATTTTGAATTAACCAATGCGCAAAAAAATGCGCTTGAAGAGATCTTTTTGGATATGTCGAGTAAATATCCAATGCACAGACTTTTGCAAGGCGATGTAGGTTCAGGGAAAACAGTCGTGGCGCTAGGGGCGCTTGTTCTAGGAATTGAAAATGGATACCAGGGAGCAATAATGGCGCCAACCGAAGTCTTGGCAGAACAGCACTACTCGGCAATATGTTCAATGTTAAGAGATTTTGAAGTTTTGGATCCATCTACTCTTAGCGGCACCAGAGGTCTCAGGGTATGCCTTTTGACTTCAAAAATCACTGGAGCAAGTCGGAGCGAAATAATAAAGCAGATTGGCGAGGGATCAGTCGATTTAATTGTGGGTACTCACGCGATTCTGTCAGAGTCTGTTGCATTTAAATCTTTAGGGATAGTGGTAATAGATGAGCAACATCGCTTCGGTGTCGAGCAAAGATCAGCATTAAGGACCGGGAATTCTTTAATTACCCCCGATATGCTTGTCATGACAGCTACACCAATACCCAGGTCGGCAGCGATGGTCATTTTCGGAGATTTAGAGCAGACCACACTAAGTGAACTTCCCCTGGGGCGAAAACCAGTTGAAACCAAATGGGCGAAAACTCCCTCTGCCGAAAAGAAAGTGTGGGACAAAGTCAGGAGCGAAGTCAAAAAAGGACACTTGGTCTATGTTGTGTGCCCCCTGGTTGAAGGATCCGATCGAATCGAAGCCAAATCAGCCGTAGAAGAATTTGAGAGACTTGCAGCTTCAGAGTTGGCTTCCGTAAAAGTCGGACTGGTTCACGGCCAGATGCCTGCTTCAAAAAGAGAAGAGACAATGAGAGCGTTTCGGTCGCACGAGTACTCGGTGTTAGTTGCAACCACAGTGATCGAAGTAGGAATTGACATAAAAGACGCGACTGTGATGGTAATTGAGAATGCTGACCGCTTTGGTATTGCCCAGTTGCACCAACTTCGAGGAAGGGTGGGTAGGTCCGAGTTAGACTCATTTTGCTTTTTGATAGCCGACAAAGAATCCATTTCAAAAGAAGCCCAAATCCGACTTGAATCAATTGAGTCAATCTCAGATGGATTTAAATTAGCCGAAATTGACTTGGATCTGAGAGGAGAAGGCACAATTTTAGGTGCCCGGCAAAAAGGCAGGTCCGATCTCAGACTGGCTTCTTTGACGCACGACCAGGAACTTATCGATACAGCTAAGAAAGTTGCAAATCGTATTCTGGATGAGGATCCTCTCCTTAACACGACTGCCGCCGGCGTTATTTTAGAAAAGGAAGGACAGGCGCTCCTCCCAAGCGATGACGAAGCATACCTGTTCAAGAGCTAAAAGAAAGTAGGCTTTTGGAGGAGAAATATGTCTGTAAGAATAGTTGCCGGATCCTTAAAAGGTAGAACCCTAAAAGTCCCAGTAGCGAAGAGATTAACTGGAACCAATAGAGTTAGGCCAACTACTTCCAAGGTTCGAGAGGCGGTATTTTCCATGCTTTTATCGATGTTGTCAGACGAAGGGGGGTTTGGAGGATTGACAGTGTTAGATCTTTATGCCGGTTCGGGAGCTCTGGGTTTTGAAGCAATTTCAAGGGGAGCAAAAAAGGCAGTTTTCGTTGATTCCAGTGCGGAAGCCACAAAAGAGATTATCCAGGCATCGCAGGCATTTGGCATAGATGAACTGGTCGAAGTCCACCGAATCGACGCCCTCGACTTCTTGAGGTCACGCTCTAAAACTCGTGGTAGTAGGGGATTTGGCTTAGTTTTTGCAGATCCCCCCTATACTTTTTCGCAGTGGGAGAAGCTTTTGGGATACCTAAAGTGCGGCATTGCCGTTTTAGAATCAGATGGTTCAATTGGGGATTTAGCCAGATCATTTGGCTTCAATATTTCAAAAGAACGCAATTACGGCACTACATTTATTACAGTGGTTAGGCAAGAAGACTATAAAGGCGAAGGCTGATTAATTGATTTTGAATCATAAAAAATTATCATCAAAGAAGTGCAGATTTTGGGTGTTGAAAGTGGCGGACCACTAGTGGCAACCAGAATAGCTCTTTATCCCGGTTCTTTCGATCCATTTCACAATGGGCATCTTGAGATCGTTGAACGCGCGGCAAATCTTTATGATGAGGTTGTAGTTGCTGCCGTGCGCAATCCACAGAAAAGTCAGCCACTTTTTTCTATGGAAAAACGCCAGGAGATGATTGCTAACGCTCTTTCGCACCTGTCTAATGTTTCAATTGTCACGGTATCAACTTTGGTTGTCAATGTGGCAAGAGACGTTGGAGCAAGCGTAATTGTAAGGGGCCTTAGAGCTGTATCGGATTTTGAAAATGAACTCCAGATGGCTCAGATGAACCATCGGCTCTCTGGAATTGAAACCATCTTTATTCCTACAGGTTCTTCTCACTCATTCCTTGCCTCACGGCTACTTAGGGAAGTCGCTCGCTACGGAGGAGATGTAAGAGATTTAGTCCCTGCGCCGGTTGCAAAAGCTCTAGGGGAAATCTTTTCCGACACCAACGATAGGAGTGAAAATGAGTCCACGCTCTAGAAGCAGATGGGATCGGGGGGGCGACGATGAATATGAAGACCAAGCGAGGCCTGACGATGATCTTGATTACGACGGCGGCGAACTCGGTGCAAATTCAGTAGATTCTGTTGAAGAAGCAACTGGAGCCGGACAGGTCATGGGGCTGCTCGGTGAGGCCATCTCCACAATTTCTGCAGCCAGGACAATGCCCTTATCTTCTAGTGTCTTAGTGGTTAAAGAAGAACTTTTAGAGATTTTGGAATCTGCCAGGCAAGTGCTTCCCGACGAACTGCGCTCAGCGAGATGGCTTTTGAAAGAGAGAGAAGAGTATTTGGCCAGAGCCGAAAGAGAAGCAGCTTCAATTTTAGAAGAGGCTCGAGTCCAGGCAGAGAGAATGGTCCAGAGAAGCGAAATCGTCAGGCAAGCTAAAAAAAGAGCACAGGAAACCATTGAACAGGCCGAGGCCAATGCAAGGCATTTGCAAAGAGAAGCAGAAGATTTCTGCGATAGAAAATTAGCCGCTTTTGAAATTGCCCTTAACGAGGTTGGAAAAGTTGTAAAGGCTGGGAGAGACCGATTGGCGGTGCGCCCGATTTCAATGCCCAAAGATCAAGAGAACTTAGGTGAAACAGGAATGGGAACAGAAGCCGAAGCGGCATTTTTTGATCAGGATATAAGCGGTGATGTAAACCTACAAAATAGCGAGTACTCAGATGGTTTTGAGGAGTGACACCAGTTTCATAGTTGGAGTCAGATCACTTCTTCAAAAAAAAGTTGACGAAATTCCAGTTGAATTAACCGGAACCAGAAGTGACATCGAAATTCCTTTCAGTAGGATCATTGAGTCGGAAAGCATCACGGTTAGAGGGATCTTGAACTTGGCAGCTTCGGGGGTAATGTTTAACGGCAACATCAAATCCAGTTGGGTGGGTACTTGTAGAAGATGCCTGGAGATGGCCAAAGGAATCATAAATGTCCAGGCCAGAGAGATATATATTGAAAACCCTGACCCGGAAAGTGAGTACCCCTTAAGCGGAGACCAGGTAGATCTTGGTTTAGCGGTACATGACTTATTACTGCTCGAACTTCCCCTTGCGCCCGTGTGTACCGATAGCTGCAAAGGACTGTGCCCCACATGCGGGGCGAACTTAAATGAGACCAGCTGCAATTGCATGGAGCCAAAGGATTTAAGATGGAGTGCCCTCGATATTTTAAGAGATGAAATTTAGAGTTCAAAAATCTACTAAAATCGAGTGAAACCAATCGAAAGACTTAAGAAAAATGGCCGTACCTAAGAAAAAGACATCAAAATCAAAGTCGAGATCCAGAAGAGCTTCAAACTGGCGGCTCAGCGTTCCGTCGCGTTCGCTTTGCCCTCGATGCAATAACGAGAAGCGGCCTCACGTCGTATGTCCACATTGCGGGTGGTACAAAGGACGAGTAGCCGTAGAGACTTCATAGTGGCTGGTAAATGGCCAATTGCTCTAGATGCCATGGGGGGCGATCGGGCGCCGTCTGAAATTGTTTCAGGTGGGAAAAAGGCTGTTTCTGACTTCGGCCTGTCAGTTATCTTGGTTGGGGATCCTAATGAGATTAACAACAGCGGAGGCCCTGGGTCGCTCCCTGTAATACCTGCCAGCGAAGTCATTGCAATGGATGAGGACCCAGCCAAGGGAGTTAGGACCAAAAAGGACTCGTCTTTGGTCAGATGCGCCGAAGCGGTTCGAGACGGCAAGGCAAAAGCAATGGTTTCAGCCGGCAATACAGGCGCTGCTATGGCTTCGGCGCTATTTAGGATGGGTAGGTTATCTGGGGTTTCAAGGCCTGCTATAGCCTCTCCATTGCCGATTCCGGGCCACACCCCGACGGTTTTGCTTGACTCAGGGGCCAATGCAGAGTGCCAAGCCGAGTGGCTAGTCCAGTTTGCCCAGATGGGAGCGGTTTTTTCACGAGTCCGTTATGAGATCGAGCGGCCAAGGGTGGCTCTTTTATCAATTGGGGAAGAGCCAACCAAAGGCTCACCTTTAATCAAAGAAACTCATAAGATGCTGGCAGCCCTTGGACCAAGCTCCGGATTTGATTTCATTGGAAATGTAGAAGGCAGAGACCTTTTGGATTCGGTTGCCGATGTCATTGTCACCGACGGTTTTACCGGAAACGTTGCTTTAAAAACGCTTGAAGGCGGCCTTAAGTTTGTTATGAAAACAGTTCTAGGGGCCATGTCGGCAACCGATGAAGCAAAAGCCGCCGCCGAGGTACTGCTTCCTTACCTATTGCCGGTTGCAACCGAGCTTGATCCGGAAACCACAGGAGGGGCCATGCTTTTAGGCGTTGACGGCGTGTGCATAATTTCGCACGGATCATCATCGGCCACGGCGGTTGTTAACGCCCTAAAGGTCGCAGACGAGTTGGTGGAACGAGACATTGTGGCACAAGTTGCTGCAGCGATAAAGTCCTGAACTTCAAGCTATGGGTTCGATTCGGTACTTAACCGCAGGTGAATCTCACGGCAAAGCTCTGGTGACAATTGTTGAAGGACTGCCTGCCGGGATTCCAATAAGTGTCGAAGAAATTCAAAATGAACTGGGCAGAAGAAGGCTCGGATTCGGCAGAGGTCCCAGAATGCGCTTTGAAAAGGACGAAGTTACAATACTTGGAGGAGTCCGATTTGGAAGGACTCTCGGATCTCCGGTTGCGATTGAAATTGGAAATACTGAATGGCCGAAATGGGAAAGTGAAATGTCCGTGGGGCCGGGATCGTCTACTAAGCCCTTAACTGCTCCGAGACCCGGCCATGCTGACTTGTCAGGAATGCTCAAGTACGGATTTTCTGATGCCAGAGATGTGCTCGAGCGTGCTTCTGCCAGAGAAACTGCGGCAAAAGTAGCCGCCGGGATCTGTGCCAAGAAGTTGCTTCGATACATGAGAATTGAGATATTGAGCCATGTAGTTTCAATTGGCGAGGTCGTAGTGGACCCTCTATTAGACCCTCCTTGGCCGGGGGATTTGGAAGCAATTGACTCCTCGCCTGTAAGGTGTTTTTTCCCCGACTATGAAGAGAAGATGGTTGCGGCAATTAAGGCAGCCGCCAAAGAAGGGGACTCTCTCGGAGGGACAGTTGAAGTAATTGCAATTGGAGTTCCAGTCGGGCTCGGCAGCCACGTGCATTGGGATCGAAGAATAGACGGGCTATTTGCACAAGCTTTGATGGGAATACAAGCTGTCAAGGCCGTCGAAATTGGTGAGGGATTTTCAATTGGGAGAAAAAGAGGGTCATTGGCACATGACTCGATTACCTGGGATAAAGAAAGTAGCAATTACAAAAGGGTTACAGATCGTGCCGGTGGCATTGAAGGGGGAATTACAACGGGAGAGCCAATCATTCTTCGGGCAACCATGAAACCGTTGGCCACATTGAACCGTCCGGTAATTGGAACTGTGGATACTAAAACAAAGGAAGAAACTGTTTCTTTTAAGGAGAGAACAGATGTTACAGCGGTTCCTGCCTTGGGTGTAGTTTGCGAATCTGCCGTTGCAATTGTTTTAGCCAGTGAAGCCCTAAGGAAATTTGGAGGAGATTCGATGGCTGAGACAATTGGGAACAAAGATAGTTTCATCTCTAATTTAGATAAAACACCTTCAAGTGCTGAAGCGCTTTCGGCCAATCAGAGCAACCATTTGGAAAAAAGGTAGAGGTAGGTGGCGGCAAGGATTTTCTTGATTGGAATGCCCGGTTCCGGAAAATCCGTTGTTGGTGAAAAATTAGCAAATCGCCTTGGCTGGCAATTTTTGGACACGGACGTTGAGATAGAAACTTTACTAGGTATGAAGGTTTCTGAAATTTTTGAGGACAGGGGAGAAGCTGGATTTAGGGCAGAAGAGTCGCGAGTATTGGGAAGAGCTGCAGCATCGATGCAGCCTTGTGTAGTTGCAGTTGGCGGAGGGGCAGTACTGGATCCGGTAAGTCGAAAACGACTCGCAGAATCCGGATCGGTAGTTTGGCTAAAAGCTTCACCGGAAGTCTTATATTCCCGATTAGGTGATAATGCCCAAAACTTGCGGCCACTACTAAAGGGCGACGTGCTGGCGGTATTGGAGCGAATTGAGGCCTTTCGACGACCCATGTATACTGCGTTGTCTGATCTGACTGTCGACGTGGATTCTTTCTCCGAAGGCGAGGCCGTCGAAGCCATCCTTTCACAACTGGCTCCGCTTGGCATTTTGTCGGCATCCGAAAGAAATCAGCCTGATTCTCTATGGAAAAGTGAAAATTGATTTATGATCGATGTATTTTCTACAATCCAAGTTAATCTCAGTTCACGGAGCTACCCGATAATTGTGGGAGACGGGGCCGTAAAGAAACTGCCCGAATTAATCCCCAGTGGAGTTCGAAAGATTGCGGTTATATCACAAGAAAATATTCCATTTTCGCTGGGCGAGTTAGGTGGAATTGATCCTGAAATAATCTATGTTGGAGACGGCGAGTCTTCAAAAAGCCTCCGAAACCTTGAATCCATCGCAGACCAATTAGTTGCCAAGGATTTTCACAGAAATGATTTGATAATTGGACTTGGTGGAGGGGTAGTCACGGATTTAGCGGGATTCGTCGCTTCGACATTCCACCGAGGCCTCTCGCTGATACAGGTCCCTACGACATTAGTTGGTCAAGTTGACGCTGCAATTGGCGGGAAGACCGGTGTCAATTTAAAGGGCGGCAAGAATTTAGTAGGATCATTTTTTCAGCCTAAGGCAGTAATATGTGATCTTTCCGCACTTTCAACATTACCTGAGAGAGAGTGGAAAAACGGGTACGGAGAAATAGCCAAGTACTGCTTAATTGGGGCGGGCGATTTGACCAAAGTGCCTCTGCTGGAACAAGTCTTGAGGAGCGCAAGTTTTAAAGCCAAAGTTGTTGAAGAGGACGAATTCGAGCAAAGTGGTCGAAGGGCAATTTTAAACTATGGCCATACTCTTGCCCACGGCCTTGAAGCACTGGGCTTTGCTTCGGATTCTAAAGCCAGCCTGCGCCACGGCGAGGCAGTTTCAATTGGAATTGCATATGCCGCCAAGCTTGCATTGGAGCTGGGAAGGATAGATGAGAGCAACTATCTAGAACAGTTGAATATCCTTGCCCATTTTAAACTTGAAACCAAACTCCCCGCAGAAAGTGAGGCAAATTTGCTTATTGAAGTCATGAAGAGAGATAAGAAATCCGCGGGTGAACTCACCTTTGTTCTTGATGGACCAAGGGGGATAGAAGTGGTAAATTCAGTTCCGACTGAAGCGGTTCGAAAAGTTCTTGTGGAACTGGGTGCAAAATAGTGAAAGAATTCTAACTGTGGTACATCACTCTTCATTAGACCAAGACCATCCATTGGTTTTATTCCTTTCGGGGCCTAATCTTTCTCAGCTAGGGATACGCCAGCCCGAAATATATGGGCGGTTAACTTTAAACGACCATATAGAAATAGCCAAGGAAAGGGCAAAGGAATTCGGTATTGATATTGCAGAAAAGCACTATGAAGACGAAGGAGCCCTGGTAGAAGCTATTCATCACGCCCGAGTAGCAGTCGCTGCAATTGTCATTAATGCCGGAGCCCTCACGCACTACTCGTGGGCGCTCGCTGACGCCCTAAAAGCATTTCCAGGCCCTGTCGTGGAGCTTCACATTACTAATCCGGCTGCCAGGGAACCATGGAGGCACAAAAGCGTGATAGCGGGAGTCGCCGATGGCGTCATTGCTGGATTTGGTGTTTTTGGTTATAGCCTTGCGGTTGACGCAGTTGTTCATCTTTTGGAAGAAGTTGGGAAGTAATGAAGTTTGAACCAATGAGCGTACCTCTTCGATCAGAAAAACTTGTCAAGTTGCTCGAGAGCCAAAACATTGACGGATTAGTTGTAACAGGTTTGGCTAATGTCAGAT
>JAJYDO010000058.1 GCA_021777355.1 Actinomycetes bacterium | reverse complement strand
CTACTTTAGTGCGCTACTCATAACGGGGAAATTCAACGAATATGGATCAGTTCACCATTGATTTTAGTTGCCGGTGGGATGCGCAGGGAGGTGAATGGTTACGTCAGAAGACGCCTGTCTTGCACCAAACGTCCTGGCGGCTTCATAAGCTAACAAGAGGCAGCCGTCCTCCTGCACAAGGCCTCCACTCAGAATGGCCAGGACACTCTTTGGCACTTCGACTGCCACGTCGCCCGCTCGCTTCCGGGCTTTAGTCATCGCCGCATTCTCCACGACTTAAGATTAGCATGGCCTAAATCGCTCTCCACTTGCAAATGTAGTCATTTAGCTCCATCTCGTGCTTAGCACTGAACTTCAAAATTGGAAAATCTGCCACACTTCTGCTCGACTTATTTGTTCAAATGAAGTCCAGGTCGTAAAGTTCAGAGAGGTCATAGCTTAGAAATCGCTTTTTATTCAATGCAGATGAAATCAGGGTTACTGCATCTACAGCCAACAGAAGCGAATTTCCAAAGCTTTTAAAACCACTTCCAAATTGCACCGTTTGGATGGATCGCTATTTAGGTAGTTTTGAATACACGCTTGCCAGTTTGTTCAGCTTTTTATCTCCCGCCTTGAAGATCCATTCTCAGCCGTAATACCTCACGGAACGACCACCGTATTTCACTACGGTCAACTAGCTTTATGCGCCTTGCTTTCGCGCTCATTTCCCATTTACCCAACGAAATTCGCACATGGTACCTGGAGTCACACCAAGGAAATCTGGCCAAATACCGAAGAAGTTGTTTAACCATTGGATGGGTATCTGGATGATTCTAATCTCATGCAGTTTGGAGCAAAAAGCCTTCCAATATCTGGACCAGGTTCGCTCGGCCGTATTGGCTTTCCAAAATAGCTTGTACCTCCCAAACCATATAGGTAGAGCCCTAATTTTCGGGCAACTACTGAAAGGAAAGAGATGCCAGCAAGGGAATCCATTAGAAATGCCCAAAAGCTAATTGCCACCCTAGACGGAAGGCACAGCCGAGCAAAGGCCGGATTGGAGCTAACACAAGCCAAGAGAGCTCATGCAATTGAAAACCTAGATCGCCTGGTAAAAGTCGCGCAATATCAGGTAAATCAATCAATTGTCGATATGGCAGATGCAGTTGGAGTTGACCTGACTGCAAACTTGCTCAACCTGGAGAGCACTCATGTCCAGAAGCTGGTCAAAACTATCAAACCATCTGGTGATGGTACTAAATCCATTTGATTTGCAGATTGTTAGTTTAGAGAAAAGCGATTCGTGACAGCATTCGGTTATATTCCCCTCCGTATTGATCTCCCAGATCTACTTGGAAAACCTAAGGGGCGAAAAGATGGGCATTATCTAAGTGCTCTAGGTGTTGGTGTCAGACTCGCAGAAGTAGTTGATTGGCGCACAAATAGAGTCGATGAGTTCTCCTCAGTTGCTTTTGCAAAAGACCAGCATATGAATTGGCGACGATTTCGAAAAGCTCTGGGTTATCTTGTAATTTCAGAATTGGCGAAAGTAAACCTGAAACCATTTCAATTTGGCACTGTGGAGCTAACATCCAGAGAAAATCCAAATAGCCTCCTACACGATCAAAGCCGAGCGAAAGAGCAATTTGTAGCTCTTTCAAGAGGCTCGCTCCAAAGCATTGCATCTGAGCACTGTCTCTCATGGGTTGCTAGCTCCCTTTTGGTTGTATTGCTCCTCCTAGTTGATCACAGGAGTACCCAACTAGAAGATAATTGGACTAAAACCCGTTTAAGCAACCATTTCGGCATTGGATGGAGGCGACTATCTAAAGGTCTAAATGAATTAGAACAGGCAGGACTGATCCAATTCCAAGTTAAACGTGGGAAGCCCATGAGACTCACACTACTTGCAAGAGAAGCACTTGTGGCAATTACGGCACCTCCTACTCCAAAGCGCCATGAGCGACGCCAAATACTTAGATATTCAACTAAAGGTACGGGTCTATCTCATGAAACCTGCCAAAAGATTCTCAGCCACCACTCAATCTCTGGATCACCATCGAAAGCATTAGCTAGGGCCATTGGAGAAGCTCTTGCGATGGGTGTAAGTCCAGATGAAATAATCGAGCGAATGGCTGCGAGAGGAAATCTCACAAGTGCAAATGACCCGATTGCAGTTTTAGTTAGTCGTGCTCGCCAGATCGTCGTGGAAATCTCTGATTCAAAGAAACAAGCTGAGAAAAGACAGCTTCGAGAAAAGGAATCGGCCGAGGCACTTTTAGATCAAAAAGAGCTCGAGGAATTACAACTCAGCATTTACCAAGATGAAAGTCGATGGCTAGCTTCTGCTATTGAAGTTATTCCAGAGGTTTCAGAACTCAATATTTCCCCCTTAGTCTCATCTAGCCCAAGACTCCTTGCCGCACATATTCACGCCAGATGTTCAGAATTGATTGCAAAGTTCCCAGAACTTGACCCTGAAGAGCTCGTGAGGAGATGGGTGAGTAATCCATCGGAGCCAGCGTCAATGAACGTATCTGGAGTAATTCAGTCAGAGACCGGGGATTTGCAACCTGGCACTATTCCGAGAAGTCGAGCAGGACCGACACTCGTTGAAAAACTCCTTCAATTAAGAAATTAAAGTAACTCGAGAAGAGCGAGTTTTTTTCGCGCCCGGACTTCAAGACTTTCCCAATCTCAGCGAATACTCTTAGCTATTTGACCTAGTTTCTCCATTCCCTGTAACTCTTTCCGCCAAGAATCTCATAGCTGGAGCTCCCTTTGAGTTTTTCATCTGCGCTTTTGCAATCGATATCTTTCTTCTTGCAATTGGCATCTGCCGAGATGCAATAGTGTGAACTTCCTGCCAGGGAATGTTAGCTCTAAAGATATTTAAGATGTTGAAGATCCCCCCTTCCCCCATCAGTGGATTACACCAACAACGCTCAAGTACTTGGCGGGCACATATTTTTCAAATGAGTCATTTTGACTTTGGGCTCAATATTTAATTCACGATCTCTATCTTCCAATGGGCTCAACAGAAACTGTGCTAACCGCTGGATTAGATTCTCAATAATTGTCGAAGTTATTAAATCCCATTACGTGTAAGGATATTTCTCCCAAAAATTTAATGCTGCGCGTTTCACCTCGGCATCTATTAAGCGATTTAGCTATAGCTTCAAATAGCTTGTACCTCCCGTTGCCTATATAGTGAGACCCAATTTTTCTTTTGGGATCAAGAAAGGAGTCAGTAGATGAGAAATCTCATCAAAGTTGCCATAAATTGCATTAGCTTGTGGCCCAACTCGAATTGCCATTTGGTTGGAGGTTCGAGATTGGTGCGGCCAAATGTTAAAGCTGTCAAATCACCAGCAAGGAAAGCCTCAATTACTTTTCATCCATCAGTCTTAACTAACTTTTCTACTATGTGGGAAACGGTGGGACCGAACTTACTTCTTCTGTTTCAGGCATTAAGTGAAAGCGAGATCCCATTTTCGAAGCAAGCGGCTCACCTTGGATCAAAAATCTCCAGTGGTTTGAATGGACCTTTCAAAGTTGGGATTTCGCTATGAATCAAGATCGAAAGTATAGGAATTTAAGCACTAAGCCGTTACTCAGTATCGAAGAGACTGCAGTATTGCTTGGCCAGACACGCTCGACACTTTACAGGGCAATTCAAGCTCACTCTGTCCCCTTTCCGGTATTTACAATTGGCAATAGGCTCAGGGTGCCACGGCGAGCAATTGAGAGACTTCTCGAGGGATTAGATCCTTGTGCATCAGAAATCAGTGAAAGTGAATATCAAAGTCAGAAATCCTCGCAGAAAATCTACCCGGTATCAGATTGTATAACGCCGCTGTCAAGAAGGCGCCCAACGTGTTCTGCAGCTCGTCGATCCTCGTTTGGTACTGAATCTGTGTAGTGGCGAGCCATCCGAATGCTTGACCAACCTAACCGAGCTTGTTTTTGTGCCTCTGAGATTACTGAATCAAGCGCTGTTGCCTGAAAATGCCTTAGCGAGTGTAAATGAATATCACTCGCTACGCCACTGGCCTTGCGGACTCTGGAGAATGCATGACTTAGCGAGTCTGGGTGTGGAGGGGTAGCTCCTCCGGGTTGGGTCGAGAATACGAATCCATCTGGACTCATCTTGACTCCACAGCTCTTTGCCAGAAGTTTTTGTTGCCAGAAGGAGTCGGAGAGATAATTTAGAGTGGCATCATCAAGAGCTATAGTTCTCTCACTTGCCCTTGTCTTCGGACCTTTGACTAAAGTGCTGCCTTCTCCGGCCACTATTGCCTCATCCACTTTGATTGTTTTAGATTTATAGTCAATATCTGACCATCGAAGAGCACATGCTTCTCCTCGTCTTATGCCACTTGCTGCTATCACTCGGATAAATAGAGCTATTCGAGCGTCATACGCTGAAGCTGCTTCCAATAATGCCCTCACCTCACTGGCCTCAGGAGCTCTCACTGGTTCTCCCCTATCTTCTAATTTTATGGCTGGAAGTTCACTATCAGAGATCGGATTATAAAGCCTCCCATTGCTCCATTTACATGCCAAGCGACAGGCCCTGTGGAGCATCCCTCGGATATGGCGGATGGTAGTGTGGCCAACTCCCTCTTTTTTGAGGGATCTAAAGTACTTCTCAACGTCATATGGGCTAAGCGTGGCAATTTGTCTGCGTCCGATGGCCTTGATGATGTATCGGTCCCACAGCTCTTGATAGTGCTTTACAGTAGTTGGACTTAGGTCATCCCAACCATTGTCTCGCCATCCAGATATTGCGTCATTTATAGTTGTGCTCTCAGACCACTTTAAGACTTCATCTTTTTCACTTATAAGCTTCTGCGACTCATAATAAAATACCAGTCGAGCAAGTTCTCGATTAGCTTCACGCTTTGTCCCCTGGAACGTTCTCTGTACGTGCTTGACTTTTCCTAAACTGTCCCGCCCGGCATATACTCGAAGCTCCCATATGTCAGATCCTCGTTTTAGTCGTAAGCTTCCTGCCATCAGATCCTCCCAACTCCCCCAACACTTTGTTGGGCTTTTTGTTGGGCCAATACTAGCACAATTTCCAAATATAGCCTCTGACCTGGTGGGCGCTGAGGGACTCGAACCCACGACCTGCTGGTTGTAAGCCAGCTGCTCTAGCCAACTGAGCTAAGCGCCCCTGAAATCACTTTCTATCTAAATTAACTGAGTTCATCAATAACGCGTTTCAATTAACCCAGGGCATAGTCTAGATAATCCTGAAAGCTCCGTTTGAAAGAATCCTGGAATTTGAGCGATTTAAAGGGCGAAAATTTAACAAATTTGCAGAATATATCTAGTTATTTTGCAATTTAAGTAGTATCATTCATATTGATGACAACTGCACAGGATGCGATAATTGGCTCGAATGGAACTGTGGCAGGCTGGAAGCCAGCCGCTGGATTCACACATGTCGGTGAGCGCTACATCTTGGGTTTTGGCGACGATTTCTTCGCAATTTATGACAAATTGGAGAGAAGAGACACCCCAACAGAGCCTGTCCAGAGCTTCCCCAGGACCCAAGAAGGCTGGAATGACGCATGGAGACTATTTGCCTCATGGGAACCAAGATCTCACCAAGTTCAACTTTCTAGAGCTCGGAGAGTCGAACCTGCTGCCACCCCAACGGCGTTGGCGCCAAATCCTTCCGGATATAAGAATACGCTGTCACAACCTGGGAACCCCGGACTCAGAGTGGCAACAGGGAGAATTTCTGGCAATCCGGGTCCCGCATTCACCCTGAAGCAGAGCCATCCAGGTCGTAGATCCTCAGTATTTAGGCGCCCCCAAGGAAGCGCGGGTAAAGTTAAGAAACCAGCTGTTGCGCAGCATGGTTCAAATTCGCCGGTTCAAGCTACCACAAGCCGCCAAAATTATGCCCCTCAGCATGTGTTCCAAGCCCCCGTAATAACTTCTCCAAATTCTTTTTCGAACATTATCGCAAGCTTTAAACGCACATTACAAGGATTTAAGAAATCCAACTCAGTTTCGACCAACTTTCGAAATCAATCCACGGTAATTAATTCGAAGACCGTGGCGGCAAAGCCACAAGTACAAGGAAATTTCCCAACACCACAATCTGGATCAGTTCATATTGCAAACCAACAGTACGCAAGACCTGTTAACCATTCCCCGTCAACCCCCATGATTCAAGTTCCGCCAGACAGGACCGGAAGGGGAACTCGTTTTTCCGGTCCCAGTTCAACTGTCTTTGGGGCTGGTAAACAAAGTGGCCCATCAGGAGGTTCTATCCAGCACCCTTCGGTATCTAAGTCAATGTCGCCAGTACTTTTTTCAAGAGTAGGTGCCAAGCGGAGATTTGAACTATGGTCGTCTAAACCGGCAGTACTTGTAGTACTAGTGGCGGTATTGGCTGTAATAGCCGGTATTTCATACATTGCCTCTGATTCTGGTCCGTCGGCTATGTCGGTATTTGCTTCTAAAGCAACTCCCATCTGCAGTTCGCTTTCACGCGCAGATGCTCTTCAAGTAAAGCCAAGTGCCGCTCTTAATGCATCGCCTGCAGTAGTCGCAGATGCTCTCAATACTCGTTCTGCCTTGGAAAATACGGCTTACAGTTCATTAGCGCAAATTACTCCAGCTTCACTTAGTGCTACTTTGAGTCCAATTTGGAGTTACGCTTCAACCGTTGAGTTGCAACAACGGCAATTGGCAACTTCTTTAACTCAAGGAAATATAGTTTCCGTGATGACTCTTACGACTTCGCTTACCCAAGCATCTACCCAACTCAATAATGCTCTAGTAGCACAGGGTTTGTCATCTTGTATCTTGCCGCCACTGGCAGGTTGACCTAAGGAATTTGGGTTCCGGCAAATACTGCTGAAACATTTATTTTTCCTGAGTTACATGGTGCAATCGCAAGGGGAATAGTCAGGAATCCGAAATCATTTGGAGGAGTTATTTCCATTTGAGCAGAAGTCGGACATGTGGTTTCGCTTCCGGTGGGGACATCTGAAAAGGATAGTACGAATGAGGCCTTTCCATTTGCGACTATAGCAATATTAGATGGCGTTACCGATGCTCCAGCCGCGCCACCTCTTACGACATTTGTCGGCAAAGAGGCCCCAGTTGAAGAGAGCAGCTGCAGCCCGGGATACCCATCCAAAGTGCAGGTGCTAGTTCCAATGTTAGTAAATGTAATCTCAGTTGCTATTGTTCCCGCTGCGCCTTGTGAAGTTCCTTTTGCAGCCGATAAATTCGCATGGCGACACCGCCCGATCAACGGAACAGTGGTTGCCAAAGAACTGGATGTTGAGGAGCCTGGACTTGCAGTGGTACTCGTTGTAGGCGCAAATGTTGAACTTGTGCTGGCTACATTTGTGGCGTGGGAACATGCAGCTAATGCAGCTGGCAATACAAGGGCTCCGAATAATGGTTTGATTCGCATATTTAGATGGTATCACCCGCCTTATTTTTCTTCGAATCTAAAGCCAATTCCCCGAACAGTAATTAATCGGCTTGGTGGTTTCGTATCCCCTATTTTGTCTCGGAGTCTTCGAACAACGGTGTCGACTGACCTTGGGTCTGGCATATCCTGACCATCCCAAAGATGTGTCATTATTTCGTCTCTCAAAATAAGCATCCCCGGTTTTGTGACAAATAATGCCAAAAGTTCAAATTCACTGGGAGTCAAGGACAACGATTTGCCTGACAAAAACACTTCGTAACGATCAAAATCTACTTCAATATCGCCTACTCTAATTTTGTTACTTTCCTTTAAGGTGTTGCTAGATGAGCGCTCCGTTCGGCGCAGAATTGCTCGAATTCTCGCTACAAGTTCTTTCAATCTAAAGGGTTTTGTCACGTAGTCTGTCGCACCAATTTGAAGACCCAATACAATGTCTACTTCAGAATCCCGTGCGCTCACAAGAATTATAGGAGCCGACCTTGTGTCATGACCTTGTGCCAGTTTCTCCACTACTTTATCTCCGGGCATATCAGGTAATGTCAGATCCAACAGAATAATGTCAGGCAGCCACTTTTTGGCTTTTTCGATACCTTCGCTTCCGCTTTGGGCCCCTATTACGTGAAATCCCTCGGCGCCCAGTCCCGAACAGAGAGCCTCTATGTATGAGGCTTCATCGTCAATTACTAAAACAATAGGTGAATCTCTTGATTTGAGTGACAAGTAGTATTTCCTCTCTTTTTCAAGAAGTATTAAAAGTTCTTAAGACGCCCATATTTCTTAGATGACTTTAACGACCGCCATGGCTGTTGTTGATGGAGTACTTCTTTGACACCCTTATCACAAGTCTCGACAAAAGAATCAGCATAAGGACAATCACCAACAGCAATACCGCTGCTGTTGCACTTAGTTCGGCCGATCCTGCCAAAGGTTGGTTGTAATCGGTCCAAACGGCATAAGTCAAGAATCCGACAGGCGAATGAGTTATATGCGAAGTCGGAAAATTATTGGAGGCGCCTGCCGTGTATAAAAGTGGCGCCGTCTCGCCCATAGCAATAGCAAGGGCAATTATAAGTCCAGTTACTATGCCCGGGGCTGCCGGCTTGAGAACTGCTCTCCTTAAGGTTTGCCATCTTGTCATGCCTAAGCCTTCTGCCGCTTCTCTAAAAGCTGTTGGGACTTGCAAAATGGCAACTTCAGTGGCCTTTGCTATGTAAGGCACCACCATAATTGAAAGTACTACTAAGGCAGCTCCTAAGGAAAAACCCCATTTGAACTCCACAACTAAAACCGTGTAACCTAGAAAACCCAACACAATAGCCGGCACTCCAGACAATACCTCTGAAGCAGTTCTCAGGATTTTTCCTTTTCCCTCTGGACAAAGTTCTGACAAATAAAGGCCGCTGCCTATTCCGATAATTCCAGCTACAACTGCCACGCCTGCTGTAATAACAAGTGTGCCAACAATTAAAGTCGATAACCCTCCCCCATTTGCCCCGCCCGGTTTTGTAGTAAGCAAAGACCAGTTCCAATGCGGAAGTGCACGTCCGACTACCCCCCATACAAGCCAAGCCAGTGGAGCCACAATACACACCAAGGAAAACGTAGCCAACGCCCACATTGCCTTGTCAAGAATCTTGCGCCTCAAAAGGTGCGATTTGCTAAACACCTCTACCTACCGGAAGTGCTGTTCCTGACACCCTTTTGACTAAGAATCTTGCAAAAAGATTTGCCATCAAACTCATCGCCAAAAGAACGAGGCCTGCTTCGGCCAGGGATGAAACGAAGAAATTAGTAGAGTCAGTCAGAGCCGAGTCAAGCTGAGAAACAATGGTTGCCGCAATTGTGGACATTGTTGAATATATGTTGGCCGGAAATGTCCCTGTCACGGAACCCGATATCATCGCAACTGCCATTGTCTCGCCGAGGGCTCTTCCAAGACCGAGGACAGAAGCTCCAATAATTCCCGAAGACACCCAAGGAATATCTACTTTTCTGACAACTTCATAATCTGTCATCCCGAGTGCTCTGGCGCCCTCTCTTGCAGTGACTGGAACTTGCCTAAATAATTCCCTGCAAGTTGAAGCAATAATTGGAATAATCATCAAAGAAAGTACCAGTCCCGAGGTTAAAAGACCTTCCCCAGCCCCCGTAGGTCCTTTGAAAATATTTAAAACCGGCACGTTTGGAGCGTGTTTAGATATAAAAGGGGTTATGTGATGAGACAGGAACGGACCCAGAACGAGTACTCCCCAGAGCCCGAATACCACACTGGGAACACCTGCTAAAACTTCCAGACTCAAACCAAGAAAACCAGATAGTTTCGCTGGGAGTTTTTCAACAATAATTATTGCAGCTCCTATTGAAACCGGAACTGCAATTACTATGGCGATCAGTGAAGTTGATATTGTCCCGACAATTAATGGAACAATCCCAAAATGAGCCCCCGGTGGATGCATAACTCCTGAAGTGCTGATCGGATTGGCATAGGATGAGCCCGGTTTCCAATCTGAAGTTGTAAAAAATCCAAATCCACTTACCTTGATTGAAGGAAGTGCCTGGAAGAAAAGTTCGCCAACTATTCCCAGTAGGGCCAATAGGGGCAGATAGCTGAGAAATTTGCAGAACCAAACAAGCAAGGTGTCTCCCTTTGGAAAAACTTTTTTCAAAATAGACATAGGTCTATCATTTCTAGCAAATTGGCCAACCCCATTTCCACTATCCCTTTCATCAATTCGCGAAGGTGCCAGCACATCGCCTGGGGCACTCACAGTAGTTGAACTCCTGCCGTCAAATACCCATGTGGCTTGCACTGACACCTCGCCAAATCAATGTTGTCAGGTACTAGTGGATCTGCTTCAATTGAGTAACAGACTGGGAAAGTGCCTGGCTTGGAAGCGGTTCAAAGTGCACCTTTGAAAGATAACTTGCCTGGCCACCGTTTGCCGGGTCCATGCACCACGCCAGGAAAGCAGCTACTGCCTTGGCCGTGTTGGCATCACTCTGAGTCGAGTTCACAATTGCATACTCGTAGTTCACAATTGGATATCCACCGGCATCCGGACCATAGATCAAGGACATAGCTTGGTTAGCAGGGGTTTGGCCTACCAACGAATTAACCTCAGCCTCAATGTTGGTTGAATCCGGTTGCATGTACTTGCCGGATGCATTTTGGATGTAGGCCTCTCCGAGTCCATCAGCGTTTGTCTGGTCCAAGAAACTTATTCCGATGTATGCGATACACCCGGGAGTTGCTTTGCATCCAGAGACCATTCCGCCGTTTCCATTCTCAGCTAGAGCTGATGAGATCGCAGGACCGGTCCAGGTCGTGTTGTAAGAATAGTTGGTTCCCCAGCCGTTGGCATCGGATTTGGACAAATACTGCGTGAATAAGAAAGTATCTCCTGAGCCGTCTGAGCGGTGAAGTGGAACAATTGTAAGATTGGGAAGCGTGACACCGGGGTTAATGGCAGCAATCTTTGAGTCGTTCCAATTGGTGATCTTGCCCTGATAAATCTCCGACAAGACACTGCCGCTTAATTGCAACTTGCCTGTGAAATTCGGAATGTTGTAGTTAATCTGCTGTGCTGAAATTGCCACGGGGATGTTCAAAAGTCCCGGATACTTAGAGACTTGAGATGACGAGAGGTAGGCATCCGATGCACCAATCTGAACTGCTCCAGCGGCGGCTTGGGCTATTCCTGTTCCAGAACCTGTTCCTGCCGGAGTGACGGTTACGTTGGGATAGGCCGAGTTATATGCCGGCGCCCAAAGTTGAAAAAGCGGAAACAACAGTGTTGAGCCAGTCTCTGACAAAGCTATGCTGCCAGTTGGCGGTTTTTCTAAACTTTGCAGTTCAGAAGTTACATTTTGCCCGGAACCTCCGGCTTGAGTCGTAGAACCTGCCTTAGTCGTCGTAGGCGACGAGCCGCTGTTGGAACTACAGGCCGCTGCCACTATTGAAAGTGCGGCTAACCCTGTTCCAAGCCAGCCAAGCTTTAGGAACCTACCTTTAATTTTTTTGGCTTCTGCCATTTTTCAGCTATCCTCCTTAATGGATGTCTGTTTTGTCTCACCCGCCCTGGGTAAGATTTGTTTACGCATCTGGAATGTTGATATACGTAGATCTTTGCAATTAGTTCCTGTCCGGAATTAACCCATTCTCCCTGTTACAAACTGAGCAGTTGTCTCATGTTCGGGATCTTCTAAAACCTGTGCGGCAAGACCATGTTCCACCAACTCACCGTTGAAGAAAAAAGCGGCATGCTGAGCAATTCGTCTTGCCTGTGCCAAATTGTGGGTAACTATAACAATTGTCAACTTTGGAACGAGTGCACTTATAAGGCTTTCAACCGAAGAAGTCGAAACCGGATCAAGCGATGCAGTCGGTTCATCTAATAAAAGCACTTCAGGCCCAACTGCTAGGGCTCTTGCCAAACAGAGAAGCTGCTGTTGGCCGCCTGAAAGGCGAAAAGGCGAGTCGTCCATTCTGTCTGCGATCGCGTCGTAAAGGCCGACTTCTTTTAGCTGGCTTTCGGCAATTGCAAGAAGGTCTTTTCTCTTGGCTAGCTTGTGAGCCTTTACACCGGATACAACATTGTCTTTTATCGACATAGGAAAAGGATTTGGACGCTGGAAAACCATTCCAACATTTCGCCTCAAAACCAGAGGATCTACACTTTTGTCATAGATATTGACATCATCTAAAACCACAGAACCTTTGTGCCAGAAGCCACGAACGTGATCATTCATTCTGTTGAGAGTTCTTAGAAAAGTACTTTTTCCGCAACCTGTGGGACCAACAAGAGCAGTTATTGTGCCCTTTGGAAACGAGAGAGATATCTCATTTAGAATTGTGGAGTGGGAAAACCCGACAGAAAGATCTATTGTCTTGAGCGGCACTTGCAACTGCGAGCTTGCATCGTCAATTCTTTTCTGGGAGTAGTCAAAATCTCCTTGGTTAGGTCCTGTCGTAATATCTGAAGCCAGACTTTGTGTCATCAACTGTTACGTTAACTGACCCAGGTTAACAACAGGTAAACGCAATGCATCATTTGGGCTACTAATAGGTGAAATCTTTTGTACGAAACGACATGGCTGGAGAAAAAGCAACCTAAAGTAAATGGTAATTAGATGGAAAACAACCTTTAAGGAGGACAATTGTCAATTTACGATCTGGACATTCACACCTTGGATGGTCAAGAAACAACTTTAGAAGAGTTCCAAAACAGTGCACTTTTGATAGTAAATGTGGCGTCCAAGTGCGGTCTTACGCCTCAGTATGAAGGCTTGGAGGAGCTTCAAAAAAAGTACAATTCCAGGGGCTTTTCGGTCCTGGGGTTCCCTTGCAACCAATTTCTGGGCCAAGAACCAGGCACTGCCGAGGAGATAGCTACGTTTTGCTCTACAACATATGGCGTAACCTTCCCAATGTTTGAAAAGATAGACGTAAACGGGGAAAATAGACACCCAATTTACTCAATACTGGCTCAGATTGAGGACGAAAAAGGCGAGGCAGGCGACATTACCTGGAACTTTGAAAAATTTTTGGTTGCCCCGGGAGGCAGATCAATTACTCGTTTCAGGCCCAAAGTAGAGCCTATGGACCCGGAATTGGTTGGCGCTATCGAGGCTAACCTGCCTGAATAGGCATCCCAGATGTAGCCTTTATGGATGGGCTTAAATCTTAAGAAAATACTTTTTCTGCTGCCGCTGCTTGCACTTAATTTTGTTGCATCCAACGCTGCCAGTGCACAAAGCGGAACCGAGATTCTTGGGCAGCAGATTCCCGCATGGGCGTATCCATCCATTGTTGGAACCGGCAATGTCTATGCGATCTCGCCTCCTGGTGAAAATGCCCTAGTGACAAGTACGACTCCAGCTTCTAAAAACGCATTTGACCAAGCCGGTCCCTATGCTGCGCTTGCCACCGGAGTATCAAATCTTTCCATGGACAATTTGTCAAATTACTTACATCAAGAAACTGTGGGTATTTCGCCCGCCCAAGTAGTCAGAGTCGAGCACCCAAATCCAGATGTATATGTTTATCGAGACTCTCTTGATATTCCACATATATATGGCAAAACAGACGCCGCACTTTCCTTTGGAGCAGGTTATGTCGCAGTTGAAGACAAGTTGTTTGCAATGGATGTGCTGCGCCACTTAGGTTCTGGCACGTTGGCGAGCCTGGCGGGTCCTTCTTGTACATTCGAGCAAATGGACTACGCCCAGATTTCCCAAACTGGCTATACCCCCGCACAAGACCAGGCAATGATAAACGACCTGGCAAACGAGGGGCCCGTAGGCAAAGAAACCCTGTCGCTAGTTGATAATTATGTCCAGGGCATCAATGCGGCAATTGCCTACGATTTGACCAGCCCAAAAACGCGGCTCCCAATTGAGTACTCGCTGCTTGGGAAAACTCCTCAACTTTTTAGCGTAGGCGACGTAATTTCAGTATTAAATGTCATCAGCGCACAAGACGGTGAAGGAGGTGGTGGAGAATTGGGAAATGTAGGTTTGCTGGATTACTTCAAAAGTGTTTTTGGTCCGACAAATGCAATGAGTGCATTTCTAGATTTCAAAGACCAAAATGACCCAAATACTCCAGACACGGTTAGCAAGCCTTTCCCTTATATGTTGACCCCAACAAAAATTGATCAAAGCCTCAATGTATATCCCGATAATCCAACTCAACCGCTAATTGACCAGATCTCAGATCTCACACCTGGTTGCAGCGATGCAGTGCCAACCAGAGTGGGAAGTGAGATTCTTTCATTCCTGGGACCGGGGTTGCAATTTAATTCAAAGACTTCAAATGCGGTAATAATTTCTGCCAAATACTCTGTCACCGGACATCCAATTGCTGTATTTGGCCCTCAAATCGGTTATTTTTCTCCAACTGTATTTGTCGAAGAAGACTTGCATTCGCCTGATATCTCTGCTTCCGGGGTTTCACTGGCTGGAATGAATTTCACTATTTTGTTTGGGCGTGGAAATTCATATGCATGGTCTGGAACATCTTCCGGGGCAGATGACGAAGATGAAGTAATTGACTATCTATGCAATCCCAGTGGAGGCGTAGTTTCTCCAACATCGAATTGGTACACATATGAGGGAAAATGCACTTCGATGAGCGAATTTGACTCTGTGGAGAACTTAAAGCCGACTTTAATTGCAATGGGACAAAGCGCAACCAATGACCGGAAAATATTGAGAACGGTTCAAGGCGTGGTTCAAGGCTTCACAACTGTTAAATCAGCGCCCGTGGCTGTTGTACTAGAACGTGCCTCCAATATGAGAGAGGAAGACGCTCTTGTCACTTTAGTGCGATTTAGCGAGCCTTCCATGACTTATGATCCCCAGTCTTTTTTCCTAGGCGCCGAGACATGTCCGTGGGCACTTAACTGGTACTTCATAAATAATCAACACATTGCTTACTACAGCGGAGGCTTGCTCCCGATTAGGAATCCTCATCTTGACCCAAACTTCCCAACTATTGGGACTGGAGTTGCCAATTGGCAGGGTTGGCTCCCCCCGAGTGGCCACCCTCAGACAATTGATCCGGCCTCAGGGATCATAATCAACTGGAACAACCAAAGCGCCCCGCAGTTTTCGGCCGCGGACAACGACTACAGCCACGGCCCAATATACCGATCCTCACTTTTAACAAATGCTTTAAATAATGCGCTTCAAATTCACGGCGGGAAGCTTAATCAAGCTCAACTTCTTCAAGCCGTAGAAAACGCAGGGTTAACCGATATGAGCGCATCGGGATTATTTAGTGAGGTAGAAAAAGCAATCGGCCCGATCAGCGATCCCCATATCCAAGAAATGATGAACACAGTTTCAACTTGGGTTCAAAGCGGTTCGCAAAGAGTACTCAATCTTGCCGATGGTGCGCCAACTAACTTAGCCACCGGAGGTTTGACACCAAATAGCCAGTATAAAAATGCCGCTGCAATTGCCATCTGGGATGAAGCATATTTAAATATTGTTGAATCTGTGTTCAATCCGATTTTCGCACAAGGCGGAATCTCCACATTCCAAGGCATTGACACTTTATACAACCAGATGAACCAGCTTCCTTTCGTTTCCTCGCCAAATGGTTATGGGGCCAAACAAGGCGATTCCTATGGTGGAGGCTATGAGGGCCTTCTATGGCGGGTCCTTCGCGAATTCAACAAAGAAAGCGTTGGAGCTCCATTTTCAAGCCCAGTTACTAACAAACTGTGCTTAGGGGGGCTTTCCACTTGCAGGGAAGCAATTTTAAATGCCTTGAGTGAAACATATAATGCTCTTGAATCAATAAACGCAACGGCAAATATTGCCCTTTGGAATCAAGACAGCCAGAGCCAAGTAGCTAAAGAGACGATTCCAAATTTAGATTCGATCAGTTACACAATGGTTGGTTTAGCAGACGCTCCCGATATGGTTTGGCAGAACAGGCCAACTTTCCAACAAGACGCCTCTTTCGCCCAAAGCCCGCCAACTACTTCTGGCGCATCTTCAGGAAAACTTGTAGCCGGAGTGCTTGTGGGGCTGGGCGCCTTGGTGGTGACCGCGTCGTTAATTACGGCATTTTTGGCAACTGCCAGAAGAAGAAAAAATAAACGTGTTGACCTTGGGTAGGACAGTCGAGGACTCTTTTGAAAGAATTTGCAGTCTGAATGTGACCGAGATCGATTTTGAGCGTATTCTAGAGATGTGACTACATTGAGCTTTGAAAATGACTCGTTGACTCCTCCGATCGATCCCGAAGTTGATGGGTTGTTGGCAAACCTATTTATGACCGAAGAGGGGCGGAATGACCCGTATTCGATCTACGCAAAACTCCATCAAAAGCCTCCCTGCCACCAAGTTTCACTCGGCATGATTGTTTTGACTCGATTCGACGATTGCCAGAAACTCTTAAGGGACAATCGATTTGGGAAAGATGACGACACAGAAGGAAGAAGGCGAGAAAGAGCCGAATCACTGAATCTGAGTATTGAAGAGCTGGACTCAGTCATGAAGTTCTTCGAGCGAAGGACGACGATGCTTTTTCTTAACCCTCCGGATCATACGAGGCTGCGGGGTCTTGTCTCAAGGGCCTTTACCCCGAAAACTGTGGAGAAACTTCGTCCTCACGTAGAGAGGCTAACTGATGAGCTCTTAGATGAATTAAGCGGTCAAATCGACATTATGGATGCCCTTGCATGGAAACTTCCCGCAACAGTTATCAGTGAGATGCTCGGCGTGCCTCTTGAGATGCGGGAGACATTTAGACCACTTGTGCGATCAGCAACTCAAATGCTCGAGCCGACCCTTACAAAAGAAGAGTTTTTCACGGGTATAGCCGCTGGGAAAGAGATGACTACTTATCTAGGTGAATTGGTGGTCGAGAGGCGCAAGTCGCTAGGTGACGACTTGCTATCAAAACTAATAGAAGCCAGGGACGGGAATGACTCACTAACCGAAGAAGAACTAGTTTCAACAGCTTTTCTTTTATACGCTGCAGGATTTGAAACCACAACAAATTTGATTGGAAACGGGCTATTTGCGCTGTTAAAAAACCCGGATCAATTGGCCAAACTTCGATCTGACCCAACACTTATGCCCGGAGCCGTCGAAGAACTTCTTCGATTCGACTCACCGGTGCAATTTGACGGCAGAAGTGCACTGCAAGATGCCGACGTTCTTGGATACCCCGTCAAAGAAGGCCAGGTTGTATTTACCATCCTCGGTGCAGCCAACCATGACCCAGCACATTTCTCAGATCCAAGTCGATTAGATGTCACTAGACAGGAAGGCCCTCCCATGTCATTTGCAAGCGGAATTCACTACTGCTTGGGAGCTTCTTTAGCCAAGATGGAAGGACAAGTGGTATTCCAGAAGCTACTGGATCACTTTAGTGACATTGAACTCCTAGACGACCCGCCAAAACGCAGAATGTCCGTGACTTTGCGGGGAATAACTTCGTTAGTAATAAATGGCACTCGTGCTTGAGAGCGATTTAGAATAACCTATTTAATTTGGACCCAATATTGGGTTACTCTTGGTCTTCCATGGCAAGTCTCGGAGTAAGTTCCTCCAGTTTATCTTTAGCAACTTTCACCCTGGCTTCTAGTTGTTCGACTATGTTAACTGCTCGTTCAAATTGAGCGACTAAATTGTCAACGTCCACTGATCCGCTATCTAGCTGGCTTACAATCTGGTCCAGTTCGGCCACAGCATCTTTATATGTAAGATCCTCCACCGGAGTGAGATCTGATTTTCCTTTAGCAGTAGACATTTATTCTCCCTTTTTCATAATTGATTCTCATTGTTTCCTCTCAATTCTTTCGATTTTCGACTTTAAATTTCCACCCTTAAGTCTCGTAATTATGTCACTTCCTTCTTCGACCTGGCTTATCTCTTTGACTATCGCTCCGTCCAAGCGGGTTGTCAGTGACCAGCCTCTTTCAATCTGGCGCTCAGGATTGAAGGCGCTCAATAACTTGTGCCGATTTGAAAACTCTTCATCAAGCTTGTCGACTCCATTTATTAACGATCGTGACAGATCCTTTTTCCACGAAATTATCTCATAGTCCCATCGATCTTGTTCTCTGATGGCGGCTTTCACTACTCCACCCTTGAAGTTCAAAATAGCTTTTTTCTCAACCTCAATGGAGTGCATTACGCCTTTTGAAATTGTATTTCTGTAATTTTCGAGCCACTGGGAAAGCCGCAGAATAATTTGCCTTCCAAGCGAAGAAATTGACTCCTTTCGTGAAATGGCAAATCTCTCTTGGCTGTCAATAACAGATCGTGATGAAATAATAACTTCGGAGAACTTCAGCTGAACAAAGTCCCAGAATTCCTGGACCAAGCTCACTACTCCCCGACCGCATGCAGTCGGCGTGGCGAAACACTGATTTGACACTAGGTCAACAACAGATAAATCTCCCGTGTGGCCAATGCCGGAAAAAACAGGCTTGTTAGAGTTGACTACCGCTCTAACAGGGAGTTCATGATCGAAAGTCGCAAGATCCCCTTTTGAACCCCCGCCTCTTATCAAAACAATTACATCGGCCTCACTCTCGTTTGCCAAATTAATGGCCTTTGCAATCGAACTTGGGGCCTGCTCGCCTTGGACGGTGGTGGCATAGTCTTTCACTTGGAAATTAAAACCGGAGGCTTTCAGTTGGCCCATGAAATCCAAATAACCCTGGGTGGAGGGACTTGCCACGAGAGCAATCCTTAAAGGAACTAGCGGGACTTCTAACTGCTTGTTATTTTCAAATACTTTTTCGACGATTAGTTGCTTGATCAGGTTTTCCCTTGCGAGTGCAAGGCCACCCATGAGCGCTTCAATATCTATATCGATCATAGAAATCTGAACTTGGATTCCGACTTTCCAAATCCTCACTTCGCCGAATAACTTGACTACCATCCCTTTCTCAAGCTTGAGACCGGCTTGGGTCAACTTGGCATGTATCTTTCGGTAATTGGTATTCCAGCACGCGACCTTAACCGTTGCGAGATTAGCGCCTTCATTTACTCCCTTGTCAACGAGATCCAGGTAAACATGTCCGCTTTGAGCGTGACTCAACTGCCTGATTTCTCCTGTCAACCAAACTTGACTTGGGACAGATGACTTAATAGCTGATTCGACTAAACCGACAAACTCGGAAACTGAAAAAGCATTTGAGCCGCCGCTCTCGCCTGCCAATAAGCCTTCGGGCCCCTCGCCACCCAATTCAAAGTTCATACTTTCCATTAGAAATCTTTAGTCCAGGTAGCTGACACTTCATTCCATCTGAGTATCGGAACCATTATCATCTGACTTCTCTAAATATAGCCCAATACCACTTCTTAAAATCTGCCTAATCTCTCTCATGCAGCCTTTTCTAGAAATTTATGACAAAATCCATTGAAAAAAGAAAGAGTCGAAATTGTTCTCATTAAGGCCCTCTTTGCAATTCGTCGATTAACTCCTACGAGTGAATTCGCATCCAATATCGACTCCAACAATTCGTGCAGCACTTTGTGAGCCGATCTATTTTTAAGGGAAATTACCAGTATGGGACGCCCGTTGGCACCCCAGTCAAGCTTCGACTGCTTAGCTGTACATGTTTTTCTTAAGATATAGAGCGGCATTTCAAAGTCGTAGCTTCGACACGCAAATCCCAAATCTCGGACCAAGATATTAAAGTCCCGAGTGCCAAGTTCGGATTCCCAAATGGGAATGGTCCCTCCCAGGTATTTGAGGAGGCTTGTAATCTCTTCCCTTGGTTTCACCAGATCTTGAGTAGGTTTCATGGCCATATTGTCGCACGTCGATATGACAATATGGCTATGAAATACAAGCTTTTGACGATTAAAATATTTTTGCAGGCAGTGAATAGGTTGGAGCACTAGGCCTCTTCAAAACCAAATCTTCCAAAAACTGCTTTTATTAAGGGTTTCCAGGTTGGGCTAAGGTAGAAGCGTGAGTCGGCTAGGTGGCTGCGGTGCTCCATTTATTGGAGGCTGAGGAAGGTCGGGGCTCCGTAGGGCAGAGTGCTGGCTAACGGCCAGTCAGGGCGACCTGCAGGATAGTGCCACAGAAAGGATACCGCCGATGGCTTTTTGCACAGGTAAGGGTGAAAAGGTGCGGCAAGAGCGCACCAGCATCAAAGGTGACTTTGATGGCTTGGTAAACCCCACTCGGAGCAAGGCAAAATTTGAGGTGGGCTGCTCGCCTAATACCTCATGGTATGCCGCTTAGATGGATAGCCACCCAGAGAAAATCCACATTTTCTTGGACAGAACCCCGCCTACAGGCCGACTCACTTTAAAATTAATGGACTTTATTGGACGGTTTCACGCGGGACTAGTATGCAACCGCACTGCTCACAGAGTACCAATTCATTCTCAGAGCTATGTCTAACCTGGTCAAGTTCGGTTGCCGACAGCTTCATTTGGCAGCCTCCGCAGCTTCCATGGACTACCTGTGAAGCCGCCACTTTTAATCCACCGGCACGACTCTTCAGGTATTTCTCAAGAACCGGTATATCCACAGATTCTCTGACCAAATTAGCTTCAGAGGTTATTTTTTCAATCTCGCTTCTTAGTTCCTTTTCACTTATGCCGATCTTGGTTATTGTCTCTTCGATCTTTGTCTCGATGGACTTAAGTTCGTTTTCACCTTCAGAGACCAGCTTTTGCACTGGTTCGATCTCCTCCATCTCCCGCAACTCTTCATCATCAATTTCATCTCTTCTTGCTTGCAGTGCCTTTAGCTCATGGCTCATGTTTTGTAGGTCCTTCGAGCCATACTTTGTCTCGCCATATAGTTGACCTTCGAGCTTTTTGATTCGAGAAGTTATTTCTCTTGATT
>JAJYDO010000057.1:2245-20981 GCA_021777355.1 Actinomycetes bacterium | reverse complement strand
GCAGCACCAGCATGGTGCGGTCCAGCCTACCCGGTCTCCTCAGTGCAGAGTCAACATCCCAGGGCTGATTCGTTGTACCAATCACAAAAACACCTTCGTTGTATGTGTTGACTCCATCGAGCTCCGAGAGCAGCTGGGCAACCACGTTTCTCATTGCACTACGGTTTAAGTTAACCCGAGCATGACCTATGGCATCGATTTCATCAAAGAAAAGTACCGTCGGGCTTCTTCTTCGCGCAAATTCAAACAGTTCATGCACCCGTTTTTCAGAGTTCCCGATGTACATATCTAGAACATCGTGTAATCCAACGTTAATAAAATGAGCGCCTAACTCTCCCGCAATTGCTCTTGCCAAAAAAGTTTTGCCGCACCCCGGAGGACCCCACAATAATAGTCCCCCTCGAAGAGTGGTTCCATAGAGTTTCCTTAGTTCCGGATTTTGCAGTGGATCCAGGAATGACGCACGGAGTCGCTTCTTAACTTCGTTTAATCCGGCAACGTCTGTTAGGCTCACCCTATTTTCTTGGTCTTGCTTAAGCAAATACTGCAATTCCATATTCCAATCCACGCCTTGAATATTTTCTAGTGAAAGATCGCCAGAAGATTGGGTAAGTTCGCCTCCGGAATCAGAAACTGGTTTGCTTTCGCTTGAACTTGCAGAATTGAACTGGCCCTCAGGTGGATTTGGACCTAACGCCAAAGCAAGTTTTCCCCAGGCCTCTCCTCGTTTGCTATCTCCTTCCATAAAGGCACATTTCGAGGCCAGAGTAAGAGCTTCAATATCATCGGGCGTTGAGACCAGGAGTGTCTCCAGATGACTAAGAGCATCTTTTATTCTTCCGGCATCAAAAAGTAGTCCAGCCAGGTGTAACCGAAGTGCATTATTTTCGGAATCTGCTTCTAGGGCCGACTCAATTGCTTTCAAAAGAGAGGGATCAGGTGCCATGAATACATATTAGGTCTTAAGTCAATTCCTTACAACCGCAGTTAACTCATAGCAAAAACGACATTCAAAATCACCAACAACTTCGCAAACTTTGTCAGAACCGACACTTTGTTGCTAAATTCAAAGAAGTGCTTACTTGGAATCATACAATGAAACAAGTTCTTTTGGGAACCCGATAGCCGGTGCTTACCGCTCTGTTAAGGCGCGTATTAAGGCCTTATCGATCTTTGGTAGTTCTGGTAGTTGTCTTAGTAGCGCTCCAGGCAGGCGCCAGTCTTTATCTGCCAAATCTAAATGCCGACATAATCAACTACGGCGTCATCAAGGGAAACATGCACTACATTTACATAACTGGAGCATGGATGTTGTTAATTACGATAGGAATCGGCGTAGTAGCAATAACGGCCGTTTATTTTGCTTCGAAGGTTTCCATGGCCGCTGGAGCCGACATGAGGGAACTGGTTTTCAAGCAAGCTCAAAACTTCTCGGCACACGAAATGAACGAAATCAGCACGCCATCTCTTATCACCAGAAACACCAACGATATTCAGCAGGTTCAATTATTTTTGCAGATGGCACTAACGCTTATGGTTATGGCTCCGGTGATGAGTCTGGGTGGGGTATTCATGGCCATCCGGGAAGGTGCTCGTCTGTCTTTGTTGCTTCTGGTATCGGTCCCGGCTATGGCGATTGTAATCACGCTGGTTCTGGTCCTGGTCGTGCCGCTTTTCCGCAGCATGCAGGTAAAGATTGACAAAATCAATCAAGTATTAAGAGAGCAAATTACAGGGATTAGGGTCATTAGAGCATTTGTGAAAACCAAATATGAAGAAGAAAGGTTTGCGGCTGCCAATTCAGATTTGACCAATACAGCTTTGAGAGTGAATAGAATCTTCTCTCTTACTCTTCCCTCGCTTATAGTAATCCTCAATCTTTCAAGTGTTGCCGTTATTTGGTTCGGCGGAAAAATGGTAAGTGAAGGATCGCTTCCGATTGGAAACTTGACCGCGTTCTTAACTTACATTTTGCAGATCTTAATGGCAGGAATGCTTGCAGTGATGATGGCAGTTCTGGTCCCAAGAGCAGTAGCAAGTGCTGAGCGGATACTGGAAGTAGTCAACAAGGACCCAATAATCAAATCTCCTAGGAATCCAGAAATACCATCTAAATTGGACGGTGCGGTTCGCTTCGAAGGGGTAAGTTTCGGATATCCGGGAAGTGAACTGCCTGTTTTGTGCGATCTGTCCTTTTCAGTAGTGCCGGGTGCAACAACTGCAATCATCGGCGGCACCGGAAGCGGAAAGACCACGTTATTGAATCTCATACCCAGATTCTTTGATGCGACTTCCGGAACAGTTTTAGTTAATGGTGTTGACGTAAAAGAACAAAGTTTGGATATGTTGTGGTCGGAGATAGGACTTATTCCCCAAAATGCCTATTTGTTCTCCGGAACCGTCAAATCCAATCTTTCTTTGGGAAAACCTGATGCATCCGACGAGGAACTCTGGAGGGCTTTGGAAATAGCTCAAGCCAAGGATTTTGTCGAAGCCTACCCAGAGGGCCTATATACCAAAATTGACCAGGGAGGAACTAACGTATCGGGAGGCCAGAGGCAGCGGCTTTCAATCGCGCGTGCACTGGTGCGAATGCCAAAACTGCTCCTATTTGACGACTGCTTTTCGGCACTAGATGCCACAACCGATGCCAACTTAAGGAAGGCTCTAAAAAGTGAAACTCAAAACTCTGCAGTAATAATTGTTGCCCAGAGAGTCAATACAATAATTGATGCCTCCAAAATTTTGGTCTTAGACGAGGGCAGAGTAATTGCATCTGGAATACACGACGAACTCAAACGTACATGCCAGCAGTATCGAGAAATTGTCATTTCTCAACTGGGTGAGGAGGCACTGGCATGATGGGTCGTCCTATGGGCGGAGGCATGCCCTTTGGTCAAAGCGGAGACAAAAGCAAGAACTTTAAAGGCACGACGGCACGACTGTTTAAGCGGCTAGGCCGTGAACGGCTGAAATTAGTCTTGGCTTTGGTGCTAGGTTCAGTTTCTGTTGCATTTACTGTCATAGGACCGAGGATCCTTGGCGATGCTACAAATGTTTTGTTCAACGGAATTGTAGGGAAGCAAATTCCCAAACATATGTCAAAGGCGCAGATTATTGCGGAGCTAAAAGCTCATGGTCAGGGCCAGATTGCTTCAATGATTTCAAGCATGAATATAGTTCCGGGAGCAGGATTTGATTTCAATAAATTAGGATCACTGTTGGGTTTCGCCGCCCTGGTTTATGCCCTTGGCGCCCTTTTTAGCTTTTTCCAAGGCTACATAATGGCCGGAGTCACTCAAAGAACCATGTACCGATTAAGACAAGACGTTGAAGTTAAGTTATCCAAACTTCCTCTAAAGTACTTTGACTCAACTCCACACGGCGATATTTTGAGTCGAGTAACAAATGATATTGACAACCTGAGCACTACACTCCAGCAAGGGCTGGGACAGCTGCTTAGCTCTGTATTGACAATCGTTGGCGTCATGGGAATGATGTTTTATATTTCTCCGACTTTAGCTGCGGTATCGGTCTTGGTTGTGCCAATGGCCCTTGCAATTACCTTTTTTATTGCCAAGAAGTCCCAGGTTAATTTCAGATCTCAGTGGAAAAGGACAGGCACTTTAAATGGATTAATTGAAGAGACTCATAGCGGCCACAGTCTTGTGCAGGTATTTGGACAAAGAGAAAGAATCAATGCTGAATTCGATGTCCAAAACAAGAAGCTCTATGAGGCAAGCTTTAGAGCGCAATTCCTCTCCGGGGTAATTCAACCTTCAATGCAAATCCTATCCAATCTTAACTATGTGGTGATAGCTGTACTCGGGGGATATAGAGTAGCGTCTGGGACTTTATCATTGGGCGATGTTCAGGCCTTTATTCAGTATTCCAGGCAATTCACAATGCCAATCACCCAGATTGCTAGTCAGATGAATATGCTTCAATCTGGCATAGCATCAGCTGAGCGAGTGTTCCAGTTTCTTGACCAGATTGAAGAAGAGCCCGAAAATCACATCGATCGCGTGCTGCTCCCAAGTCCTCTTAAAGGCACGGTAGATCTTGACAAAGTGAACTTCAGTTATGAGTTGTCCAAGCCTTTGATAAAGGACTTCTCCCTTAAGGTGGAAGACGGCAAAACTGTGGCAATTGTTGGCCCAACTGGAGCCGGCAAGACTACAATTGTCAACCTATTGGTCAGATTCTATGAGATTCAATCAGGAAAACTGAAACTAGACGGAGTTAACTACACCAACTTAACCAGAGACGAAGTCCGGCAAGCCTATGGCATGGTTTTACAGGACGCGTGGTTATTTTCAGGAACTATTTGGGACAATATTGCCTACGGGAAACTTAGTGCAACTGACCAAGAGATCACATCTGCTGCCAAAGCTGCATTTGTGGACCATTTTGTCCAGACGCTTCCTGATGGATATCAAACCGTCATTAGTTCAGAATTCAATAACATCTCTTCGGGCCAGCGGCAGTTGCTGACTATTGCAAGAGCTTTTTTGGCAGACCCTCCGATTTTAATTCTCGACGAAGCTACGAGCAATGTTGACACGAGGACTGAAGTATTGATTCAAGAAGCTATGTCAAAACTTAGAAAGAATAGGACCAGTTTTGTCATTGCCCATCGTTTGTCGACTATACGTGAGGCCGACATAATAATTGTCATGGAACACGGTGAAATAGTGGAGCATGGCTCACATCAGGAACTACTTGATGCCAAGGGTGCTTATTTCAGACTGTATTCAAGCCAGCTGCAAAACAGCTCATTGCAATAACCAGCGACTTGGCACCTTGGCGATACCGCATCAATCTTCAATTTGTTCGCGCCACGCCTTGCGGCTAGTTTGGAAAATTATTAAAGCCATCAATTTGCAAAAGAGTGGGCCGCGCGAGTCTCGATCTCGCCACCTTGGGATTAAAAGAACTAATCCTAGCAATATGTATACGATGCCTTACGGTGTTTTGCCTGCTCACATGGTGCAAAAAGTTATCGACTCGTGTTCGGCGTTGTCGCAACCCTAGAAAAATGGCGACAAAAATGGCGACAAAATAAAGTAAGATAATTAGTGGATCTCGGGAGTAGCTCAATTGGCAGAGCAGGCAACCACGTACGCTAGGGTTGATTGATGAGAGTTCAAATCTCTTGTCCCGTGATCCCACCAAGCCGACTTAACTCAGAGGCCAGAGTTGCTGTTTTGTAATCAGCGAGTCGGGGGTTCGATTCCCTCAGTCGGCTCTTAGGCCGCTGGAACCGCCCACTTAACCACAACGTTGGGAGACGACAGCGAGGCAGTGGTGCCTGAGTACTGAATGAAGGTCGGCGTGGCACCTGACGGCACAGAGAACACAATCCAACCACGGTCACATTGACCCGCAGACAGTGAGGATAGATTAGTCCCGATCTCGGAGAGTTGACCAAGTGGCCCCGAGAGAGTCGAACCGGTTGCACCTGCGCTCACGCTGGCTGACGATCCATTCGAGAGAAGCAGTGAGAAGTCGCTTTCGTTGGCTCCAATCGAACTGCCTTTACTTCCGGCACATTCTGTGGCATCAACGGCATCCCAAATGTGACCAGCGCTCGGAGTATTAGCGCTGGAAGATGTGTCAGTCACTCCAGGATAATAGGCCCCTATCTGCACAGAGACAATCTCTGAGACGCTTTCAGCCACCGAGACTTTAGTTCCTACAGGATAGACACCGGTTGGCTTCGGGGTAGTGGTAGAGGTGGCTTTAGTGGTGGGACTTCCAGCAACAGTCGAGGTAGTCGCTCCGGCCACCGTTGAGGTTGTTTGCGCTGTACCGGTGCTGACAGGGGACTTAGAGCAGGCTCCGAGTACGAGGCCAAATAACAGGGTGATAATGATTCGTTTCATAAATGCAAGGTTAGCCTGTGAATTCTATGTGAGCAAGCGAAATTGACATATCCGGCTAGTAGGTTCAAAATCATGGTGGAATTTGACGTGAAACGGTGGAATCAATTCAAGAGGGATAACAACCATTTCCCTAGGTCAGGCGAGTATTTTCTAATTATCGAGGCGGCTTTAGAGATAGAGACCAAAACAGAGCTTCCGCCACATCGTTCATGTTTAGATGCAGAGATTCAACCAGGAGCGTGAGTTTTTCCCCTGTAGGTAGCGATCCAGCTTCCCATCGGGAATATGTACCCTGAGTGACCCCGACCAGCTGAGCCATCTCTGCCTGAGTTAGGTCTTTGGTAGCTCTTAATTCTAGGAGCATCTCCCCTAATGTTTTGCGCTTATTCGGCATACTTATATTATGCGGCATGCGCATTACAGGAACTAACCTAGCCAAATTGCCGATATGCTTTTTACGCATAACGAAAGTTACAATCTTGTAATATTGGCTCTGACCAGGTATTTTAAAACCTGAAAAAACTTTAAGAAAAATTTATCCAGATATCTTCTAAATTTACTTGACTTATATGCGCATATTGCATATAGTGAACGCTATGAACGAACGGCTAAGAGCATGGGGCGAATCAATCAGAAGCCTTAGAGAGATCCAAGGGCTCACACAAACAGAACTCGCTAAGAATTTAAAGGTCAATCAGAGTACCGTCGCTCGGTGGGAGCTAGGACTCATGGCCCCTACTGACAGCATGAAAGAACGCATCGCCGGAGCGCTTGGTTCGGATGCCCGGGTGATCTTTCAACTGAGGCGGTCGGCATGACAATCCACCCCCTCGTCACATCACTGGCTGACCAGTCGGCAATGTCTATCAAGGGTTGTCTCGACACAATCGGCGTTGACACTACAGACCCTGACATCATCAAAGCGGTTGCCTTTGGAATGACCCTCACTGCCAACGCCGCCGCAAGATCAATCGCCGACGGCATCAACCCTGCCGCTTCCCTGCTTCTATCGATAGCGATCTCTGAGTCGCTTTTGGAGGGAGTGAAGTGAAAGCCCCAACCAAAAAACAACTAGCTCGCATGCAGTGGGGATGGCGCATTTGCGCCGTTGATTTAACATCACGAGACGGTTTCAGGTGGCCGTCTTACGGATGGGTGGAATGTGCTAATCCCCAACCCCATAATCCCAATGGTGACGGATGCCCCACTTCTCCTGGTGCTGGTATATGTGTTGCAAAAAACTACAGAGGTGTTGCCTCTGGCGGACGCTCTCTCTCACACTCTGTTGGGCTAATTGTCGGTTGGCTGCAAGAGGATGTTATTTCTGAGATCGCTGAGAAAGTGTGTGTTAATCGTGCGTTTGTTTTGGCTATTTTTGACGCTCTCAAAGCCTCAATTATTCCTGAAACCAACCTCAGTAACAGCAACCTCCGTTACAGCGACCTCAGTAAAAGTAACCTCCGTGACAGTGACCTCAATGGAAGCAACCTCAATGGAAGCAACCTCAGTGGAAGTGACCTCCGTGGAAGTGACCTCCGTGGAAGCATCCTCCGTGGAAGTAACCTCCGTTTTAGCAACCTCAGTAAAAGTAACCTCCGTGACAGTGACCTCAGTGGAAGTGACCTCCATGGCAGCATCCTCAGTGGTGCAGTCCACAACACCCATACGATCTGGCCCGACAACTTTGACATGAGGAGGCTCGCATGACAGCCCCAGAACTCGCCAGAATCGCCAAAGCTGAGAAACACATCCGGGACGCAATCCAACAACTCGACCCACTGCCAGACCAAGTCTTCGGATCACTACTAACACAACTCGCTAGCATCGCTTGGACGCTTGCCGAGGTCTACGGCAAAGGAGAGGCATGAACGCATATACCTACGGTCGCTCGATCGCCCAACGGCGTAAAGCAATGGGATGGACGCAGTCCCAACTAGCTGAGAAGATCGGAGTATCACAAAGAGCAGTCGAGACATGGGAGCGAGGCATACACTTGCCTTTGCTGCCAGAGATCATCGAGGAAGCGCTGAAAATGTCACCTAGAGTCGTTAACGACTTCCGTTGGCAAGATGACGCATTGTGCAAAGACAAAGACCCTGACCTATTCTTTCCTGGCCCTGGTGAAAGCACGATGGGCAAAGAGGCAAAAGAGATCTGCAAAAAGTGCCCCAGCGTAGAACCTTGCCGAGAATGGGCTATCAAGCATGAGGCATTAGGCGTGTGGGGCGCAACCACGGCCAGAGAACGGTCACGATTACGATCCAAGTTAAACATCCGACTAGAGACACCGCAGTTTTGCTATGCCGGTTGAAGTCGCCCAAAATCTCGTACCGTGCCAGTCTTGTAAGTCTCGACTTCCTGCCGTTGGCTCTACCTATTGCCGACGTTGCCTAGACCGGTTCAAATTGATCAGCGCTCCTCATCTTATCCTCGAAGCAATGTCTCCTTTGCCTCTGGAATTCTGCGATATGCTCCCACCGAAATTCACCGTGACCGGCAATCAACTGCCCTACGTCTTTGGCTCCGACACAAGCCGAGACGCAGCACTCAAAGCAGCACCGAACGCCAACACGAGCCGTCAGCGAGTGAAAGCAGCCATCGCAAAACACGGGCCGATATCAGATATGGACATTGCCAGGCTGACCGGACTCGGCGATTCAACCGTCAGGCCACGCCGAGTGGAACTAGAGAGAGACGGCGAGATTGCGAAAGCTGGCGAGGGCGTTACACCGAACGGCAGGAGGTGTGCGTTGTGGAAGATATCATGACCGCTGAAGAAGTCGCAGACATGCTGAGATCATCACCCGGAACCATCCGCAAAATGGCTCGCAGTGGACTCATACCGGCGCAACGAATCCTCAAAGGGCAATGGCGCTTCTCCCGTCAAGCGATTATGGCGTGGCTAACAGAGAGGCAAGTCTCATGATCTACGACCTCGTAAAATCAGCTCGCAAACTGCCGTGTGGTTGCCGTTGCATCCCCGAGAATTCGACAGTGCAGCACAAGAAGTGTTGGCGACACAAGATCAAATATGTCGGGATTTTACGCAAACTGACGACAACCTCGAATTTAACATCTCATCCCTATTACACCGTCGATTGGAGCGAAGAATGATAACCGTTTTAGCCGTAGTTTTCTTAGTGGTAGCCGTCTTTGAAGCGTGCAGATGGAGAGCAAAACAGGCCTACAAACAAGGGGTCCAGGACGGTGTTCAATCTCAAAAGCGATACCAGGAGATAGTCGAGAACTGGAAGGCAGCCAACGAACGGACTCAGGCAGATCTGGCCAGACTTAACCGGGAGCTCGTTGGTACGACTCGACCCGAATGGATCGGCAAAGACGATGGGATTCGCAGATGGTGATAGCAACTGCACTTCCCTATTGGTGGTGGCTCGTCATGCTTGGCGCCATCCTTTTCTACTGCCTGGGATATGAGCAGGGGATCGACGAAGGCAAAGACCGTTTGCGAAAACAGATAGCGAATGGCACGTGGCCTCATGCAAGGCGAACCCGGCGCCCGACGGCTAGCCCGTCTAAAGGCCACGTGAAAATCGTAGAGAGAGAATGACCCTCTAGAAATCTCACTCGTTGGAGCAGGAACTGACGAGTGGAATGAGCGCCCGGAGGCGTCAATCCGCCGGGCGCAAGATCTCGAAATTAAATGAAAGGAAATATATGACAATCAAGATCAAAGCGGCTCTCCCTAAGGAGCCGAAGTATAACGGGGTGATAGAAAGAACCTACGAGGCAGAAAGACATCTCGTGAATAATGGATCTATCTTTGCCGTCGTTCAACTCTCAATTTATTCCATTGAGGAAATCTTCTCTGACGATGATGTTTCGGATTTGTTCCGATTGAAAATTGAGCGAATTGAACTGGCTCTGGATAACGGATACAGAATTGATGCCTCAACGCTCCTTGATGAGCTCCAGGAGAAGAGAATGCCTCCGACTTTATTCAAGGAAGCTAAAGCGGAGAAGGATCCCGAAATAACAGTCCAACACGTGGATCCAGAAACGGGCGAGATCAACGAAGCCGAAACCTCCATGGCTCACCTTGAGAAGGTCTCGGAAACACTCAAAAAAACCCGTCGCAAGCCAGTGAAATCATCTGCGAGAAAAATTCCATGAGCGATGACATCTTAAGATCCGGCATCACCGTTGCCAAGGCAGCTCCAGAAGACACACGCTATTGGTCGGTTACCACAATCATCAAGGCGCTCAATTCGTCCGGCGATGCTCTTCTCTACTGGTCGGCAGAGCAGGCTGCGCTCGCGGCTTGCGACATTGCTAAATCCCTCCCTTCGAGAATTGAAGAAGAAGGCAAAGAAACCGTCGTCAAATATCTCAGGGATGCATTTCGCAGGGGGAGAAAAGGCGAACGAACTGCGGCCGAGCTTGGGACGGCTGTCCACGCCGCTTGTGAAACTTATGCTCTGACTGGCTCCCGGCCAGAGGTCGACGAGGAAGTACTTCCATTTATTATCCAGTTTGAGAAATGGTGCCAAAAATTCCAGCCCGTCTACACCGCTGCCGAAATGCAGGTGTACTCCGACTCCTATGGTTACGCCGGCACATGCGATGCCATTCTTTCCCTCGAAGGCCAAGCCCTCATTATCGACTACAAGACAAGCCGCAAGAGTTTTGATTCCCAAGGAAAGACAACTAAGCCTTATCCAGAAGTTGGGCTCCAGCTCTCGGCTTACAGATATGCCGACTATGTCGCTACCTGGCAGGCGAGAAGATATGAGGCCTATTCGAGGCGCTACTACCTCTGCAACGAGGATGAGCGTTCGCTTGGGGTGCCGGTGCCAGCGGTTTCCGGTGGTCTTGTGATTCACATCACCCCTGAGCACTGTGATGCATATCCCGTCAGATGCGACGAAGAGATCTACGAAAGGTTTCTTTTCGCAATCGAGGCCGCTAAATGGGTCAATGAAATATCAAAGACGGTCATTGGTCCACAACTTGAAGGAGGAGGAAAGAATGCCAATAATTGACATGCAAAGAAGGCTTCGAGAGGCTGGACGGATCCGAATCGGATCCAGGTCAACCTCGAAAACGGGAAAACAAGTACCTTCGAAATTGGAATCATTCCGGTTCACTTCTCAATCCAAGCGTTCAATCGATCTCGTTGCCCACCGTTACGGAGGCGCCGTCCAAGTTTGGAAAGACTCGCCCGGAGCTTCCGAGCAATATGAAGTGTTCACAGAGGCCCGTCAGATCCCAATCTTTTTGCCTCCTTACGAATTCGGATTCTCTCAGTGGTACGAATCCTGGACCGGAAGTGGGTGCACTCGAAGGTGCGACGGAGTTCGTGAATCCATCAGCGATTCGGAATGTCTTTGTGACCCTGGAGCCAGGGAATGTAAACCTCATACTCGTCTCTCGGTGATCCTCGTTGAACTGGACTCTGTGGGATTGTGGCGGCTCGACACCCAAGGGTATTACGCAGCTGCGGAACTTCTTGGAGCCTCGGAAATGCTCAACACGCTTTCGTCCGGAGGCCGTATGGTACCTGCCCGGTTGGTTCTCACCTCGAGAAGCGTTTCTCGTCCTGGCGAGCCTCGCCGAGACTTCGTAGTTCCAGGGATTGACATCGACGTTTCGATGAGATCTCTCTTGAGTGTCGGCTCCTCAATGCACGAGCTCCCAATTTCTTCTCCGGCTCCTTTAGCCCTCGAAGCTCTCGGGGAATCCGATAACCATATCCTTACGCCTGTCGAAACCGCTCCAATGCCTTCTGTGGCCGAGCAGATTGCAGCTCCTCCGAAAGCAAGTAAACCTCGATCCAATTCAGCCCAGCCTATTAAATCGACTGGGCTCAAGCCTAGAAGATTGAATTCAGAAACCGTGCCTGAGGCCCTAACTCCCGCCCCTCAGGTGCATGAGGAGGTGGAGATACGGGTGCCCCCTTCTACCGTGTCTCCGCCTCCTGCCGCCTCGGAGGCGGATCCTCCGATCACGCCCGCTCAGGTAAGGAAAATGCAGGCGATGTTTGGAGGAGCAAAGATTTCGCCTCGGGAAGAAAAACTTGTCTTTATTGAACGGGTGTTAGGTCGAAAAGTCGAATCGTCGAAGGATCTTTCGAAATTCGAGGCGGCTCTGGTGATCGACAACCTTCAGGATCTTCTGATGGAGAATTCCCAAAACGGAGGTGGTTATGAGCCCTTCTAGTATTGTCTCTCCGAAGAATCTCATTACCTGGGAGGCCACTTGCCCGGTCTGTGATGAAAGAGTGGCAGGAGGAAACTCCCGGGAGCCTTATGTTTCCGAATGGGACGCGAAAGACCAGCTTCTTCGGCACATGGCGAGCAACCACTTGGGCACGATCATTTGCGCCGTCGAAATAGCTGAGCAGCTGGGCGATGGTGAGTGGTCTCTCGCCAGAATAGAGGAATGCGACCGTAAATATTCGGCCACCAAAGGGAGGGACTAAGGATGACTATGAAAATCTTCCCACTTACCGAGAGGCTTCGTTGGAAGTTCTTGGACTCTCGAATTGTCTGTGAGGAATGTGATCACTTCTTCATGTGTGCCGGGGACTTTGTCATGCACCTTCGGCAGCTGCACAACCAGCCCGAGCTGATTCGCTGGTTCGCTCGAAATTCACACCTGATCAACTCGAACTTAAAGATGCTTGAATCTGCAGCTGAATGTCTTGATCATCTTGAGAACGACTGGAAGGGCAAAAAGTGATCGCCTTCGAAAATATGTCGCATTTTTTCACAAATGAGCAATACCGGCGGCTGAGAGATGCCTATCTTGTTTCCGAATCGTACGGCTATCAAGAATTTCTTCGCGCCGAGTGGTTGAAGCTAAAGCTGATCGAGGCGTGGATGATCCAACTAGAAGGCTCTTGTGGTTGGTTTGGAGCCAAAACCGTCTTTGGGTACATTTATTTGGCTCCTTATTCGGAGCCCATTTGGCGTTGCTCCCACGCCCACTTGAGTGAACAGGCAGCTGAAGGTTGCGCCTTGACTACTCTCGACTCAATCAGAAAATGGATGGAGGCGGTTCTGTGATGGGGCCTTCCGATTCCGAAACAATCAGGCTACTCCAGAAAGAAGTTAAGGACTGGAAAAGGTGTAGTGTCCTTCTTAACGCTCGAAACAAGTGGTTAAAAAAACAAGTCATCCGGTATTTTTTAGGAGAACTACAGTCCTTCGTTTGGTGCCCTTATACCCATCGAGGATTTGAGCATCTCCTTTACATCAGTCTTCCGCCGGAAGTGGTCATTTCCTACACTGCAATGGAAGTTGAGGTTTGGCGCTGCAGTAAGAGCCATGAAAGCAAAAAGGCAGCCTTGAGGTGTGAGGCGGAAACTAAGAAAGCGATTGCCGAATGGGCGGAGGCGGTTCTGTGATTAAATCCGTCTTTGTCCAAAAATGTCAGCGCACCAGACTCGAAGACGAGTTCCAGGAGCTCGTTGTGGGACTGGCAAGGGTTTGCGGTTGGACCGTTTATCACATTCCCGATTCCAGGAAAGGCACAGCTCGTGGATTTCCTGATCTTGTTATTGCCAAAATGAATCCCAGCCAAGTGATTGTAGCGGAGCTGAAGAAACAAAAGGGCATAGCCACAAAGGAGCAGCGCAACTGGATCAATGTTTTCGACGACGTGTTTGCATTCATGGATGGTTCTGGCTCTTATATTTGGAAACCATCTGATGCCGAGGAAGTGTGGGAGATCTTGACCTCTCCGCCGCCCTCGGCCCATTGGCTAACTGCGGCGTTTGATGACCCAGGCCCGTTTTCAACACTGCTCGATGAAGTTAGGAGTTTAAATTGACAATACAAACCCAAAATCGACCTACCAAAGAAGAGACTCCAGATTCCCAGAAATCTGCCTCTTCGAACCTGAGGTGCACTTGGTGTGGCCTGACTTATGTCGAAGGGTCGCCGTGCGGCGTAAGTCCGAGTTATGTGTGTCGGTTGGGGAGTTGGAAGTGACCCTACGCAAAATAGGCTTAGCCGCCTTTGAACATTGTTTGTCTCACGGCTTTTATCTTCCTATCAAAAGAGAAGGGCAAGAAATACGAGTTACCGTACCTGAGAAATTATGTCTAATCCACGCCGAAGTAAGTGAAGCCTTGGAAGCCTACCGAAAGCAAGATGATATGAATTTAGCCGAAGAACTGGCCGACGTTATCATTCGCACCTGTGAACTCGCTCACAGTTTGCAAATCGATCTAGATGCCGAAGTCACACGAAAAATGGAGATCAACAATAAGCGTGAATTTAGGCACGGAGGGAAACTGATATGAAAGCCTTAACACTCTGGCAGCCCTGGGCGTCACTGATTGCCGAGGGATACAAAGACAAAGAAACACGCTCATGGAAAACCAACTATCGAGGGAAGTTGGCGATTCACTCAGCTAAGACAACAAAAGCGCTCTACCCGTTTTATCCTGACTACGCACCTTGTGGGTCTGTCATAGCGGAGTCTGCCTTTCCACTCGGAGCCATCCTTTGCACCTGCAACCTCCTTTACTGTCTCCCTGTCGAGGATGTAGAACCTGATGAGTTTGGGGACTATAGCGCTGGCAGGTGGGCGTGGGTACTGGGCAACGTGCAGAAGATCGAACCTATTTATGTCAAGGGAAAACAAGGACTTTGGAACCTGGATGAGGCAACGGAACTAGCGGTGATGGAGGCTTTGAAGTGAAAGGAAAACAATGGAAAAGATAACACTCAGGTATGAGGCAGAGCCACGATTCGACCTCGCAGAGCTGACAGAAAGACTCTCAAAGATCGGGAAATCTCTAGTGTTTGACTATTGGGTCGGCGATATTGCATTACTTGGAAGCGGCGTAGGACAAACCCCCAAAGAGATGGCCCGAACTTTGGCCCATGAGGTTTGGAGAACCAGAGGACTCTCAGTGAGGGTCTGCGCATTCCCTGACGATTTAGGAGCCGAAGCCTACTTAGAACTGAAGCTTGCTTGATGTGTAACGATCGCAGTTTAAGAGTAGGGCAAGTAAAGATGTACGCCGTTGATGATGCTGAGGCTGAGATAATCAATAAGCGTAGGCGGTTTTTTATAGAAGCCTGGGAGCAACACACTACGGACGAGGATTTTGAGGAGTTCCAACCAAAAGGAAACTTTGTCCGTCGTGGTGATGTATTTCCTGTCATCATTACTCAAATCCATCAGAACCACTGGGGTGATGATTGGAAGCCACCTGAGACCTTCAACGGTCAGTTGATGTTAGACGGTCCAGATACCCACTGGATCGAGTGTGGAATGATTTTCAAGCTGGTGGACGTATGAATTATTACTTAGAGCTTAATAAGTGCGCTCAGTTGGCACAAGAGCATTGGGAAAGTCACGGCTATAAATCGAGTGTGGTGGGACGTTGACAGCGGCTTTAATAATCTTCGGCTTTGCCATCTATTTTGGAATAGGCGCTGGCGTGTCTTGGCTCGTACTGAAATACAAGGGCGAAGCGTGGAATCTCGACGAAACCGAGGCGACCTTGATTTTGATTATTTGGGGTCTTATTCCTGTTATCGCTCTAGTGTTCGGGCCTTTGATTTGGGTAGGAATTAAGATAGCCGATTCTGTGGAACGGAGGTCTGATGGGTGATATTTGGATTAAAGTGAAAACTAACTTTTGGACTTCTCCGGAGGTCTCAGAGATCGGGATTGAAGCGTCTGTTTTGTTTTTAATGGCGAATGCTTGGTGCGAAGAACACCTCACGGATGGACACGTGCCTCAAAGAATCGTCAAAGTTCTGACAAAGAATGGACAAATATTTGTCAAAGAATCGACAAGAAACCCTCAAAGATTGGTCAAAAAATTGACAAAGATTGGTTGGTTCATTCAGGTTGAAAACGGCTATCAAATAGCCAATTGGGAAAAGTGGCACAAGACAAAAGCGCAGATAAACCATGAAAAGGAACTAACACTAGAGCGGAAACGCCGTCAAAGGGCTAAAAGGGATGTCACGGAAATGTCACGGCGTGACAAAGAGGCATGTCACGGTGATGTCACAGCGTCAGATAACAGATACCAGATAACAGATATTACTAAAGAGAGTAAAGAGAAAACTAAAACCGGTTCCGAGATCCCGACTTCTGTCGAAGTCGAACTCGCTCTAAAAAAACAAGTTCAAAAAAAGCGATCTCGAATTTCTGAATCTTGGACTCCGAAAGAATCTTCGCTAGCTTGGTTGAAGTCTAGGCAGGATCTATCCTCAGTTCGTGCCGATCCCGAAACTGAGAAATTCAAAAATTACCACACCGCCAAAGGCTCACTCATGCTCGATTGGGACGCAGCTTGGCGGAATTGGATGATCCGGGCGAAGGACTTTGCGCCGGCGAAATCCCAAAACCAGAAATCAAACTCAAAACCGAGTTCTGAAGAAATCATCCGCCGGGCGAGCGAGGCAGTTTTCGGGAATGAAGATCCCGGCGAATCCAGAGGCAAAATCATCGACATTCGGGAGGCATTTTGAACAAGATCGAAGCTCAGCAGTTTTGCAGGCAAGTCGCAGCTTCCTGGCATGATGGAAACGAGATGCAGGCAACGCAGCTCATGTCCTGGTGTCTCGAATGGGAAGCTCAGACAGCCGAAAAAGCCATCAAGGGCCTGATCTCGCTTGGATCTCATTACCGGCCTAGCAACGCCGAAATCAAGGCTGAAATCGAGGCGATCAATCGTCAACCGAAGCCAAATTTTGAGCGCCAGGCGCTTCCGTCTGGAAGTTCAAGAATCACTCGTGGTGAACACTTGTATTGGCATGCTGCACAACTCAAAAAGGCGCAAAAAGCAGGTAGATCGCATATCCCAACCCAATGTCCATTTTGCGGATTAACCGCACCTGAAAGAATCTCGAAATCAGCATGATATCCTCCATTTTTGCCATTATCGACGCAATGGTTGAAGATCTCACGACAACCGGCGGATTGACCCCAAAAACCGTCAAGAAATATGCCGAACCCACGATCGTGAACCCAACTCCAGCCGTGTTGCCAATACTCGCCGTGTGGAGTGAAAAATCTGAGTTGAAAATGATTTCAACTTTTCCGGATTATGCCATCCAACACACCTATCAAACCCAAATCGAATGGTTTATTTCGGGACCAAAAACACTCGCAACCGGCGGCACTGGCGACACTCAATACGTCCAGGAACTGTGGAACATTGAGGCGGCGATTATGAACCGAATTAAGGCTTGGGGACCAGGTTTCCCAGTATTCGACGCAACGATCAACATCTTGCCCACATCAAGCCAAATCATGCCCACTGAAGGCAGCATCTTTAAGTTAGCGGTAGAACTCGAAGTGATCGAGATCGGCTGACTACTTGCACATCCAAGGAATTGGTTGGCACCGAAATGCCGCTTGTACTGGATCCACATCAGTCTTTTTTTCAGAGGCTCCAAAAGCCATCTCTAGAGCGAAGGAAATTTGCTCAACGTGTCCGGTTGATGGTGAGTGTTTGGCCTGGGCGTTGGAGAACAATCAGGAATTTGGTGTGTGGGGCGGAATGTCACCAGAAGAGCGGATCCAGTTCATTAAGGAGTTAAATGCCTCATGACAACACTAAGTAATTTTAAAAAGTCTAGCAATAATATTAGATGTAGAGCGTGAGAAACTTCGTCACCGTTCGGGAATTTGCAGCGATCATTCGTTGCTCTGAATCGTCCGTGTGGCGATGGACCAAAAGCGGCGAACTACCAGTGAGACGATTTGGTCGCAGTGTGAGAATTCCACTTGACGAGGCATTGCAAACCAAAACGCCTGATGTTAAGGAACGTGCATTACAGATCCTAGCATCAAGGCGAATAATAGTTAATCCATGTCTTCGTTGTCTCCGCCAAACCGCCGTAAAAGATGATATGTGTCATGACTGCATCAAGGAAGAGTTCGAGATCAACGAGCGTCGCAGACTAGCTGAGTTGGAGAAGAAACGAAAGTGGTGGGATGCCAATGGCAACGAGTGGCGCAAACGTCGCAAGGAGGATCTAACCAATGTCGGATGACTATGGAGTCGTGAGATCATATAGGTTCAAGCGAGGTTGGAGAACAGATCTTCGCAATGCAGTAATCCGTCGTGATCAGTGTTGTCGTCAGTGTGGATCAGTAGAGAACTTACAACTACACCACATCGTTCCTGCTGGTGTCGGTGAGGATCATATTGATAACTTAATGTTGCTTTGTAGGCGTTGTCATGGCCAAATTAGTGCACAAGACAAGCATCGCAAACGAAACGATAGGGGTATATCGAAAGATGTTTTAGGTCTCGACACCCCCACGGCACAGCACAAACGTGCGCGTGCGCGAAATCCCAGGAAATCAGCCACTACACCAGGCTTTCTACAGTCAAAGAAGACTAGATTCGCTCGTTTCCCTGATGAAGTACCTATGAAGGGAGCTTAAAATGGCTGGTAGACCGCCTAAACCGACTTCGTTAAAATTACTTTCCGGCAACCCCGGCCGCCGTCCACTTCCAGTCGGAGAACCTAAACCACCAAAAATTACGAGGTCCCGACCTCCGGCATGGTTGAACCGGATTGCCAAAGCCGAGTGGCGTCGGATCGCTCCAACTCTGACGGATCTAGAACTCCTGACAGAGTCAGATATCGCCCTTTTGAGTTCTTACTGTCTCGCTTGGAGCCGATTGGTCGAAGCTCAAAAGATCATCGACAAGGAAGGCATCACAACGGTTGACCCATCGACACTGAAGGTCTATCGACACCCCGCATGCGCCATCGCTTCTGAGGCATCGAGTGAGTTGCGCCAGCTTTGCACCCAGTTTGGTTTATCTCCAAGTTCACGAGGTCGGCTCGGCGTTGTGCCTCCAAAAAAGCCGGAGGCCGATCCTGGGAATGAACTCTTTGCGT
>JAJYDO010000057.1:0-2235 GCA_021777355.1 Actinomycetes bacterium | reverse complement strand
CGTGATGGAACCGTTCTTCGATGAAGCCGAAGCGCAAAAGGCTGTTGACTGGTTCCAAAAGATCTGTGTCCACACCAAGTCCGACTACGCCAAACGACCTTTCATTCTCACTGACTGGCAGCGAAATGAAATCATTCGGCCACTTTTCGGCACCCTTGTTTTCGACGAAGTGCTGGGAAGAAACCGCCGGATGTTCACTCTCGCATGGATTGAACTAGCCCGCAAGAATGGCAAGAGCGAAATCGCCGCAGGAATCGCCCTGAAGCTACTCATGGCAGATGGAGAGGAAGAAGCCGAGATCTATGGAGTAGCGAAAGACAAGCGCCAGGCACAGGTTGTCTACCAGGTAGCCAAGCGCATGGTTCAACTTTCCCCAATACTCTCCAAGAAGCTCAAATCAAAGGAAATCGAAATCATTGACTCAATCAAGAGAATCATCTATGTTCCAACTGGCAGCTTTTATCAAGTGATCAGCGCCGATGGCGACACAGCCCTTGGAACTAATCCCCACGGTGTTATTTTCGACGAAGTAATCACTCAAAGAGATAGGGAACTTTGGGACGCACTTAAAACCGGAATGGGAACCCGAGCCCAACCTCTCATGGTCGCACTCACAACCGCCGGAAACAACACAAACTCCATGGCCGCAGAGGAGCACGCCCACTCAGTCAACGTCCAGGCCGATCACTCTATCGATCCAACCAGGTTTGTCTATCTCCGCAACACTCCGGAAGATGCCGACTGGAGAGATGAGAAGAATTGGTCATTCGCAAATCCAGGACTGGATGATTTTCTCCGGAGGGACATTTTACGAGCTGAAGCCAAAGAAGCCGAACGCTCACCGGTTAAGCAAAACGTATTCCGTCAATTCCGATTAAATCAATGGGTCCGACAGACTATCCGCTGGCTCGATATAGCCATTTGGGACGAAAACAAAGACGACAAACTCGAAAGCCTAGACGGTCGTGAATGTTTTGGCGGCCTTGACCTTGCTTCGACTTCAGACTTCACTGCATTCGTCTTACTGTTTCCACCATTAGAGGAAGATGAGGCTTGGCACCTCAAATGCCGCTTCTGGCTTCCTAGCGCAGCCGTCGAAGTTAGGGCCAAGATGCGTGATCAACTCGAGTTGTGGGCCCGCAAGGGATGGCTGACGGTCACCCCGGGCGAGATCACTGACTACGACAAGGTTTACAAAGACATCGATGAGGATGCAGCGAGGTATCGAATTAAGAGCATCGGGTACGACCGATGGAACTCCTCAGAGCTCGTCAGAAAGCTCCGTGATGGCGGTTTGAAGTTGGAGGGCATTGCTCAAACCACAACAAATCTCAATGGTGCCTCGAAGGAATTAGAGCGGTTACTCGGCAAGAGACAACTCGATCATGGAGGTGATCCCGTCTTGCGCTGGATGGCCGACAACGTCCTTGCCTTTGTCGACTCATCAGGAAACATAAAACCAGACCGAAAAAACTCCGGAGACAAGATCGATGGAATTATGGCTACTGTAATGGCGATTTATCAATCGATTGCCAAAGCCGAAACTAAGAGAGAGATTGCCTTCATTGCTTAACATTTTAATTTTCATAACGTTTACATGCACATTGATAACACTAGGTGTCATATTGTGGTCTAGCAGAAAAAATATTTCAACACCCGAACCAGAGCTAAAGCCGGAACCTGAACCCAAAAAATGGCTTGCCGACAAGATCGCTAAGAGAATCATTGCTCACACGACCGACGACAAGAGCATCCAAGGGCTTTTAACTTTTGTTGGTGATGATTCGGTTCTTATCTCCGGCGCAGTACTTCTTGGAGAGACTCCAACGCCAATGGGAGGCGACGTTGTCATTGCCCGGGACCGGATATCGATCGTTCAAATAACTGAAGGTGTCTAGCACCCTTGCATAGTTAGGGGGTGCATGTACTTACGCCCCGGGGTGATTATTCGCAAGTCAGACAAAGGGCAGGATGGCCTCTCGCTGGCACACAGTTCCCAGTTGACTGGACGCAGCAATGGTCATCGATCCAGTTGTCACCAATGGCAAATGGGGAGATGCGTCTTGCCTCTTTTGCAGCGGTATATCGCTCCAACCCCTGGGTCTACACCTGCTCAAGACTCATAACCTCGCAGATTGGCCGCCTTCCACTTCACTCTTTCACTCTCTTATCCGATGGCCACATGGAACGGGTTAGGGGAGATCTACCCGGTCAGAGTGGGCGCCCGGGCCCGGG
>JAJYDO010000056.1 GCA_021777355.1 Actinomycetes bacterium | reverse complement strand
CCTATCGACCATTCCGGCATTTTTAATTTTCGCCATAGTGCCGATTGGAGGCAGTGTCACTATAGCGTCCCATACATTTGAACTCCAAGTCGCCGATCCTCCCATGGGAGTTCTCTTTTTGCTGGCTATGTCATCTGTTTCGGTTTATGGAGTAATGCTTGCCGGATGGGCCTCTGGATCCAAGTATCCACTGGTAGGTTCAGTTAGGGCTTCTGCCCAGATGGTTTCATATGAAGCGGCCGTTAGCTTGAGTATTGCCGCAGTTGTACTGGTCAGTATTGTCTCAGGTACCCACTACTCCACTTTGTCTACGAATGGAATTATTGTTTCCCAAGCGGCTTCTGTTTTTAAGTGGAATATATTTCGAACCGGTGTAGTTCCCTTTGTAATCTTTATGATTGCAATTACGGCGGAGCTAAATCGTCCTCCATTTGACTTAGTTGAAGCCGAGCAGGAACTAGTTGGTGGTTTCCACACTGAATATTCATCAATTCGTTTTGCCCTTTTCTTTCTGGCCGAATTCATGAATACCATTACTATGAGTGCGGTTGCCGTGACTTTATTCCTAGGAGGGCCCGATGGTCCGGGATTCCACTTCTTGCCATGGCTTTGGCCAATACTTTGGTTTTCCGGGAAAACGTTGATATTTTTGTTTTGCTATGTATGGGTTAGGGCGGCACTTCCAAGACTCCGATACGACCAGCTAATGGATCTTGGGTGGAAATGGTTAATTCCAATTTCACTTGGATGGCTTTTGGTGCTTGGTGCCTTGGTAGCTACCCCGAGTGTCAAAAACGCCATCATTTGGTCGTTGGCAATAGTAGTTGGCTGCGGAATTGTGGGCCTACTTTTGTCACGTGCCTTTAGTGTAGGGAAAGAACGAGCGAGACATGTTGAGTCTTTGGTGGAGGAGTTGGTGCCGCCTGAAACCGGGCGTCTTGAAGTAGACAGTCTTGATTTGGCTGGTGGCCGAATAATGGAACTTCCTGGATTTAGCGGTGGACCATTTAGAAGAGGAAAGGCGTTAGGCGAAGAGGAGAGTTCTGTATTGGTGAAGGGCCCAGTCGGAGTAGGTCCACTTGTGGGGATAACTGCCAGCGGAGTTGCCGCAAGTGAAATTGTCGAGATGAGAGAAGCGGAAAATAGGTCTAAAAAGGGCGGGAAAAAAGATGAAGATAAGAACGGGGAGGACTGATGCCATCTAATTTCTTTGGAGGGTTCAAGGTAAGTTTCAAGCAGATATTTGAGCCTCGTGTAACAACTTCCTATCCGAATCAAAAACGACCTAAAGCTCCTCGCTTGCATGGAAGACATGTTTTAAATCGATATGAAGATGGAATGGAAAAGTGCATCGGCTGTGAACTTTGTGCCGGTGTCTGCCCTGCTGACTGTATTTACGTGCGAGGTTTAGACAATCCGCCCGACCATCCGGTGTCTCCTGGTGAACGTTACGGGTATATCTACGAAATAAATTATTTGAGATGCATTCACTGCGACATGTGCGTGGAAGCTTGCCCAACCGAAGCAATAACTGAATCAAAACTGTTTGAGTTCTCTTTTACTTCCAGGGCAGACGCTATTTACACCAAAGAAGAACTAGTAGTCGATGACGAGGGGAGACCAAAGCATCAGCCATGGGAAGACTGGAGAGAAGGCGAAGATCTTCACACTTCAGGTTGGATGAGAGCTACCGCACCCGGAGGTGCCAGTGAGTACGAAGGTGTTATTTCGTGGTCGGGAGAGCTTGGTTACGGCAAACGGGCTCCAGAAGCCGGACAGAGTGATAACCGAGATGACGAGGCAACCGGAAACTTTTTGCTAAAAGATATTTCGGCTGATCATATCCCGGTCGAATTTGGAGGCAGCGTAAGATGATAGGAGCGTCTTTCCCTGATGAACTTACGTTTTTTCTCGCAGCCACAATTTGTGTCATAGGTGCTCTTGGCGTCGTATTGACCAAGCACCCGGTTAGAGCAGCACTGTCTTTAGTAATGACTCTATTTGGAGTGGCTGTGCTTTTTGTGGAACAGCAGGCCGATTTTTTGGCAGCGGTCCAAGTAATTGTTTATGCCGGTGCAATAGTTGTACTTTTCTTGTTCGTAATAATGCTATTAGGCGTGGACAAAGTTGAAGCTATGGCTAAAGAACCTCTTGTCGGACAAAGAATTGCGGCGCTGTTGGCAGGACTTGCAGTTTTGGTTCTGATTGGAGTTTTCGGATGGGGACATTGGTATTCGGGCTCAATGTCGGTAGTCGGATCAACTTCATCGGGGTCAGCTGGAATTAGAGCTTTAGCTGAAGTAACGTTTACTACTTACCTCTTGCCATTTGAAGTTACCTCTATTCTTTTAATAATTGCAGTTATGGGAGCTGTCGTTTTAGTAAGAAGAGGTGGCGGGGGAGGTCCAGGAGCCATAGACAAGGCTTCTTTGTCCGGCGAAGAATTAGAGCACGAGGAGGCACAGTGACAGTTTCAGTGTCTTGGTATTTGATATTGGGTGCAATACTATTTACTATTGGCGTAGTTGGGCTGCTCGTTCGGAGGAATGTGCTCATTATGTTGATGTGCATTGAACTAATGCTCAATGCTTCTAATCTCACGTTTGTATCTTTTGCCAGACAGCACCAAGATGTCGGTGGGCAAGCGGATGTCTTTTTTGTGCTGGTTGTGGCAGCCGCTGAAGTTGTGGTGGGTTTGGCCATCATCGTGTCTATATTTCGCAAGCGCCTTGGCGCCACTGCCGACGATCTATCTTCGATGAAGGGTTGAGTTTACAAAAGTGGAACATGCAGTAATTTTTATTCCAATAATTCCGCTCTTTAGTGCTCTTTTTCTAATTTGCTTCGGCAAGAAATTAGGAGAACCACTTGCAGGGTGGATTGCCACAATAGCAGTTGGGGCTTCATTTGTGGCAAGCTTAATTACCTGGATTGGGGTTTTAGGATCTCACGGGATTGACAGGACATTCATCCAGCACCTTTTCAATTGGCTGCCCGTTGGAAGTTTCCAGGTTCAAATGGCATTTCAAGCCGACCCGCTTTCAGTTACCATGGCACTGTTTGTGAGCGGTGTTTCAGCGCTTATTCATCTTTATTCAATCGAATACATGCATGGAGATAAGGATTTTCCTAAGTTCTTCATCTATCTGAATCTTTTTGTAGCCTCGATGCTCATTCTGGTTCTAGGGGCAAACCTGCTGATTACATTTTTAGGTTGGGAAGGAGTCGGAGTTTGTTCTTACTTCCTCATATCATTTTGGTTTGAGCGGCCCAAGGCTGCTACCGCCGGCAAGAAGGCAATGATTGTAAATCGAATTGCTGATGTTGGATTTTTGATGGCCATGTTTTTGGCCTTTCAGTCAATAGGTTCGTTGAACTACTCAAATTTGATTAGTTCAGCTCCTCATATCTCACACACCACGCTGAGTGCGATTGTTGTTTTGGCCTTTGTTGGCGCGATGGGTAAATCTGCGCAGTTTCCGTTATTTGGCTGGCTGGCCGATGCTATGGAAGGTCCCACCCCCGTGAGTGCATTGATCCACGCCGCCACAATGGTTACTGCAGGAGTTTTTCTTATGGTGAGGCTAAGCCCGCTTCTTGCTTTGGCCCCTGGTGCGGCACACTTCATAACAATTATTGGAATAATTACAGCATTTGTCGCAGCTGCTGCAGGAACATCACAGAACGACATCAAGAAGGTTTTGGCTTATTCGACGGTTTCTCAACTTGGATACATGTTTATTGGCGTTGGATCAGGGGCTTATGTGGCAGCCATATTTTTGATGGTTACTCACGCATTTTACAAAGCACTTCTCTTCTTGTCGGCAGGTTCTGTGATTCATGGAATGAACGATGAACAAGACCTGAAAGCAATGGGAGCTCTGCGGGCGCTGATGCCAATGACCGCTTTGGCATTTTTTGTTGGCTGGATGGCAATAGCTGGAGTGCCGCCCTTTGCCGGATTTTTCTCCAAGGGCGACGTGCTTTTAGGTGCTTATCAGCAAAATATATTTATCTGGCTGGCAGGTGTTATAACCGCTGGTCTCACCTCTTATTACATGGGACGAGAGTTTTGTCTGGCATTTTTGGGAAAGAGGCGATGGGAAGAAAAGCCCAAAGTGAAAAAGTCGGCACGCTCTTCACACGCTGTCAAAGAAGTTCACCCGCATGATCCTGGTTTCAAAATGCTGGGTCCGATCCTTTTGCTCGCTTGTTTGGCTGTAATCGGAGGGTTATTAAATCTTCCGTTTGCCTCATCGTTAAAAGTTTTAGAGCACTGGTTGGCACCAAGTTTAGGCGTAGCTCCTGCTCCTCTACATGCCGCCTCAAGTGCTGTCCAGTGGGTATTAGCAGTAGTGGATGCGATAGTGGCCCTTGGTGGAGGCTATATAGCATTTGCAATTTGGTCGAAGAAATCCAAACATCCCGAACTTGAACCGGTATTTTTGCAAAACGCATGGTACATTGATGCCACCGGAGATACGGTGATAGCAAAATCGGGCACGAAACTTGCCGAAATATCTGCTGATGTTATTGAACCTGTAGTGATTGACGGAGCGGTAGTTGGCATAGTAAATATTGCCAAGTTTGTCGGCGTTGGCCTTCACAGGATTGCAAGCGGCTTTGTAAGGCGTGAAGCCCTAATTATTGCCGGGGGAACCGTCACCCTGCTCTTAGCCGTTGGCATAAGAGGAGGTTGGTAGTGGGAAATATCGTGCCTTCGCATGGGGCCGCTTCGGCATTGCCTTACTTGACATTTATTATTTTGCTTCCTATAATTTTTGGCCTCATAGTCGGCGTGCTGCCAAAAGACAAAGGTGGGATCGCCAAGGTAATAGGTGGGATCGGAATGGCAGCAACAGCGGTATTAGCCGTAGCGATCATGTTTATTTTTGCGACGGGAAAGTCTGGTTACCAGATGGTGACTGATCACACTTGGATCTCCCAGCTAGGGATATCCTGGCACTTTGGAGTAGATGGTCTGTCGCTTTTCCTTGTTGTGCTGGTAGCGCTATTGGCTCCTATTGCGCTCTACGGAGCACAAGAGAAGTACCGGACTACAAGTTTTGTCGCATGGGTGCTTATTCTAGAAGGCGCCTGCATAGGATCGTTTTTAGCACTTGATGTCTTTGTTTTCTTCATATTCTTTGAACTTACCCTGATTCCGACCTATTTTATGGTTGCGGGCTGGGGCGGGAAGGAAAGGGGAAAGGCAGCGCTGAAGTTTTTCCTTTATACGTTGCTTGGCTCAGCATTTTTACTTGCCGGAATGTTAATTTTGGCAGGCCTCCATCAAAGTCAAACGGGAACTTTGACATTTGACTTGACCGAGTTGGCAAAAACCCACTTGACATATTCAACTGAGGTTTTACTGTTTCTATGTTTCAGTGCCGCATTTGTTGTCAAGACGCCAATTTTCCCATTCCACACATGGTCGCCTTTGGCCTACAAAGAGTCCCCAATTGCCGGAGCGGTGATGTTGGCTGGCGTGATGGCCAAACTCGGCACCTACGGTCTTGTTCGATTTGACTTAACTTTGTTCCCGAGGGCTTCTTATCGGTTGGCGCCCCTGTTTTTGACTCTTGGTGTAATTGGAATAATTTATGGTGCCGTTGTGGCGGCTTGGCAAAAGGACTTCAAAAGACTTGTTGCTTTTTCCTCTCTTTCCCACCTAGGATTCGTGGTGCTGGGCATATTTGCCTTCACAGCGCAAGGCCTAACAGGTGGAATTCTTCAGATGTTTAACCACGGAATTGTCACCGCTGCCATGTTCTTATTAATTGGAATGATTACAAGAAGAACCGGTTCGTGGCAGATTTCGTCTCTAGGCGGGATCCAAAGAGTGGCTCCGGTGTTGGCTGGAATCACGATGGTTGTTGTGCTGGCGGGGCTTGGACTACCTGGATTAAATGGATTTGTTGGCGAGTTTTTGATTCTGACCGGAACTTTTTTGCTGCATCGGTGGTGGGCGGTTGCAGCGGCTGGGGGAGTAATACTCTCAGCGGTTTATCTCCTTTGGGCTTATCAAAGGGCATTCCATGGAACTCCAGATGAGGGGATTGTTTCAAGAATGAAAGAAATCAATATTAAAGAGAGCTTAATTTTAGCTCCACTAATTGCATTGATTGTTTTTATTGGAGTGTTCCCAGCCCCAATGCTCGATCGAATCACTCCAACAGCAAATTCGATAGTTGCTCATGTGGATAGTGCCAATCATGTAGCCCCACCTTCAACAGGGGCAAAATCAACTCTGTCTTCTTCTAATGGAGGTGGAAAATAATGCTAGCTGCTCAAACCCTTGCTTTGCCAAAAATATCTTATTGGGCAATTGCTCCTGAGGCGATATTAATTGGGGGCGCCCTTTTGATGCTGGCGATGAGTGCAACAATCAGATCAAAAATTGACCCCGTAATTTTTTCAATCATAACCTTCGTGACCTCGCTAGCTTCAATCGGTGCGGGAGTAATACTTTATATAAATGTACTTAAACATGGAAAGTATCTGGCAATTGACGGAGCGCTAAGTGTCGACGGATTCGGGATTATAGTTGGAATGGCAGTTGGCGTGGCTATTGCAATATTTGCACTCAGCTCAGAAGGTTTCTTGTCAAGAGAGGGCTGGGATGGTCCTGAGCTTTTGGCCTTAGGACTGCTTTCTGGCACCGGGGCCGAGCTAATGGCAATGGCGAACGATCTGATAATGATCTTTTTGGCACTTGAAATTTTATCTATTGCACTTTACGTTTTGGCAGGCATGGATGGACGAAGGACAGCATCAGGTGAAGCTGCAATCAAATATTTAATTTTAGGAGGATTTTCATCTGCGATCTTTGTATATGGAATTGCCTTTGTTTATGGAACTACTGGTTCCACAAATCTTGCTCAGATAGCAGCATTTTTCGCCACCAACTTGTTAGCCCATGACGGTTTGTTTTTGGTGGGAATGACCTTGGTTTTGATTGGATTTGCCTTCAAAGTCGCAGCAGTCCCTTTTCACGTCTGGAGCCCAGACGTCTACCAGGGAGCACCAACCCCGGCGACTTCTTTCATGGCTTCGGTTGCCAAGCTGGGAGCATTTGCAGCGCTTCTAAGAGTATTTTTGTCTGCCTTTATTTCATATAAGCAAGATTGGCAGCCCTTGGTGTTTGGGGTAGCGATTGCAACCCTGCTACTGGGTGCTTTTGGCGGGCTCGTTCAAAATAATGTCAAGCGGATGCTAGCGTACTCCTCTATTAGTCATGCTGGATTTATTCTCCTGGGTTTAGTTGTAGGTGCAGAACTTGGCGCACAAAGAGTAGTCCTTTACTTGATTGCCTACACCTTTATCGTGATGGGAGCATTTAGCGTAATAACAGTGGTCGGCGGGAAAGGGGACAACGGCCACGACATCTCGAATTATAGGGGACTGGCAAGACAGCACCCGTATTTGTCTGGATCTCTTGCGCTGTTTTTAATGGCACAAGCGGGAGTCCCTTTTACTGTTGGGTTTGTTGCCAAGTTTGGCGTTTTGAGCGCATTGGCATCAAGCGGTGGAGTCGGGTCATATACCTTGGTCGTAGTTGCACTTGTGTCCTCTGTCATTAGTGCCTTTTACTACCTGCGAATTGTAGTTGTAACTTATAGCTCGCCTGTTGGAATTGGTGCGATTGAGCCTGAGCCATTGGCCGAGTCCACTCATGTAGCTAGTGAACTGGAATCATTCAATGTGGATGAGCTTTCAATGGAGTACTCTCCGTTGAAAGTTGCCGTGGACTATGACATTGAGGAAATTGAAAGAGCCCTAGATGAGTCGCCTTTAGAAGACCCAATTGGCAAAGTTCCACTAAGTTCAACCATTGCAATTAGTATTTCTGCCACAGCAACTGTCGTACTCGGGGTATTCCCTGGGATCCTATTCGCGCTTGTGAGCCACGCCACATTCCTCTTCTAGGGTGCTTGGAGTAAAAGGGTGCGATTAGTTCTTCGCTATGTGTGAACTATTTATCTAACTGCCAAATTTACTTGGCAAGAGTGTGGATATCAATACCAACGAGTATGGCCACCATTATCATGACTGCCAGGTAGACAAAACTTACAATCCAACGATACTTGTGTTTGGCGGCCCAAAATCTTCTTATCCCCATGACATCGAAGATTAAGGCAATTACTCCTATGGGAATTCCTATGTATGGTTCGCTCGTTGTAGCCAGCCCAGTGAAGGGAAGTATGAAGGGAAATAGCACGTAACTTAATATGCACCGCAGACCTGAGATCGCAATGGAAAGGCTGAACAACCTCGGTGCTTGTTCATTCGACCTAACTTTTTCAGCCCTCGTGGCATCCGTGGACACGCAAAGCATCTTGCAGATAAATTTCTCTGCACCTGATGTTTCTTGATTCCGGGCAATTTGGGTGCTGGTAGCGCTCACTTTTTCTATTCTACTTCCCCCATTAAAGGGACATGTATCGCGTTAGCCAACTAAGGGCTAGATTTGGCTTAAATCCTGGTTCAGGTCAACAAAGGTCGCACTTCGGTGTAAAATATACCAAATGCGCTCGTAGCTCAACGGATAGAGCATCTGACTTCGGATCAGAGGGTTGGGGGTTCGAATCCCTCCGAGCGCGCACGCCTCTAAGAAATGTAATGGAAATATATTGAGAATGTTATTTATGCTCAATTTTCGCTATAGTTTCTATCCATCGTGAACCAGGAAGCCTAAGATATATTCCATAATTCAGCTAATAAATGATTCGTAATTCACCTATTGCTATTTGAGAAAGATCTAAATATTTTCAATGGACAAGGCTAGTGGGTCTTCGAGCGAACCATGTCGGCAGTATTAATATTTTACTGGGCATTGAGTAGTTATTTGACTACTGTCAGACCAGGAAAAATGATAGCACAGCCTACCTTTTACTTCCTTGGTTTCGTGGCAGAAGTAGCTCTTCATGATTTAGGTAGAAACTTGGCAAAAACCAATCGATGGAGACTCTGACGAATTTTGAGAATTCAATTTAAGTCGTCTTTGAATTCAGTATTCCCGCTGCTTAACATTATTACCTCAGCTGCAAGATCAAAAAACCTTTGCCCGAAAAGGCCAAGTTTTACTTAGAATTTCCTTGTCACGAAAGTATTCTCTGTTGCTTGACTTTAAAGTGGAAAGTGAATTTTGTTAGCAGCGGAGTAAAACTGACCCACTTTTAGCAGCTTAAAACTGAACCACCCTCCGAAACATTGTAACTTTCTAAGTTTTAGGAAACTACCTATAAAACGATATTCTGCTACAAATTTTGTAGAATTCCCTTATGAAAACCTGAAGCAAGTACTTCTTATGTTTGCCATCCATCAACTTCAGATCTACTAATTGCAAAATTGATCTTGGACCTATAAGAGAACTTGAATTCTACTTCGAAATTCACTGCGACTGAGGCTTTCGAGTACATGTCAACTTATTCAGCTTGTGCACTTCAACTACAGACTTCGAGCCAAGCGTTTTTATGGATCTGTTATTAGCGTTTTCGCCGTCGGCCTCAACATCGTTAGGCTCATTTGGTCTTAATTCCGAATCTTTCAGGAAGACCTGGCACAGGAGCCCATATGTGTTACTACAATTCCCCCTTCCCATGGTGGCACTGACGAGTAAATTGGTTCTTGAAGTTAGCCTGTGCGACTACGTTGCTTTAATAATGTTACTTCCAATAAAAGCTACACTTTTGCTTTTCGATCCAGTAAGGACTATCGCGCATTTGTAAATTTACAAGGTCAATGACACGATATTGCGGATTCAAGTCACAGCGTGAACTGAGGCACATAGGGAATTCATAGACTAAAATAGAATGTAAAATGCGAGGCAAGGGGCTAAAAATTAGATATATTAGCGAAGCAGTGGAAACCAAGAAAGGTTATCGAAACTTTTTCCCGATGATAGGTGGGCGCAGAAGCGTGGAGAGGTCACTGGGCAAGGTTGTTGGTACTTCCATAGCTGAAGTTTTGATTGGCGAGGCAACTAAAGGTACTCATTTTCAGAATTCTGAAAGCGTGTAGCTCGAAATTAGAGAAAGAGGCCTTACGATATTTTACTCCTCTGGCCGTATCCCGACTCCGGATATATTGTTGTAATGGATCCTAAATGCTGCCTTGAGTTTAATTTCAGGGCAACGGCACACTTATATTTTTATATCGGAGTTTGGTGAGCTACAAGACGTAATTCTAAACGAGAAAGATTTCAAATTAGTCCGCCAAGATTTAAAATCAGTAGATGTTCATTGGATGACAAGAAGATCTGTAATTAGGATCTATGCCGTGCTGAAAAGCAAGGGGAATTGGTCAAGCTAGGCCTCAAGCTGAGAGGTAATGCCAAATGACCGAGTCGCAATGAAAATAGGTGTATCTCTGAAAATAACTTCTTTCCCGAAGCTCCAACAGACATGACCAGGGTTCCCGGGAAGCAAAGATACTCTGTTTCCGGATTTCAACTGGACGATAGTTTATACCCTTTTTCTGAGCACCTTCGAAGCTGAACATAATCGGCAGCGTAAAGTCGTCAGATTGTCAAATTCACTTTCTCCATCAATAAGAGAGAAAGGCGAGACTTTACTCGAAAAAGTTTGTTATTTCCTATAGACATTCTTCTTCCGTCTTCCAGTTGACCATGCGGATTGCGGGTGATATGTTTTAAATTAGATGAGCAAAGGTGGTGATTAAGTGGCAGGCAACAGAAGTCCAACTGGATCAAACAAGGGATTCGACAAAGTTCTTAGGTTTCATCTACTCCTTTCCCTTGCTCTTAGGCTTTTTTGTGCAACGGCAATTATATTGCTATCTGAGGCAATACTGACTTATCTTGGAGTTGAACAATCAGCCAGGGCTTCCGGCATAAGCTGGTCGCTTCCTGTGAAGATCATTCCAAATGCTGGGAGCGGCAGCATAAAGTCCGTCTCTTGTCCTACTAGTACTTTCTGTATGGCAGTTGACAATTATGGCGATGCACTCACCTATAATGACCCCACTTGGTCGATACCCACGAGTATCGATGGAAACCCATACCTTGCTTCAGTGTCGTGTCCCACAACAACTTTCTGTATGGCAGTTGATAACGGTGGCTACGCTCTTTTTTACAACGGCACCACTTGGTCAACGCCGTTGGATGTTGATGGGATTTCCTGGATCACCTTTGTCTCTTGTCCCACAACTACTTTCTGCATGGCAGTTGACCAGAATGGGAACGCTCTTTTTTACAACGGCACCACTTGGTCAACGCCGTTGGATGTTGATGCAGGCCGAAATATTAACTCAGTCTCATGTCTTACGGCCACTTTCTGCATGGCAGTTGACCAGAATGGGAACGCTCTTTTTTACAACGGCACCAATTGGTCTACACCGATAGATATTGATGCGAGCCGCAATATCACTTCTGTCTCTTGTCCCACAACTACTTTCTGCATGGCAGTTGACGGCGGAGGATACGCACTCTCCTTCAACGGCTCTACCTGGACGACACCCGCGAGTATTGACGGGACTACTTATATTTCATTTGTCTCTTGTCCCACAACTACTTTCTGCATGGCAGTTGACGGCGGAGGATACGCACTCTCCTTCAACGGCTCTACCTGGACGACACCGGTCTATATTGATGCGGGCCGAGATATCACTTCTGTTTCGTGTCCCACAACCACTTTTTGCATGGCCGTTGATAGCTCTGGTTACGCTTCATCCTACAATGGTTCGATATGGTCAACGCCGATCAATGTTGATGGGCGTCGCGATATCACTTCCGTTTCGTGTCCCACAACCACTTTTTGCATGGCCGTTGATAGCTCTGGTTACGCTTCATCCTACAATGGTTCGACATGGTTAACACCCGTCGACTTTGATGTAAGTCGCTATGTTTATTCCGTCTCGTGTCCCACAACCACTTTCTGCATGGCAGTTGACGGAGGAGGATACGCACTCTCGTTCAACGGCACCACTTGGTCAACGCCGGTGTATGCGGAAACGGGGGGCTACGACATAAACTCCGTGTCATGTCCCACAACCACTTTTTGCATGGCAACTGACTATTATGGCTTTGCACTCACCTTCAATGGATCCGCTTGGTCAACTCCGATTTTTGCCGATGCAAATCGCTACATCTACTCTTTGTCTTGTCCCACAACCACTTTCTGCATGGCAGTTGACGGCGGTGGCAATGCGCTCACATACAACGGTTCTACTTGGTCAGCTTCGACAAGTGTTGATCAGGCTACCTGGATAGAGTCCGTGTCATGTCCCACAACTACTTTCTGCATGGCAGTTGACATCAGTGGGAATACGCTTTCTTATAATGGCACTGCTTGGTCAACCCCCATAAGAGTTGATGGGACAATCGCCATCAACTTTGTCTCTTGTCCTACAACTACTTTCTGCATGGCAGTTGACAATAACGCCAGTGCTCTGACTTATGGAATTCCACCCCCACAAGCTCCGTCAGTAGGAAGTTTGGCTCCCACTTCGGGTGCAATATCAGGTGGAACCCTAGTCACAATTACAGGCACTAACTTGACTGGTGCAACTGCCGTTGACTTTGGATCAAGTGCAGCTACTGGAGTAACAGTTGTGAGTTCTACTCAAGTGACAGCTATTTCGCCACCTGGCAGTGGAGTGGTAAACGTTGTAGTGACCACACCTAACGGGACATCTGCTACTTCGTCTGGTGATCAATTTACTTATGCCTTCCCACCCTCTTATACTCCAGTAACCCCTACGAGGATTTGCGACACGAGACCCGACCAAACCGGAGTGTCGACTAATCAGTGCAACAATGGTGGATTAGGAGCCACAATGGCAGGGAATACTTCCATGAACGTTGCAGTGGGTGGTGTTGGTCCTGTCCCAAGTGGTGCAACATCAGTTGTTCTAAATGTAACTGTTACCGATACGACCTTGGGAGGTTATTTAACTATTTACCCCACCGGGGTTACTAAGCCTGGTTCATCAAATATCAACTTCACAGCCGGAGAAACGACTGCCAACTTAGTTGAAGTTGGTCTAGGGACAGGCGGAGATGTAACGGTATTTAACTTTAATAGCTCAACTGATGTCATAATTGACGTGGAAGGATACAGCGCCCCCCCAGCTTCATCTACAGTAACTGGAGCATTTGTGGCCCTTAGTCCTGTTCGAATATGCGACACGAGACCCGATCAAACAGGTGTATCTACCAATGAGTGCAACAATGGCGGATTAGGAAACACCCAAAGTAGTAGAACTACTCTTTCTGTGAAAATAGCTGGGAACGATGGAATCCCAACCGATGCTAAAGCTGTTGTAGCCAACCTAACTGCAACTGACACTTCTGCCTCTGGGTTTTTCACAGCTTATGGAGCAGGTAGTCTTCCTGTAGCGTCGAATCTTAATTTTGTAGCCAACCAGAGTGTATCTAACAGGGTTATTGTGCCAATAGACCCCACTACGGGTAACATTTATATATACAACCTAAATGGGTTTGCAGATGTCATTGTGGATATAAATGGATACATAACAGGTGCTACGGGATCGTCAAGTGGTAGTTATTTCACCCCGGTGACTCCTGCGAGAATCTGTGATACGAGGCCAGTGAGCTCAAGTGTAGTAAGTAACCAATGTGATACCAATGGCAACACAACGCTAAGTAATGGTGGATCTATTAATGTGCAAGTCAGCAACATAGGTGGAGTCCCTTCTAATGCAACTGCAGTTGTAATAAATGTCACAACTACGGATTCAACGCATGCAGGGTTTTTCACTGTATACCCAGAACCTACAAGCCCCACAACACCACCAATTATTAGTGATGTTAACTGGAGCGCTGGCGAGACGAGGGCTAATTTGACAATAGTGAAAGTCGGGGTCAATGATTCTGTCACGGTCTATGCCCTCTATAGCTCAGATCTCATCATAGATGTGATGGGCTATTACAGCTGATGATTCTATACATCCAAAACTTTTAACCATTTGTAGCTATATTTGACAACAAGCAGGACTTTCTCGAAGCTCTATATAGATGTGATTCTCAACAGAAAGTACAAAATGAATTGGATTAGGTATCAATTCCGTGGAAAGTAATACTTTGAAGTTTTGGCTATTAAAGGGTAAACATGAAAAGGTTTTAGCGGTTTCTAGGTTACTGTTTGATCAGATTCTTGTAGGGCCTTTACAAAGGCAGCAAATATTTTGGCCGTATCGGCTTCGATGTGCTTTCTGGCTCTAAATAAAAAGAGTGAACCTATTAGGGTGAGGGGCATTAGGATAAGAAATGCTACTCTATAGTTTCCGTGGAAATGAGTTGCTAGTGCAGAAGTTGCAATTGGCGCCAAAGCGGATCCAAAAACTATGGATGCAATGTTAAATGCTCCAAAACCTGTTCCCCTTAGGTGAGAGGGAACCGCGTCACTTAAGCCTGCCCTCAACGCTGGGACCGACGCTGCTGCGGCCAGAAAAGCAAAAACTTGTATAGCGTATGACGGGATAAATGGCATGGGGAGAAACGACGCCATGAAAAGAGATCCGCTGATTACAATACAGATTCCTGGAATTACTACTCTTGCTCCAAGAAATCGATTTACCCATTTGTCCGCCATTATCCCGCCAACAATGGTGCCGGGAATGCCTGCTAAAACTACAAGTGCTCCGAAAGCAGTATTGGCTGCGGTCTCACTCATATGAAAGTCATGCTGGTATAAAGTTGGCATCCACGTGGAAACTGCTGTGACCACAAAGAGAATTGTCGACACTCCAACCAAGGCATAGCGCATTGTAGGTATTCGCACTATCGTAACGACATCTTTTTTCAAGCCATCAATCATATCGAGAAAGAATCTTCCGACACCGTTTGGGAAAATTGGCTGCTTTTGGATTGGCGTCTCCAATACCTCATTCCCTGTAACATGAGCTAAGTCAGCGCTTCCTCGCCGGGGTTCAATAAGTTTCATGCAAAAGTAAGCTTCTAAGAAACCGGGAATAATGGAGACGAAAAATGCCATTCGCCAACCGAGATTCCCAAAGTGTGTCCCGAAGAATGCTCCTACGCCAAGTCCTAAGCCAAGTCCTACATACAAAAGGCACTGCTGGATTGAGTAAGCTCGCCCTCTTTTTTCAATTCCATAGTAATCAGCTAGCAGTGACGATCCTGCCGGATCTGAAACTGCCTGACCAAACCCCAGCGTGGCTCTAAGCCCTAGTAGCAAAAGGAAATCTCCGGTTGGAACAAGTCCTCCGAGAGCAGATAAGATTGACCAAACAGCAATGGTTATAGCCATTATTCGAGACCTACTCCATCTGTCACCTACATAACTTGCGGGCATAGTGGCTACTCCGTTGACAACTATGAATGCTGAGAACAGGATTCCGATTTGAAAGTCAGAGACATGGAAGGCACTACGTATCTGGTCTGAATCACCTCTAATAATGTATTGATCAAGCGCGTCAAGCATCACTGCAAACCCAAGTACCCACATAGGCCAGTTCCCAATGCGCTTATTTTCCGTGACAACCTTATTCACTTAAGCCACCACTTTTTAACGGAAATAACGACGCTTCAAAAACAGCTACTACGCCCGGGATTCTCGATTGGAACTCGCCGGATCCACCGGATTGCAATGCAGCTATTAGGAGGGACGTGAATATGGTAACTATTCCATCAACTATTAACTCAGGATCAATGTCAGACCTTATAATTTTACACATTTGACCAGATTTAATTTTTGCAACGAGCTTCTCAATTAGAACTGTTTCCGCTGGCAGTACTTCAAGTCTGGCCGATGCCATTTCTTCTCCTCCCACAAGAACCCTTTTAGTGAGAGGATGTAATTCAACTAAATTCAAGATCTTTTCAAAACTAAGATTCCAGTCCTGCGAAAAGTCATCGAGTATCACTTCATCGATCTTGTCGAAAAGGCTTGCATTGTCAACGTTTAGCGCCGAAAGGAAAAGATCATGTTTGTCCTCGAAGTAGGCGTATATGGAAGCGGGTTTGATGCCAACATCCCTGGCTATATCGCTTAGGTTTGTCTGGTTAAATCCATCACGGGCGAAGCGAATGGTAGCCTTCTCAATCAGTGAAGTACGCGTTCTGTCACCCTTGGCCGTTTTTGGAAGCACGACCCTAAGCATATCAGAAATCTAATAATCTATGAATTATATAGATTATTAGGTAAAAGTTTTTCTTTCAACTGCTTTAATGCAACTAGCGTGAATATATGACTAGTTCATTGTTGCCCGAGGAAAACAGATGACCAAGTTCAATCGGCATCTGAAGGATTCTTCATATCCAAGAACAGCAGTTTTGATTGTGGGGGTTTTAGCTATGGAGATTGGCTTCATTTTCTCTTATGTCGGCGGCCTCACCAAGCCTTATCCTCACCATGTTGCTTTTGGAATTGTAGGGCCAAGTGGAATCGATACTCTCTTGGCTGCCAAAATCAAGTCTTCCGGTACTCAATTCGATCCAGTCATAATTTCAAATGAAAAGGATGCTAACTTGGCGCTTTATTCAAATAATGTTGACGCATACGCGCTCGTCAAGGGCAGCTCAGTTAATGTGATGGTTTCGGGCGCGCCTTCTCCTGCAGTTTCATTTGCCATACAAGAGGCTGTAAATCAATTGGAGCGTGAAACCGGTGTAAAAGCCGAAGTCCATGTTGTAAACGGGCTTCCTGAATCGGATCCCGAAGGGCTGGGACCTTTTTATCTTGTGGTGGGCTGGGTTGTAGGTGGATACTTGGTGGCTAGTGCCCTGGGCCTTGCCAGAGGGACAGAGCCCAGGCTAAGACAAGCCTTGCTCAGATCCGCAGTCCTTTTAGTGTTTGCATTTTTTTCTGCAGTTTTTGGAGTATTGATGGTGAGAAACGGTCTTCATCTATTTCAGGGCAATATCTTCGAGCTCGTTTTAATTGGGATTTTGGTGGTCTATTCAGTAGCGATAACTTCAAGCGCACTACAAGGTCTTGTGGGAGACCTGGGAATTGCTCTTTCAGTAATTCTATTTGTCATCATAGGTAATCCCTCATCTGGTGGACCTTTTCCAAGGGCGTTTCTTAGCGGGATATGGAGATATATCGGTTACTACATTCCCACCGGGGCAGGCTTGCAAGGCATTAGAAATATTACCTATTTCCGGGATGCCAACTACTTGGGCCCGGTGTGGATATTACTAATTTATGTGATAATTGCATTGCCGGTTTTTCTATTGGCTTCAGAGTATCATGGCAAGAAACTCGGAAGTGGTACAGAAAATCAATCGGTAGAAAACGACTGAACTAAGGCTAGGAAAAATGAGATACTGGAGCGCCGATTGGCACTTGGGTCATCAAAATATTATTAAATATTGCAAGCGGCCATTCAAGTCTGTTGGCGAGATGAATGACGCGATACTTTCTCAGTGCCATGAAACTTTACTTCCAGACGATGAGCTTTGGATACTTGGCGATGTGGCGATGGGAGACATTAGCGAAAATCTTGAGCTAATCAAAAGTATCAATGCTCATTTAGTATTAATTGCAGGGAATCACGATCGATGTTTTGATGCCACCAGAGGCGACCATCAAAAATGGATTGATAAATATATGGAAGTTGGTTTTGCCGAGATCCATATCGGCGCCGTTGAAGTTGAAATTGGAAAAGTAAAGGCCCTCGCTTGTCATTTTCCCTACTTTGGCGATAGCAGGGAGACAGATAGGCTAACTCAGTTCAGACCCATCAATCTTGGCTTGCCACTGCTCCATGGTCACGTTCATGAGAAATGGAGGGCAAACGCAAACCAAATTAACGTTGGTCTTGACGCCTGGAACGGAAAGCTGGTTGAAGAAGAGACTTTGACGAATCTGCTGAGAGAAAAAGTTCAGGACCTTGAAATCATCCCCTGGGGAGACTTGGAAACTCTTGAAACCTAGCATTTTGCAGGTATTTAGGAAGGAAAATACCAAATGGCGCTTGTAGTTGAAAAAACAGGGCAAGATATAGGTTGTGACTCCCCAAGATCCTAAATTGAACAGTGCTGATCGTGAAGAGAAAAAGCGACTGGCAGAGTCCGAGAAAAGGTCTGAGCTTCTTTCCGGAGCAATTAGAGCTATTCGCAAACATGGACCCGAAGCTTCCATGACTGAAATCGCCAGGGAGGCAGGATTTTCAAAGCCCGTCTTTTATGATTATTTCGGAGACAAGTCGGGACTCGCGGCAGCATTAACTGATCGATTGCTGGGTAATCTTGAAATGACGTTTAATGTTTTGTTGGATGGAACTCATAGTGCAAGAGATGCCGTCCATTCGGCAATTGATATTTTTGTATCCTTTGCTCTTAAAGAACCCCAGCTGTACCGCTTTCTTGTAAGAGGCGCCACCAGTCCCAATGTCGTTGCAACTCTCCCATCCTTAATGCCTCCAATTGCAGAGGTAATTGTTCGTTATCTCGAAGAGCAGCTAAGTGAAGCTGGCCGGGAAACCGATTCTGCCGAAACTATGGCAGTTGCGATACTTGGAATGGTGTTTTCCACTACCGAGTGGTGGCTAAGTGTCAGGCACTACGTGCCGGAGAACTATGTTGAGCACCTGACTGATTTAGTTTGTGGCGGTTTGGCAGGCGCAGGAATTTCATCGGCTTCATAATCTAGACTTTGGATAGAACTATTTCCTGCTTTTTAGAAATTGTTTCGGGTTCGTATAAGAGCGATTCAATAGAGAAAAAAACTTCCTTGGCCAAACAGAGTTTTTATACCAAAGTCGCAGATGGCGGTTTTTCGCCGAGTGCTTCGTAAATGGCGTTTGTGAGAGACCTGGATCTCGGATCTCCGTTGAGGCTGGCTTCCATGTAGTTCATCACGTATCCAAATCCAATGTTGTGTTTTGAATCCGCCCAGCCGTGACTTCCTCCGGCTCCGTCATGGCCAAATGCGTCCGGCCCTGCATAAAGGCTTGCCTGTGAGGGAAGCATAAAACCCAGTCCGAAAAGGGTAGGAAAAAATAACACCAAATCTGCTCCAGAAGTTCTTGGCACCGTGGCTTTTTTCATCTGATTTTCTGGAAGAAGCCTTACTCCGTCAACTTCACCTACACATGACGCATACATTTTTGCCAATGATTTGGCATTAGTGATTCCATTCGCAGAGGGAATTTCTGCGGCAAAGATTTGAGGATTGTTCCAAACTTCCATATCATCCAAAGCCGGCGAAGGTGACTTTAGCGCTTTGCCGGTCAGGGTATCGGGTCCCAAAACCATGTCATAAAGTTTTCCCAACTCCTCGTCTTCTGGTCGCTTGATTGTAATTAATTTCGAGACACGGTTCGTAAGTTCATTTGGAAGACCGATATAAAAGTCAAGGCCAAGGGGTTTGGCAACTTCATTTGAAAAGAACTCACCAAATGAAGTTGCTCCACTTGCCCTTCTTACCACTTCACCAACTAGCCATCCGTAGGTAATTGCATGGTAGCCATGTGACTCGCCCGGAACCCAAATTGGTTGCTGGCTGGCAAGGGCCTCTACTACGGGATGCCACTCAATTACTTGGTCGAGATCAAGTTCCTTTTCAATATAAGGAAGACCCGCTTGGTGACACATAAGCATCCCTACCGTAACTGAATCTTTCCCATTAGCTCTAAAGTCTGGCCAGTACTTATAAACGTATTCGTCAGGATCAAGGTCGCCGCGAGCGATCAAAATATTTGCGGCGAGAGCAGTGGCGCCTTTTGTGGTGGAAAATACAAGTTGAAGAGTGTCTTCGCTCCATTTCTCTCCCGTTTCAATGTTTGCAATCCCTCCGTAAAGATCAACCACCAGTTGGCCATCTACATATATTGCACAGGATGCTCCGACTTCACCTCTTGAGTTAAAGTTTTCCTCAAAAACTTCAGCTACGTTTTCAAAGCCAGACTCCACATTTCCAAATACCTCAGCACCCACAGCTGCTCCTCTCTTTTATATATAGACTATTGCCCCTTGTGACCCTATTGCCACTCTACGCTACCAGAGGCAAATACCAAAGCCGTTTGGATTTTTTGACATTGATATCAAATATCTTAAAATGATGTGCTCAGATCTTGCTCAGTGATGGCCTTACATAGACTGGAGCAGGGCTAATTCGCAAAATGAACGCAATAAGACTCGGGAGGAATTGTCCGGAGTGGTAATTTTTAAGGAGGTTTTAGGTCAAAATGAAGTACTAATGGAGCATTTTGGTGGACACCCCGCCTTTAATTGGAAAATGAGAGTAGTTTAAGTAATGAGGGAGGTTCGTTGAGCGTAGTAGGTCCATCTAGCGCCAGAGACAAAATGCTTGAAGCAACTTATGCTTGCATGGCGCGAACAGGCATTTCAAAATTAACCTTAGAGGACGCAGCCAAAGAGGCAGGGATCTCAAGGGCCACACTCTATCGTTACTTCCCAGGCGGTCGCGACCAGTTGATCGCAGACGTAATTGCTTGGGCCGCTTTTCATTGGATTGAAGGACTAGCTGCTGCTGTTGAGGGAGTGAGAGATTTTGAAGAACTAGCGGTCACCGCTGTTATGTTTGCTTATGAAAGCCTTCAAAAACATGAAGTACTCCAGATGGTTCTAAATGATGAACCAGGAATAGTACTGCCGTTATTGACCGTGGAGGCGACAAGGATAGTGGCATTTATCCACATCTACATTGTCACAAGGCTTTTTGGAAGAACTTTGCCGGAAAATTTGGATACGGATAATTTTGCCGAATATACGGCAAGAATGATGCTCTCGTTTATTGCATCTCCAGGAAAATGGGATTTGACAGATAAAGAGCAGGTTCGCATGTTAGTGAAGGCCCAGTTAATTGCCGTATTAGGGTCTTGAAATCAAACCGCCTTATCGCGGCGGATTTAGTTTAGAGGCCTAGCGGATAGGTGGCTATAGTGATGACCAGCGATTCTTCCAGTCGATTAGCTTCGCTGCAAGTATGAAAACGACAGCAAGAGCGAGTTGAGAAATGCGATGGATCTTCTTGCGATCGGTATTCCTGCGTAGTTGACCGAAGTTTGATAACCATGAGTTTGTTCTCTCGACTGGCCACCTTAGTCCCATAGGCTGATTTGACTTGGGTGCTG
>JAJYDO010000113.1 GCA_021777355.1 Actinomycetes bacterium | reverse complement strand
TTTGGCGGGTCTAAAAGGGGCGAATTCAAGGGAGTTTGACCCAACAACTTTGCATCCGGTGGTTGATCTTATGGACGAGCAAAGTGACGTGAGGGACATGGGCGGAACCATGAGGCTCGGCTCCTATGTCGCTCGATTGGCAAAAGGTACGAAAGTCGGCAATGCATATGGAGCTGAAGTCGTCTCGGAACGGCATCGGCACAGATATGAAGTGAACCCAAAGTATCGTTCAAGGCTCGAAGAGGCGGGCTTGGTGTTGTCTGGAACATCACCTGACGGCAAATTGGTGGAGTTTATTGAGCTTAGGGATCACCCCTATTTTGTAGGCACTCAGGCCCATCCGGAGTTTAAAAGTCGGCCAGAGAGAGCGCACCCTTTATTCAGAGAACTAATTGGAGCGGCAATTGAACGGGCTGAAGATCGGGCTCCCCACTTATTGGACCTAGATTCCATTTCGTGAAAGGGGACTTTTGGGATACATCGATTCCAAAAAGCAGTGGCCTCTCTGACTTAGCTCTCGAATATTTAACTTGGCTAAATGTTGAAAAGGGTAGGGCTTCCACTTCACTGGGGGCATATAAAAGGGATCTAGCGAGCTATGAAAATTGGATGAAAGCGTGCAAATTGGACGACCATCGCCTGATAGAGATTTCAAATCTCGAGCACTATATTGAAGATAGACAAAGTGCCGGACTTTCAAATAGCACAATTTCAAGGTCAATCTCTGCAATACGGGGATTATATAAATTTGGCTACACCGAAAATGCACTCTCTTCCAACCCGGCTGCCGATTTGGCCGGAATCAAAGTGAAAAAGGCCCTTCCAAGCGCTCTAAGTGAGGAGCAAGTGACAAAACTACTCGATACCCTTCCCGAAGATGATCCAAGGTCTCTTCGCGACAAGGCCATGCTAGAGATTTTGTATGGCTCGGGACTTAGAATTTCTGAACTAATCGGGATATCTCTTGCTGATTTGGACCTAGAGGACGCTTTTTTGAAAGTTACCGGGAAAGGATCCAAAGAGCGGCTCGTTCCGCTTGGCTCTGCGTCGGTAAGGGCTGTATATAATTGGCTTTCCCCCGCGGGTCGCCCAAATTACGTTCCAAAGACATGGAAGAAAAAAAGTGATCAAGAGGCACTTTTTCTCTCCAAACGAGGTAGTCGAATCTCTCGCCAGGGGGCTTGGGAGACCCTTGGATTCTGGGCTAAGAAGGCCGGTTTAGGGAGCATATGGCACCCTCACCTGCTGAGGCACTCTTGTGCGACCCACATGCTTTCTCATGGGGCCGATATACGAGTGGTCCAGGAGCTTTTGGGTCATTCTTCGATTACAACCACTCAAATTTACACTTCGGTCACCATAGAACACCTGCGTAAAGCCTATTTAGGAGCCCATCCGAGAGCTTCATCTCATTGAGGGCCAAATAGTACTACTCTTAATATATGACAGCATCAGAGAAAACAGAGACTGCGCCTAACTACCGGGCACTCTTGGAAGCTGAAAGATCAGAACTCACCGCCAGGCTTGAAGAGCTTGGATTTGGTGGGACGGAATTAAGTTACGATACGAACTTCGCCGACTCGTCTCAGGTTACCGCCGAGCGAGGAGAAGCCGACAGATTAGCTCTTGAACTCCAAGAAGCACTTGATCTGGTAGATACTGCGCTTTTAAAGATGGACAACGGCACTTACGGGACATGTGAGTCGTGCGGAAATCAAATTGGAGAAGCTCGACTTGAGGCGAAGCCTTCGGCAAAGTATTGCATCACCTGTGCGGCATCACATAGGTAGATGCCCCTAACTAAATCTTTGATCTCCTAGTTTTTAAAGCAAGTAAAGCCCCATTGCTTCTTTAGTTCGCTCTAGTGTGGCGTTGGCTGTTTCAGCGGCTTTTTGGGCACCTGAAGCAATTATTCTGTGAACTTCACCTAGGTCTTTCTCCAGGTCTTTGACTCTTTGGCGAACTGGTTCGAGCATCTCTATCACGGCACTAGACGTGTCTGATTTCAAGGATCCGTAGTTTTGGTAATTAGATGCCAAATCTTCAGGATTAGTTCCGGTTGCAGCTCCCAACAGCTCTAAGAGGTTCGATACTCCCGGGCGTGATTTAGGGTCATAAACAACGTCTGAATGAGTATCAGTTACCGCTCTTTTTATCTTTTTTTCTATAGAAGAAGGATCTTCTAAGACGTAGATTATTCCGCTTGAATTGTTGGAAGATTTCGACATTTTCGAAGCCGGATCTTGCAAATCCATTATTCTGGCTCCCACTTTTGGAACATAGGCCGAAGGGATTGTGAAAACCTCGCCGTATTTATTGTTGAATCTCATTGCGATATCCCTGGTCAGCTCCAAGTGCTGCTTTTGGTCGTGACCAACTGGCACTCTATGTGCTTGGTAGAGCAAAATATCTGAGGCCATAAGTACCGGATATGTGTAAAGACCCACCCTAACTGTGTCTTTCCCATGGGATTTATCTTTGAACTGAGTCATCCTCCCCAACTCGCCATAAGTTGCAACGCACGACAGCAACCAGGACATTTCCCCGTGAGCCGGAACGTGGCTCTGTATAAATAGCGTGCATTTAGAAGGGTCTAATCCAACTGCAAGCAGGACGAGCGCAGTTTTTAAAGTTCTGTCCCGCAAAACCTCCGGATTAATCTCTTCCGCCAGAGCGTGGAGGTCCACCACGCAGTAAAAGGCGTCATAACTGAGTTGGTCCTCTACCCAGGCCCGAAATGCCCCAAGGTAGTTTCCCAAGTGCATATCTCCGGTTGGTCGAACTCCAGAAAGAACTTTAAGCATTCGCGATATGTTATTTCACAATTTGGTGGTAGTTTGACCACCGGCGATTTCGGTAGGGTATTTGTATGGCATATGAGGTGGCAACCGACGTATTTGAGGGTCCTTTTGACGTCCTCTACCGCCTTATTACGACCCAAGAAGTGGATGTCCATTCAATTTCACTTGCAGCCATTGTGGACAGTTTCGTAGCCGAGGTCCAAAAAATGGCAAAAATAGATTTGGAGCTGGCAACTGAGTTTGCCGTAATAGCTGCAACTTTGATAGAACTCAAGTCAAGAAGACTTCTTCCGGTGAGCGACGACGGGATAAACGAAGAGGAGCTACTTCTTTTTGAAGAGCGTGACTTATTGCTGACACGTCTAGTTGACTGCAGGACTTTTCAAGGCGTGGCAGGATTATTTTCCCATTCAATGCACTTGGCAAGTCTTTCTTTTCCCAGAAGGTGCGGCGCAGACGAACGATTTGTTAACTTGATGCCGGAGTTATTGGTGGGAGTGACTGCCGAAGACTTAGTCAAGGCACTGCTTAGAATAAAAAAAGTAGTTCCGCCGCCTCCACCAAAAGTCGACTTGGCACACGTGGCCCCCGATCCTGCCTTCACAATAAATCAGGCTGCAAGAGAAATTACGTCAATATTGAAAAGTCGCAATAGGATGAGTTTTAAAGAGCTGACCAGTCACTTGTATGAAAAGATTGACATTGTCGTATTCTTCCTGAGTATCTTGGAGATGTACAAGAGAGAACTTTTGGAGCTGAACCAAGGACTGACTTTGGGGGAAATCGAGTGCATATGGATCGGTTCAGATTTAGATAACCTGGACTTTGACTATGATGAGTTTTCAGGTGAAACGAGAGTAATGGCCGGAGCAGATGACAGAGACTGATCAAAGCAATGTTTACGATTCGCCTTTAGCTGCTTCTGGTTTTGAAACCGAGGAGTTGGACAGTGAACTAGTAGTCTCGGAATTGACCGATGGTTCTCTCCTTGAAAATCAGAGAAAATTAGATCGTGATAATGAAACTGCTCATTTTAAACGTTCAATAGAAGCAATATTGATGGTCGCTACAGAACCTCTAGGGACAAAAGTTTTGGCAGAGGCAGTGGGTATAACGTCATCAATGCTTGATGGACTCTGCAAGGAACTGCAAGGTGAATATGAAAGAGACTCAAGGGGTTTTCGGATCAATTTTATTGCAGGCGGATACCGATTCGAGTCTCATCCGGAAATGGCAGAGGTAGTTGAGAAGTTCATCTTAGAAGATCAAGTTTCGAGAATTTCTCCCGCCGCACTGGAGACTCTTGCAATTATCGCATATCGCCAACCAATCTCAAGAGCCCAGATCAGCGCCATCCGGGGGGTAAATGCCGATGGAGTAGTCAGACTTTTGACTCAAAGAGGTTTGATCAATGCGGTTGGAAAAGATGAAGGTCCAGGGCAAGCGGTCTTATTTGGGACTACAGATTTATTCTTGGAGAAAATGGGTTTTGCACATATTTCAGATCTGCCTGCGTTGAGCGAGTTTATTCCTAGCGCCGAAGA
>JAJYDO010000003.1 GCA_021777355.1 Actinomycetes bacterium | reverse complement strand
CTGATCTTTTTTCAGAAAATTGGAGAGTGTATAACTACCTGACAACTGGTGTGCCTATTGAACGAAGAGTATCCAGTGGTGAAACAAGACATGACCGAGCTTGGCTAATCGACTTTGAAAACTATGAACAGAATGACTTTCTTGTAGTTAATCAATTCAGGGTAGAAGGAGACCACACTCCCAGGCGACCCGATGTCGTTTTATTTATAAATGGAATCCCTATTGGAGTAATTGAACTGAAAGCTCCAGGAGAAGAACGAGCCACTCTTCGTGGTGCCTACGATCAATTACGTACCTACGCAGCCGAGATCCCAGCATTGCTCACATATAACACACTTTGTGTAATATCAACTGGTACACAAGCACGTATGGGAGCTTTATTAGGTCAATTTGAACACTATGCGCCGTGGAAAACTATTGATGGTGAACGCCTAGCTTCACGAGAAATACCCGAGTTATCTGTCTTAGCAAGAGGGGTATTTGATCAAGCAAGAGTCTTGGATCTCATTCGTAATTTCATAGTCTTTTCAGATGAATACAAAGGGACAATAAAACGAATTTCAAAGTATCACCAGTTCCATGCCGTTAATAAGGCTGTCGATTCAACTACTGAAGCTATCAGCCGTGGAGACGGAAGAGCAGGAGTAGTTTGGCACACCCAAGGGTCGGGCAAAAGCCTGGAAATGCTTTTTTACGCAGGTAAAATCATGCGTCATAAATTGATGCAAAACCCGACAGTTGTTCTTCTTACTGATAGAAATGATCTTGATGATCAGCTATTTGATGAGGTCTTTACTCCAGCGAGAACTCTTCCAGAGACCCCAATACAAGCCACGTCCCAAGAGGATTTACAAAGCCTACTTTCTTCCAGAGCTTCGGGAGGGATTATTTTTTCAACCATGCAAAAATTTGGTCGCTCCAAAGAAGACAGAGATGCCAATAGATCATTTCCTTGTCTTTCTGAGCGTGCCAACGTCATAGTTATAGCCGATGAAGCTCATCGTACTCAATATGGATTGATTGAAGGTCTTGCAAGAAACGTAAGAGACGCACTACCAAATGCAGCATTTATTGGATTTACAGGTACTCCTATTGAAAAGGGCGATAAAGATACCAGAGATGTCTTCGGTGAATACATCGATATTTATGATGTTACTCAAGCAGTTGAAGACGGTGCGACAGTCAAGGTCTACTATGAGGCACGACTCGTAAAAGTAGAGCTTCCTGATGACATGAGAGAACCGCTTGATGAAGTAGCCGAAGAAGTAACCGAAACAAGTGAACTTGAAGATAAAGAGCGCCTGAAGAAGCATTGGGCTCGCTTAGAGGCAATCGTTGGCGCGGAAAAGCGAATCAACCAGGTAGCAGCTGACATTATTTCTCATTGGGAGGCTCAGCGTAGCATCCAGGTTGGCAAAGCTCTCATAACTGCTATGAGCCGACGAATTTGCGCTGATCTTTATGATGAGATTATTAAGCTAAGACCCGAGTGGCATTCAGACGATGACGATAAAGGAACGATTAAAGTTGTCATAACAGGAAATGCTTCGGATGGACCCGAACTAAACGCCCACGTAAGAAGTAAAGATCGCTTGCGAGCGTTAAAAGAACGGGCTAAAAATCCAGATGATCCACTAGAGCTAATCATCGTACGAGATATGTGGCTCACAGGTTTTGATTCACCGTCACTACGCACAATATACGTTGATAAACCAATGCGTGGTGTTGGGCTAATGCAGGCTATAGCAAGAGTGAATCGAACTTTTAGGGACAAATCTGGTGGGCTAGTTGTTGACTATATTGGCATAGCAGAGAACCTGCGGGCAGCATTAGCCGATTACACCGATAGGGACAAAGAGAATAAAGAGCTGGGTGCGCCTATAGAAGAAGCTTTAGCCCTTTTAGAAGAAACGCATGAAATTTGTTGTGAACTACTTTTCGGGTGTCCTTGGAGAGAAGCTCTTGATTCAGGGACTGACCAAGCAAGAATTGAAGCCATCATGGCAGCGCTTGATCATTTACTACAAGGAATAGAAGATGAGTTGCCCGAACGTTTCTTGAAGCAGGTTAAAAGGGCGGTTCAAGCGTTCAGTTTATCGGTAGCGTCTCCCGAAACCCGTAGCTTTAGGGATGACCTCTCATTTTTTCAAGCAATATCCGTTGAACTACGAAGAGTACTAGCAGACAGCACACGCTCAAGTCGTGATGATTTAGAGGTCGAAACTGCAATTCGCCAAGTTATTTCTGAGGCTGTAGTACCTTCAGGGGTTATAGATATTTATGCCGCAGCAGGGTTGGATCAACCTGATATTGCGATAATCAACGAAGATTTTGCCAAACGCTTTTTAGAAAGCCCACACAAGAACCTCAAAATAGAAATGCTCAGGCGAATTCTCTCGGGGGAAGTACGCTCGATTGCCAAACGCAACATTGTTGCTGGTCAAAAATTCTCTGAACTTCTAGAAAAAACAATGAATTCCTACAACAATCGTTCATTGACAGCAGCGGAGGTCGTCTCTGAGCTAGTTGTTCTTGCAAACGGGATAAAAGAAGAACAAAGTCGAGGAAGTGAACTTGGACTTACCGATAACGAACTTGCTTTTTACGATGCGGTGTGTCAAAACGACTCAGCCGTGTTGGAACTTGGTGATGATGTACTAAAGCAAATTGCGGGCGAGTTAGTCGCTGTAGTGAGGAATAACGCTTCAATTGATTGGAATAAGAAGGAACAAGTCAGAGCGATGATGCGACGTGATATCAAAAGACTGCTGACTAAATATAGTTATCCGCCCGATAAACAGCAACGTGCAATCCAACTCATAATGAGCCAAGCTGAATTGTTGGCTTACGAGGTAAATGTTTCATGATTAAAAGTGGACAACTCTAGTTGAGGAAGCTTTTACCGTTATAAACCCAATCGTTTTGGGAATCAAATGGGAATCAAATGCCCGATACTGCTTGTTACACGATGTTACTAGACAGACTGGCACCCCTACTGACTAGGCTAAATGATACTGGATGTTACTAGACAGACGTACTCAATCTGATTCCTAAACCGTGCGTCCTAAGTTTAAGTTCTGGCGAAATCGCGAGAAAGAAGCAGGCCATTGGGTTATTATTAGCTTAAGGATGCTAATCACAGACAAATTATTTGCCAAGCTCGACAAATGGCCGTATGTTCCTCCTCCAAAAACCCAGCCACCCGCTTTGGCTAGAGCTTATGAACGATTTTATAAGTGGCAAATGCGATTGCTATGGATACTCCTATCTGCGATCGTACCTTTCATTATCATCGGTGCGGCCACTAATAATGGTCCGTTTGAACTAATCGTAGGTGTTCCCATTTTTCTGTTATGTTGTATATTATTTTTTCAAACAATAATATGCGGACCTATTTACTTCTATCAGCGCTACAAGGCAGGTTATAAGCTAGGCTACTGGGTAGATACACCTCGGAAAAGTAGGCAATCAAGCGTCTCGCCAAAGGTTCCTATTGAGAGCAAAAAGATGGCCAGGTACAGGAGGCTTGGATTTGCTTCGGCGGCTGTTTTATGTGTCATAACGTTCTGGGTGGATTTTGGAAAGTGGTATGGATATAGTGCGATACTGGGAATGGTTGTAGTTGGAATAATTATGGAGGTTACGGTAAAGCACCAAAATTCTCATAACAATGACGTTGCTAATCTGCCGCAGAACAAGATTAAAAAATCACAAAAATCCACCAAGGAACACAAATCGGGTGCGTAGGCAAACTTCCTGCATGTGACGCATCCAATGACCTAAACTGTTAAACGGTGCTAGATACCTCAGGATATTGCTTTTCAGGTTGCCTCATCAAAAAATGAAAGGGAAGCTCAATCATGGACTCAATTGACGAAGTCGGCCTTGAGAGTGGTTCCTTGAGCTATCCACCACGAATAATGAACCGAGAACAGATTAGAACAATTGGCGGTGGGTTACTTGTGACATATTATGTTACGACAGTCTCACTTGCGGTTCTAGGAATGACGGCATTTGGGCTAGCCCTGTCTACCGGCGACCCACAGGCCTTATGGCCGTGTTTGATGGGCCTAGGAGGAGGACTGTATTTAGTAATTAGAATTTTATTCTTTGAGTTCTATTCAATAATGGTTGGAGATGGCGACCAATTGGCATTTCGAGCATTACTACGCACTAGGTGCGTTAGCGTGGACAAGATAACAAACATCCAAAGACTACAGATCTATGGTATTGGTGGGGTTCGGCTAATCAAACTTTCTTTTTACGATGCTGAATCAAAAAACCATCACAAAATACGTCTTCTGACAACTTCTGAGAAATCCCAAGAGTTAGGTCTAGGACGATTCGGGTATACCAATGCAAAACTTAAAAGAACTAAATTTCGAGATCCGAGTAGCAAATCTAAGAATGATCTAAGTATTGAGCGCTTCTTGAACACAATGAGGTAATAATTCTGGATTGAACATCAAAAAATAGTTCACGCGTAAATGCTCAGTTCATGCCGGTTGAAAAAGTCGAAAATGGAGTTATGCCGAAAAGTTGTGTTTCAGGTTTATCCATCTTGACGTCGCTAGAAGAAGTGGCGCAGTGGGAAGCGATAAGTTCGATAAGGTGAACATATGCCAAACCCTCAACTCCCATCACAGGTGGCGGTTGGTACTTTGATCTATTTATCTATTTAGCCTACAATTTGATTCATGTGGCTTGTAAAAGGTAATTCATCTAGTTAGAAGTAAGTGAGAATTATGTTAGGCAAGGCAAGCGATATGAACTTACATAAAAAGGGGACCATAATTCTTCTGGTTGGATTAGCCTTAACTTTGATATTGGCCGTTTTAATAGGAATTACAATTGAAAGCCATATATGCACTCCGTTGCGTTATGCAAATAACCAGACCAGCCATATATGTGGACAAGAAGGGCCAGGCGGTGTCCGAAGTAATAATCTAGTAGGTCCTCAAGATAGCATGATGATTCTAGAATTAGAGATTCCACCAGTTTATACTCAATATGGTGGATATTTCCCATCGGCCAATCAGATTGCAAAACAATTCAATCAGCAGGCTGTCCAAAATGGATGGCCGGATTCAATTAGGAATCCAGCAGGCATTAAACCGGTAGATGAACCTAATACAATGCAGATTGGCGTTGGAATGTGTGTCGATGGCGGCCAGCAATGTCAGCTCATCCAAGTGGCAATAAAGTATCCAAATAAAATACTAGTACCACATCTGTATGCGGGTATATTCTGATCTATAATGGTAGCATTCCGCTTCCGACTTCAATTCAAGGCTTGCCTGTAGGCACAACAAAGGGAACTTTTATAGGAGTTGCGACATTCAAACTAAATAGGACATGTTCAATTACCGATAAAATTCCAAAAGGACCAAATGGAAAGTACACTCTCTAGGCATGAGCTATGCCGAAAAGTTGTTTTTCAGGGTTAACATTTAGCTCGGTGAATCGTGGAAACTATTGTAGGTGGGTAGCTTTTTAGCTTAATCGTTATTAGAAAAAACAGAATGTACAAACTATTGTTACTGGCCTCTTTATCTGATGACATCTGGCCCCTCCTTGGCAAGGCTCTTTTTGGATGATTTCGCGCCCGCCTGATTTTTAGGTGATGATTGGGTGTTCTTATTTGGCTCTCCCAACACATTCGAGCTTAAACTGTATGCACCTTGTAAATGGCACTAGATGGAAGAATAACTAAATTTTAACCAGTTAAATTCGCTCCCAACGAGGACGTTGTCGTACCCCAATCTCAATTCGGTTCACCGGTTGGCTCAGCTGTCATTTAAAGAACCGCCATCAAAGGTATCTGAATGCGCGGTAATTGTCATCACCGGCAGGGCTATAATGTCGCAAGGTGGACTCATTTCACTCTGAAAATAACGAGGATTCCAATTGGTATTCGGTAAGATGTATTTTTTACTGGGTTGAGAGTGATTTGTATGAAGAGAGAATTACCCTCTGGAATGCCGCTTCCTTTGATGAAGCAATACGCCTTGCGGAGGAAGAAGCAAATGAATACTCAGATGGTTGGGCATACTATCTTCAAATAGCTCAGTGTTACCACCTTTTTGCAAAGGACATTAAATCGGGTGCTGAAGTATTTTCCCTTTGTCGTTCAAGCGACTTGGAATATGATGAATATCTCGATCATTTTTTTGATACCGGAAATGAACGGGAGAAAAAAGTCGGAGATGTATTTTGAATGCCTAAGTGCTCCTAGTAGCTGATCAATAGTTATTCTTATGACAAGTGAAGAAGAGTGAATAACTACCACATTTGTTTTCGTTTCAGGTTGGAAATAGTTACAGTTGGTAAATGGAGAAAAGAATGACCAGTCTCAAAAGCAAGGTGCGCTACAGGTGGCGGACCCAATTGAGGCAGGCTGTGCCATTTAGCCTTGTGTGGGTTTTCCCAAAAGTGCGGAAGGACTGCATGAACCATGAGTGGTATAAAGCGAGCGAAGAAATAGACCGCTGCTACCATTGCAAGGTTGGAAAGCGAACTCCCAGTCAGTTCAAAGCTAATTAGTAAGGAAAGTTCTCAGACGAATACTCGTTTGAATTAGGTAATAGAGGTCGAAGGGCAACTACAAGTTTACTTGCCAGAGGACAGATCTAGACTATGTCGAACTACAAGGTGTTTCGAGCGTAGATTTAGATTGAGTCCGAAAAATTATCGGAGGTAACTCGCGGCTAATGAATTTCGACGGCCTCATCCAACAAGCAATAGGAACTTCTATCCGGTGACTATGAAGTCAAGCGACAGCGCCAAGGTCCCATAGTGTGACATCTGATCTTTTATATGAGTAGTTCACAAATGCGAAAACGGAAAGTTGGAAGTTCTTAAACGAGACTTTCAAATTGTTTGCCTTGATTATTGGAGTACATTATCTCTGTTTAAGTTCGTAGATGGCGAAATTCATTATCTCTTGTTTTTGCAAGTGTCCTATATTATATACCGATTTCTTATCCAATGACCTTCCTGAAATTGATTGATTCTCAGGCACTTACTGCAAAAAGAAGTTACCGTAACGTTTGAAAATCATGTATCACCCGTTCAGTAGGTGGGTGATAGTTGCAGGTGTTATTTGATAAAGGAATAGCATAATGATAAGGATGGAGATGGTAGTTCTTCAGGAAGGAGGTTGTGTGTCGTGAGCGCCACCATAGGGGCGAGCCATCCCGAGGATGTAACACGTCTCATCACTGAGCGGTTAAACGCCGGTGACGCAGCAGGTGTAGCTGCGCTCTACGAGCGGGAGGCAGTCTTAGCCTATCCCGTTGACCGGCCAGTTAAGGGCCGAGAGGCAATCCGGACGATTTACCAGCAGATGATTGACGCGGGAGTGAAATTCGGTTTCGAATCTCCATTGCCAACTGTCGCATTTGAGAACCTGGCACTCACTTCGAGCCGCTCGGCGGACAACACTGGCGTCAGGGTGCAGGTATTGCGTCGTCAACCCGATGGCTCCTGGCAGCGAATCATTGACCGCCCAGAGGTATCGTAGAGAGTCCTCTTCGCACTGGCTCTTGCAATCGTCTCAAAAGTCACTGGACAGGCGTGGTGTCTCTTGCTGCCAATCCAGGGCTTTAACCCGGTATTCTGTCCAATTGCTCCCCATACCCCAAGTTGACTTGCATGTGAGCGATGGTGAATTCACATTACCTTTTCTATGAGAAGTACCACATTGCCAAGTTGAATTGGGCCGGAATTCACAGCTATAAATGCAACTATTTCGGCAGTCAAATACGCGAATCAGATCGATTCACTATAATTGGCGGACTAGCGCCCTTTATGACCAGGCTAAATAATAATGGAAAATGCTAGATAAACAGATTCAATCTGACAGCTAAAACGTTCGTCACTAGTTTGAGTTGGAGAGTCGCCGTCTGAGAATTTCTCCAAAGGAAGTGGGATTAGAAGGGTAGCCTCCTTTTTCCACAATTTTGTTAGCCATTGGACTAAGTAGTGAGACTAACTCATCGTAGTTTTCTCCCAGCGCCAAAATGGAAGATTCCTCTGCCAAATCGGTAGCCTTTTCAATTGATTCCCTAAGTTCAAAACCTTCGGTGGTGAGGTTGTCTTTCGTATCGATTAAATGTCTGTCTAAAAGTCTTATTATTGCCTGGTCTATCTCATCTGGTGACCAGCCTCTAGTAAAGACGTAACTTTTTAGTGGAATACCCCAATAAAGTTCGGAGAGTAAGGATATTTCAACTCCATCAACGCCGTGAACTGTCCAAGCTGCACTGTGTGAGTCGCCACGATGTTCCCTCAGAAGATCGGCACCTCTAAATAGTCTTCCAAATGGGTCCTGGGGAACTTCAAGGGAGATAAGTCCTGCAAACATCGGGTGAAATGCTAGTTGAAGTGACTTCGAAGCTTCCAGCAAAAGTTCCGCTGCACGTTCTACCATAACAAGCCCATCGGCATCTCCTAATTCCAAGATTTCACTCAGTGATGCACTTGCCCCACTTAGTCTCGCTTTCAATATTGCATCCCGTTTTGTAATGGCCCAACCTTGGCTCACACTTGGGATAACAATTGCCGGATTGAATACGGCAAATATGGAAGCTACAACTTCGCCTGGAAGTTCTCCCATCGCAGCTGATCGACTGCAGAAATATCCCGGCAGGTAGGCAAGTCCTAACTTCTTGTATTCTTCTTGAACCACTGGTGAGAAATAAACATTGGCCGCAATTGGTTCGAACAGGTCGTGTAAGATTCTTGCTTTTGTCTTCTCGGACTTGCTTGGCATGTTAATTGGCCTTTCTTTGGAATATCTATCCAAAATGATCATATAGGCGCCAAATTAGGTCTACACTTCCTGAGTGCGAATTTTACAGGTAACAACTGTTTCAAATGATGTCTTAGAAGCAGTCAATTTATTGCTCCCGCAACTCTCCACTTCCTCAAAACCCCTGGATTTAAATGGTTTGTCGCGGATAGTTGAAGATCTAGCTTCAACGCTTTTTATTGCCAAAGATGATGACGAATCAATTCTGGGAATGCTTACTTTAGTTGAAGTCCGGATACCAACTGGCTACCGTGTGATTATCGAAGATGTGGTAGTCGATAGTGCCGGCAGGGGAAAAGGAGTGGGGGAAGCTCTGGTGAATGCGGCACTTGAAAAGGCCAGGCAAGACGGATGTTCTGCAGTTGAGCTGACTTCAAGACCCTCGCGGGAAGCGGCCAACCGGCTGTATCTGAGAATGGGTTTTAAGCCGAGGGAGACCAATGTCTACCGATACGTTTTTGATTGAGTATAAAACAATAGGATTTAGCCATTCGTCCAATCTGCTCGGTGGAAGTCCGGGCAAAAGTCTCTGTTGGAATGGCCAATTGTTAATGAATCGTTAATTTGAGTGGGCAATGAGTGACTTCTGGCTCTAGGATTATTAGATTAGAGATTGAAGTTAAATAAATAAGGAGAATATTAAAGGTGCCAGAGAGCATAACTATTACGGACAACCGTACGGGCCAAAGTTTAGAGATTCCCATCACCGATGGGGGAGTTCCAGCCACTGAATGGGCGAAGTTGCTGCCTGGGATTTGGTTTTACGATCCGGGATTTACAACCACTGCAGCATGTGCCTCTTCGATCTCGTATCTCGACGGAGATGCTGGAATCTTGCGATATAGAGGGTATCCAATCGAGCAGTTGGCGGAGAAGTCAAACTACCTCGAAGTGGCGTACTTACTCTTGCATGGAGAACTTCCAACCGAGGCTCAATTCGACGATTGGGAACATGAGGTAACTCATCACACTTTTATCCATGAAAATATGAGAAAAAGGTTTCTGGAAGGTTTTCACTACGACGCGCATCCCATGGGAATGCTGGTCTCGGCAGTTGCTGCACTTTCCACTTTTTACCTTGATGCCAAGGAGATTTTTAACCCCGAATCCAGAGACAAGCAAGTAATTCGCCTAATTGCAAAAATGCCCACACTGGCAGCTGCGGCGCACCGATTTAGCGTAGGAATGCCCTTTGTATATCCTGATAACGGACTTAAGTTTGCAGCGAATTTCTTGTCGATGATGTGGAAGACCGCAGAATTTAGATTTGAACCCGATCCAGTGCTTACCAAAGCTCTGGATCTTTTGTTTATTTTGCATGCCGACCATGAGCAGAACTGTTCAACCACGGCGATGCGAGTAGTTGGTTCGTCTCACTCCGATCCTTATTCTGCATGTTCTGCTGCTTGTGCTGCACTTTATGGCCCAAGGCATGGAGGAGCAAACGAGGCAGTCATCAGGATGCTCACCTCAATTGGTTCGCTTGAAAACGTGGATGCTTTTGTAGCCGAAGTTAAACAAGGTCATGGACGGCTCCAAGGTTTTGGACATCGAGTTTATAAAAACTACGATCCACGTGCCAAAATCATCAAAAAGACTGCAGACGAGGTGTTCAAGATTACAGGCAAAAACCCCCTCTTGGACATAGCATTGAAGCTGGAAGATGTTGCTTTAAATGACGACTATTTCATTTCCAGAAAACTCTATCCAAACGTAGATTTCTACTCAGGTCTTATCTATCAGGCAATGGGATTTCCTCTTGAAATGTTCCCCGTATTGTTTGCAATCCCAAGGACTTCTGGATGGTTGGCCCATTGGATAGAGATGCTTGACCAAGATTCAAAAATTGCCCGGCCAAGGCAGCTTTACACAGGCACTGACGTGAGAAATTACACGCCGATTGAGAGTCGTTAGTCCCAGGTTAAAAAAAAGTTTGTCAGCCCTCGCCCGGAGAGATTGCAGGAGCGAGATCATTTCTGACTCGTATTAAACCCTCCTGGGCCAAAGAGCATACAATCTGGCCGTCAGCCGTGAAAAGCGATGCCGTGGCAAGACCCCTGGCACCATATGCTGCCGGAGATTCCTGATCGTACAGGAGCCAGTCGTCGGCTTTAAAGGGCCTATGGAACCACATACAGTGGTCGAGGCTCGCACCCATGAAACGAGGGTCATCCCAGCGAATTCTATGAGGGAGAAGGATTGAGTCAAATAAGCTCATATCCGATGCGTAAGTCACAATACAAGCATGTAAAAGCGGATCATCAGGCAGTTGGCCGTCTGCTCTTATCCAAAGCTGTTGCCTGGGAGGTCTTGGGCCTACATCTTTATTCCAAGGAAGCTCTCCTATAAATCTTTGATCGATTGGATGGGGACGATTGATAAAGTCTCCAAGCTGGTCAGCCCAAGGAGCGAGCCTTTCGAGAAGTGTAGGCAGTGATTCCGGCAAAGGGACATTTGGCATAGTCGTGCCATGTTCCAATCCCTCTTCTTCTACGTGAAACGAAGCTGACATATTGAAGATTGCCTGGCCACGCTGGATGGCAACTACCCGTCTGGTTGTAAAAGACCTGCCGTCTCTGATTCGATCAACTTCATAAAGAATAGGAATCAATGGGTCGCCCGGTCTTAGGAAATAGGAGTGAAGCGAGTGAACTCTCCCGGAATCGACAGTCTTTCCTGCTGCCATTAATGCCTGGGCAGCTACGTGGCCTCCAAAGACCCTCTGTCTTTCGACTTTGGATATTCTGCCTCTAAAGATATTCTTTTCAATTGGCTCGAGTTCGAGGAGCTGGACCAAACCTTCTAATGCTTCTGACACATATTTGAGCCTACTAAATGTAAAGGGGAGTTGAAATCCACGATTAATACTCAAATCTAAAGTCAGATCCTTTATGGTGTTTCGCTAGAAAAATACAACCTGTGTAACTGGCCGAAGAAGATAAATAGGTATTAGGTTATTACCAAAGAACAAGTTAAGCGAAAGAGGTAATTATGGCACGTGTGACTAAATTGGCCGATGGCATTTGGAGAGTTCCGACGGTGGGCAAAAACGCCATCAACTCTTTTGCAATACAAGACAGCGACGGATCGATTGTTCTAATTGATGCAGGCTTAAAAGGGGCTAAACCTAAACTGGTAGCGGGTTTAAAAGAAATTGGGAAAACTCCCTCTGATGTAAAGATGATTTTGGCTACCCATGCACATGGCGATCACGTTGGTGCGGCTCAGAAAATGCACGACATTGGAGCAGGACCTCTCCATGCACATGAAGATGATGCGAGTTTTATAAGAGAAGGGAAAATGCCTCCTTGGGATCAGAGCCAAATGCTGGCGAGAATCTTTAAATTTGCCGTTAAGAAAATTCCGGCGTCAAGTGTCGGTGGGACATTTGTCGATAACGAAGTAATCGATGTCGCAGGTGGGATAAGGGTAGTTCACACGCCTGGCCATTCGCCTGGACACTCTTCTTTCTTGCTGGAGAAAAGCGGCATTTTAATTACTGGCGATGCGCTTTTTAATTTATTTGATCGAATCAGTTACTCATTTGCACTAGCTTGTTCGAACTACAAGATGAGTCGAGAGACCGCCCTTCGTTTAGGCGATGCCGATTATGAGATCGCTGCTTTTACCCATGGGGGAGAGATCACCGAGAATGCCAGAGATACTGTAAGAAAGTTTTTAAAAATGCGAAGTGACGGCTAAAGCGCTACTATTTCCTAGATGGCATTAATTTTTCCCGACAATTTCTTCTGGGGCACTGCAATGGCAGCCCATCAGGTAGAAGGCTCTAATTTCAATAACGACTGGTGGGAGTGGGAGCACAGAGAGAACACTGTTTGCCAAGAGAGTTCCGGAGATGCCTGTGATTTCTACCATCTCTATGAAAAGGACATTGAGATGACCAGAAACCTGGGATTCAACATGTTCAGGTTTTCCCTCGAGTGGTCGAGAATTGAACCGTCCGAGGGCGAGTTTTCAAAGGCTGCAATTAATTATTATCGTCGAATTTTACAAGCTTGCCATAAACATGGAATGTCTACAAATGTGACATACCACCACTTCACGTCGCCTGCTTGGCTCCATGGCACATGGAGCGACAAAAGTACAGTCGACAAATTTTCACGCTATGTGGAATACGCCACCAAAGCATTAGGTGACGAGATCGATTTTGCTTGCACAATAAATGAGCCGAACATCGTAGCTTCCATGGGTTATAGATTTGGGATTTTTCCACCTGGCAAAAGATCCAGTGAGGAAAGGAGACTCGCTACAGAGAATTTCGTGAGCGCTCACGTTAAGTCGGTGGAGGTTATAAAAAGCGAGTTTTCACATATTCGTGTCGGTTTGGCCCTTTCAATGTCTGACTACCAGCCTCTTGAGGGAGCCGAGGAGAGAGTGTTGAAAATAAGAGAGATTATGGAAGACATATATTTGGAAAATACCAAAGGAAATGATTTCATAGGCGTCCAGAATTATTCAAGATCACGAGTGGCAGCTTCCGGGAAAAGTGATGCCGGACCTGAACCTGGATATGAAATTACTGAGATGGGTTACGAAATCTATCCCCAAGGACTGGCCGCTACCGTCAAAAGAGCGCACGAGGTAACAGGTCTTCCGGTATTGGTGACCGAGAACGGGATATCTCCAATTGGCGATGACGACAAAGTAAGGGTGAAATTTGTGAGAGATGCGCTTTTAGGCCTTCACGAAACAATAGAATCGGGCGTCAAAGTCATAGGGTATACCTACTGGTCGATAATGGATAATTTTGAGTGGGTGCTCGGCTACAGGCCTAAGTTTGGCCTGGTAGCAGTTGACAGGGATACATTTGAGCGGAGAGTCAAGCCAAGTGGCCAGTGGCTGGGCCAAGTGGCTGCCGCCAACAGAATTGACTGAAAAAGACATCCCTGGCTTTAAAAGCAATTATTTCAGGCTACGAGAAATTACCGGGCTTTTCCACTAGACTTGTATTGTATGATCAGCACTACTTCTGCCAAAAGCGGTCTAATTGATTCCGCGGTTCAATGGGCAAAATCTAAGCACGGCCAGCGACTTTTAAAGTACGCCGCTTCGTCGGTTATCTCAACTATTACGACTTTAATATTAATCTTCATAACTTATGATTTTTTGAGACTGTGGTCAGCCGGAATTTGTTCGATGTTCTCTTCGGCATGCAATATTTTGCCGTCATATTATCTCAATCGAAGATGGGCTTGGGGGAAATCAGGAAAGTCGCACCTTTGGAAGGAGATAGTTCCGTTTTGGGTTATTGCACTTATCGGACTTGCACTGGCAACATTAAGCGGCCAGCTGGCGGAACACTTTTCAAAACAAATTACCTCCTCACGCGATGTGGCGACTTTATTTGTGGCAGGGGCCAATTTTGCTAGCTACGGGATACTATGGTCTGCGAGATACATGCTGTTAAACAAGCTTTTGTTCCATGAGCATTATGTCGAAGAAACCGTTGAAGAAGACTTGGTTTTGGATTGATTTCATTATCGAATAAGTTTCGGATCTAGCTTAAGACGTATTAGTATTCATGCCGATGGAAAACTTTGAACAAGCAATTGAATCTATAAGGCAATCAGATGCAAAAAGCCAAGAGGCAACGTTAAATAGGCAGTTGACTTTGACCAAGCCAGCTAACTCTCTGGGAGTTTTAGAAGAGTTAAGCATTCAGCTAGCCGGGATTAAATCTTCTTGCCCTCCTCCTCTAATTTTAAATCCAGCGCTTGCTGTTTTTGCCTCAGACCACGGCGTGGTAGATGAAAAAGTGACGCCTTGGCCCAGTGAAATCACGAGGCAAATGGTAGCAAATTTTCTTGAAGGCGGCGCAGCAGTGAGCGTGATTGCAAATGCTCTCAATATCAAGATGGTAGTGGTTGACGTTGGGGTAGCAGGAGATGAACTTAACCTGGAAGGCTTGATCAATAAAAGAGTTGCCCCTGGGACAAAGAACATTTTAAAAGAAGACGCCATGACAACTCTTGAAGCGAAAGCTTGCTTAAATGCCGGCTTTGAAGTGGCGCAGGAATTAGTCGAAAGCGGTGCCGACCTACTAGTGACAGGTGACATGGGAATTGGAAATACTACGCCCTCGGCTGCAATTATTTCCGCCTTTACCGGTCTGGTTCCAAGAGAAGTAACAGGGCGCGGAACTGGAATTGATGATGAGTTTTGGCATAGAAAAGTTTCAGTTATCCAAGAAGCTCATTTAAGATCAGGAATTGCCCAGCCGGGTTCAATGCCTTCCGTTGAAAAAATGGATCCGGTTTTGGTTTTAGCTGCCGTGGGAGGTTTTGAAATTGGCGCCATAGCGGGATTTATTCTTGGAGCGGCCAGCAGGGGAATGCCTGTGGTGATTGACGGCGTGATTGCAGCCGCCGGGGCCTTGGTAGCTAATGCGCTTGCGCCTTATTCAAGGGATTATATGATTGCTGGGCACCTCTCTGTCGAACCGGGAGCGAAAGCGGCATTGGAGTACTTAGAAAAAAGACCGCTATTAAATCTCGATATGCGATTAGGCGAAGGGACAGGCGCTTGCTTGGCGGTTCCAATCGTGCAGGTTGCAGCTAAGATAATCAATGAAATGGCTACATTCGATGAGGCCAATGTCACTGAGAAGGAGTAGTTTTTGATTTCTTTTTAAGAATAACAAGCAAAAGCGAACTTAAATAAATTAGAAGAATGACAATAACCACAGGGGTCGATCCAAATTTGTCATAAAGAGTCAATCCATTGTAAAGATTAACTTTTCCTAAGATTAGTTGTTCATTTCCAAGTCCTGATTTATAAACCACTGCCCCTGATCGCAGCACAATGGTCGAATAACCCGTAGGGGAGGCCTGGATTAGGTCCCTGCCGGTCTCTATTGCCCGCATCGAATCGGCTAAGACCTCTTCGCCAGGTACTTGGTCGGAGCTATATGATGCGGTGTTGGTCGGCACCACCAGCAAATTTGCTCCCGAATTAACGTCGGCTCTGGCACTTGATCCAAAAAATACTTCGTATGAGATCATGATTCCAAAGTTTCCACACTGAGTTTTAAAATACCCAGGTTTTTCCCCGGCTATTGCGTCCCTTGGCACAAGGGAAACGTTTCCAAAGTGAGCAATAAAAGACCTGTAAGGCATGTATTCGCCAAAGGGAACTCTGTGGACCTTGAGATAAGTTCCAAGTTCCAATCCGTTTGGATCAAATACTACTGCAAGATTTAAAAAAGAAGTTTCTCCAACCGGAGAAGTTACTCCTGCAATGAAACAGGAATGGTATTTGCTCGCAATCGCACTAAGGGTTGCCTGTTGAGGCGAACCTTGAAGTGGTTCGTTAAGCGCGACTACATCTTCGGGCCACAATATTAAGTCGGGCTTAAAAGTAGATGGAATAAGCTGGGTTGCATTAAGCGCGTTTTGGTAAACCTGCTGTTCGTTCCCGTCGGTTACTGCCCGAAGACCCCTTTGGCCGCCCCCCTGCACTAATGCAACATTTCTTATTCCGAGGCTTGTGCCACTTGCCGGACTAAACCGCCCGAAAACCAATAGTGAAATCACCACAAGGACTCCAATAATGGCAGTATTTATGTGACTTTTGACTTTTCTAGTTCTTATTCCAAATGCAATGACACTTAGAGATCCACCGATTAGAAATAGCATGAATTCAATAAGCGTTCCACCGCCTATTTTGGCGCCGTATTTTAAAGGCCCAAGTACTTGTGGAAGATCAAGGCTTCCAATAGGGAGACCACCGAATGGAAAATTGCTTTTGATGAAATCTCCAAGGGCAAAAGCCGACGAAAAAGTGGTGACAAAACTAAAAGGGTTGTAAGTCGTGCATAAAAGGCCAAGTAAACCAAACAAAATGGAGTAGATAATTACTAATACAACGGTTCCAAGCACGGCAAATCCATTGACCCACCAAAGCGAAATCACATACTGGGATAATCCGGCGCAAACTCCGACTAAAAACCTATATCTTTTTCGTTTTGTCGCATTAAACGTTTCGTCATAACTTACGTATAACAAATTGAATCCAAACAGCCCAACTCCAAAAATGCCCAGATACCAAATCGAAAAAGGGGGAAGCGAGAGCGCCATCAATACTCCGCTTAATAAAGGCATCAGCATCAAGGCCAAACTGCGCTTAGTGCGAGCGTATTTATCCACTCCCTATTTCCCCTAGGATTTTCAATAATCTTGACGCTGCCATTGCTCCATCTGCGATTCGAGAACCTATCCCAATCCCGCCAAAAAGTGGTCCACTAAGAATAATCGGTCCTCTACTGGCTACGGATTCCCTCAATCGAGCCATATTCACAAGGTGGTCAGGAGCGTAGTTGGGGAAAGCTTCGTTGTATCGATCTACTCGAGATTCTATAATTTGAGCCTTGATCCCAAAGGTGCTTGCAAGAAATTCGGAAGCGAGCGCTACAAGTTGGCCTTCAGTCATCGACTTATGGGAGTTGTCATTCATCTTTCCAATTGAGATACGAACAAAATTCAGATCTGACTTGTTTAAATGCGGCCACTTCTGGCTCATCCATGTAACCGCCGTTATCGGGATGCCCTGGCTTCTAGGAACAAGCAAACCTCGTTGCCCATGAGAGGGGAATAGATCCAATTTATTGTATGCAAGTGTAGCCAGTGCAACAGAAGCATGAGGAATGGATGAAATCTGTTTTCCAATTTCAGGCTCAATATCTTTAATGAGCTCGCCTGTGGTTGGGCCGGGAGTGGAAACTATTACTCCGTCAACAAGATATTTATTTTGGCCCGCAACTAGCGCAAATTTGTCAATAAGAGGACCGGATTTTCTCGCAATTTCAATCGCTTCTACTTCTGTGCCTACTCTGATTTCAATTCTCGATGACAGTGACATAGAGTCCACCAAGCGATCAATGATCGAACCCATTCCATTTTTTAGTCCGTAAAAAACAGGTTCGGGCGACCTGCCTATTGGAGGGTTTTCCCTGAGCAGTTTCGCTTCAACCAAGGGCTTTAAACCCCGTGTGAGCGAACCGTGTTGGATCGCGGCCGCCAAAAATTCAGGCACCGTCGCACTTACTCCCAAAGTTGATGCCAGACCGGCATGAATCCCTGCAGCCATTGGTTCTACAAGGAGATCCAGAACTTCTTCTCCGAGCCTGGGAGCTACCAGTTCATATATTGTTCGGTCGCCACCTTGGTGTTTTGGATAGTTTCTATCCTTTTTTAAAGCCTTTAGCCCGCCCTTTGAAACAAGTCCCAGTGCAGCAATCTCTTTAAAGTCAACCGGTACGCCCATGTGCGACTTCTTTGGCATCGAAAAAAGTTTGCCGTCACTAAGTATCTTGACGTCTCCATTTTTAGGTTCGACAAGTTCGTCTTTAAGGCCAAGCGCCGTGCAAAGCTGAACTGCTTCTTGGCGTCTTATCAAAAAATTATCAGGTCCAACATCTATAGGTATGTCACAAAGAGTTCTTGTGGCTAGTCTTCCACCCGGAATTGCCCTTTCAAACACAGTTACCCTGCACCTGTCACTTAAAGCAAGAAGAGCATGGGCAGCAACCAAACCGGTAATGCCGCCTCCGACGACTGCGATCGTGAAGTCTTTTTTGGCCTCTCCGCTTTCATGGAAGTAGGCGCTGGATTCAGCTAGATATTCGGGGAGGTCGCTTGAATTTTTCATATAAAAGCCAATTTGACAATTGTAACTAAGTTAAGCCATATCAAATGACGCAGGGTGTATTGCAATATCGGCCAAAACTTCAATAAAGGCCGGATCGGCATTAAGTGACTTGGTGCGATATGTCTTGGCACCAAGCGAATCTGCCAAGTGTTTTGCTTCGATGTCTAAGTCGTAGAGGATCTCCGTGTGATCAGATGTAAAACCGTCTGGGCAGATTACGATATTTTCAAAACCCTCCTTGACAAAGTCATTTATGCATAAAGCCAGCGATGGTTCGAGCCAAGATCCGCCGGACATCCCGGCACTTTGCCAGGCCACTTTAAATCGGTCCTTGCTGAGGTTGAGTTTCTCTGCGACTTTTGATGCCGTGCCAATATGCTCATTCGGATATGGATCTCCAATGTCTAATATTCGCGTCGGGAGTGAATGGGCACTAAATATCACTGCACTATTTTCAAAAGGCAGTTCTAGCAATGCACTTTGCACCCGCAAAGCTAATAATTCCAAGAATTTGTCATTATTCCACCAAGATTTGACCAAATTGGCCTTCACAGGGGCTTGGCCAATGGCATCTTTTACCCGATTTAGATACTCTCCCGTGCCCATTGTTGAATAATGAGGCGTCAAGACAATTGCGGTGATTTCCGTAACATTTTGAGCTAAAAGACTCTCAGCGCTTTTTTCTATCGAAGGTTCGCAGTGCTTATTCCCAAGTTCTACTAAAAATTCATTGGGACATTTTGCATCCAATAACCTTTGAAGTTCGCGCGTTTGGTCGTTAGAAATTTGAATCAAAGGAGATAAGCCACCAATAGAGTGATACCTTCTAATAACTTCGTTTAATACTTCTTCTTCAACTGTTCCACCCCTTTTGATGCTTTTCAAGAATTCGGGGAACTCGTCAATACTTTGTGGAGTGCCGTGAGCCAATAATAGGATCCCTTTAGTTTCAGGAGGTGGCATTGGCTAATAAATTCCTTCGCGTTTTATCAATTCGACAATCTTCGTTAGGTTATCCGGATTGGTTTCTGGCAGCACGCCGTGACCCAAGTTGAATATGTAGCCAGCTGAACTATTGCCGCTGCTTTCTCTTTCCATGCCTGTTCTTAAAGCCATACCTTCTTTTAAAACATCCAGGGCAAGCGGCTCTAAATATTTCCACCCCACCAAGCAGTTCAGTGGGTTGAGATTGCCCTGAATTGCCTTTGGAAGATGTTGTGAAACTGCATCAATTGCAAATTCCGATACATTGTTATTTTCCCAAGATTTACTGATTCTCTCCCATGCCAGGCCCAGGGGCACTTGGTGATCGACGCTTATGACATCCGGGCCGCTTAACGCCATAAGATCAAGTATTTCTGCTGTTCCAAGACCAAAATATATTAATGGAACATTCAATTTTGCAAGTCTTCGAAATAGCAGTGCGGTGTGCGGCATGACAATTTCCAAGTACTCCTTGCGAGATAGCGATCCAATCCAAGAATCAAAGATTTGAATAGCGCTGGCACCCGATTGAATTTGTTTTTTAGCGCTTTCAAATGAAATGTCGCAAAGGTAATCAAGAAGTTGTCCAAACAATTCCGGTTCGGTTATAAAAAGTTTTCGCGTTTCACTCCAGTTTTTACTTGGGCGACCATCCACTAGGTAGCATGCAACCGTAAAGGGTCCTCCTGCAAATCCTATTAGGGGCACTTCAGCTTTTTTTGAAACTATTGAAACAGTTTCGTTTAGTGATTCAAAATCCGGATCACTTTTTTTATCTATTAGTTTTGCCAGATCATTTTTTGTTCTAACTGGTTCAGATACTACCGGTCCGACTCCTTGAACTATGTCGACATCAACATGAAATGCTTTAAGTGGGACAACAATGTCGGAATACAAGACAGCCGCGTCAACACCGTGTCTTTCAACGGGTTGGAGTGTGATCTTTGCCGAAAGTTCCGGATCAGTAAGAATTTCAAGGATGGAGCCGACTCCTCGAATTTCCCTGTATTCAGGAAGAGAGCGGCCAGCTTGGCGCATAAACCAAACAGGAACCCGGTCTACGGTTTCCCCTCGACAAGCGGCCAGGAATCGATTATTTTTATCCACATCTAAGACGATATATGCCAAGTTGTTGCTATCGCACCTAGTTTTCGTATAAGAATATAAGGGTGACCCAAGTAATTGCTCTGGACCACGTTCCCAAAGTTCCCGGTCCGGCTGGCAAAAGACGCCCGCCGGTATTAGCTGTCGGCGTAATTATCTGGTTGGGTTCCGAGTTTATGTTTTTCTCGGCCCTTTTTGGAACGTTTTTTACTATTAGAGCGCATGCTCTTCACTGGCCGCCACCTGGTACGGACTTGGATTATGTGCAGGCAAGTATTTTTTCGATTGTTCTTCTTTCATCGAGTGCGACCATGCAGCGGGCTGTTTTTCTCATGGAGCGAGGAAGGCGTGCGGAGGCCAAGATTTGGCTTATAGCTACATTTTTCATGGGATTTGCATTTGCGGGTAATCAGCTGTACGAATGGATCACTCTTCCATTTTCGCCATCGTCTTCAGTGTACGGGTCATTGTTTTTTATTATGAGTGGCCTTCACGGATTGCACGTCCTTTTAGGTCTTGTTGCAATGCTAGGATTGTTAGGACGCATTGCTGGTGGTGATGGCGATCCGGGAGAAGTATCTGTTTTCCAGGGAGTTAGTTACTATTGGCACTTCGTTGACTTCATGTGGATTGGCTTATTTTCCTGTCTATTCCTTTTAAGTTGAAATACCTACGTAAACTCCTGCCCTTTGTCGTTATTGCAACGGTGATCATGATTGCCATGACCACCTTTCGAAGTGGTGCCCAAATTTCAAAGAGCGGAACTTCAATGGAAAACTTGGTTTCAGTCTCCTCGACCACTTCTTCGACAAGCTCTACGACCACTTCTTCGACTTCGACTACAGAGGCTAAGCCCACTTCAGTTAATACCGGTCCTCTGCTTTACGAGGACTCGGGCACTCCGGCTACAAATTCCCAAGTGGAACAGGGAAAAATATATTTTGACCAAAGTTGTTCAAGTTGCCACGGAATAGGGGCAGAGGGCTCGTCAAGGGCTCCAAACCTAGTTGGCTTAGGGCCAGCCACAATAGATTTCTGGGTTACAACAGGACGAATGCCGCTTGCCAACACCATTGTTCAGCCCGAGAGAAAGCCGCCTCGATATGATCCGAGCCAGTCTCTTGACATTGTGGCCTATGTGACCTCTTTGGGACCAGGGGGTCCTTTGATTCCAAATGTGTCGGGAGTTTCAAATGCATCTATTGCTGAAGGTGCAAGTTTGTTTGCACTTAACTGCGCTGGCTGTCATACCATAACCGGCGCCGGTGACGAACTGGCAAGCGGTGCATATGCGCCAAGTTTGCACCAGGCCACTCCTACGCAGGTTGCGGAGGCAATAAGAACAGGCCCTGCCAATATGCCTCGTTTTTCGCCGGGGATTATGACCAATGCGCAAGTAAATGACATAGTTAAATACGTAACCCAAAGCATCCAACATCCTGATAACGCAGGCGGTTTTGGACTTGGAGGGGTCGGGCCGGTTGCAGAAGGTTTTGTTGGGCTCTTGATTGGAGTGGGAATTCTTATGTTGTTTGCTCTTTGGATTGGAGACAGGTCTTGAGCGAGAAAGAGGTGACCTCAACCGAGCAAGTTCAAACAAGCGAAGCCGCAATCGATCCTACTCGTGATCCGAGGCTGGATCTTTTGGCCAAAAAGCCCGATCAGATGGAAAAACTGATTGCTCTTTGTTTCATTGTAGGCATAGCTTGTTTTGTCGCAATGATGGTTTTCTATGTCAGAGGGTCATCAACTCAAGTAGAGGGAGCTCTCATGGCGGCGGGCTTTGGGGGACTTGGAGTGGGAATGGTTGCATGGGGCAAATATCTTATGCCAAAAGGTCCATTTGAAGAAGAGCGTCATCAAATAGGTTCGACAGAAGAGGACCGGAAAGCTTTTGCCGACGCATTTATAGGACGAGGGACTATCGCGGTTAAAAGAAGGAGCTTTTTGGGAAAGCTGCTTGGATTGGCAACTGCAATATTTGGCATTTTTTCTCTTGGACCATTGTTGGATTCACTTGGACCAAATCCGGGTAATGCGCTTGATTCCACTGCATGGAAAAAAGGCTCAAAGGTTGTTACTGAGCACGGAAGAGCCATCAAAGTTGACGACTTGGAAGTCGGCGGTTTCATGACTGTTTTCCCTGAAGGAAACGTAGGAAGTTACGACGGACAAACTCTTCTTATAAGGGCTGGGACCTCCGACATTGTAACAATGCCAGGGAGAGAGAGCTGGGGCCCTCAGGGTTACCTGGCATATTCAAAGGTTTGCACTCACGCCGGATGTCCAATAAGCCTTTACCAACAAGAGACCGAACAGTTACTTTGCCCTTGCCACCAGTCACTTTTCAATGTGCTGCAAGCCGCCGAACCGGTATTTGGCCCGGCACCGAGACCGCTTCCTCAGCTGCCTTTGGCAATTGACAAAAATGGATACATAATTGCCCAAGCCGGTTATAACGAGCCCATTGGTCCTGGATATTGGAATTTCTAAACGATGCCTTCACTCTTGAAAAAAGATAAACCTAAACAAACGGGAGCCGAGAAGGCCACGGCAGGGGCGAAGTGGCTTGATGATCGCTTAGGTCTTGCCAAAGGGGGAAGGGTATTTTTTAATAAAATATTTCCCGACCACTGGTCGTTTATGTTGGGCGAAATTGCCCTTTACTCATTTGTGGTTCTGTTGGTGACAGGAGTTTTTCTGACTCTTTATTATGTGCCTTCTGCCGATATGCTCACCTACCACGGAAGTTATGCTCCGCTTAAGGGCACGCAGGTGTCGGCTGCTTATAATTCGACTCTTGCAATATCTTTTGATGTGCGATTTGGCCTTTTGGTCCGACAAATGCACCACTGGGCTGCTGATATATTCCTGGGCGCTATTGCAGTTCATATGTGTAGAGTGTTTTTCACAGGTGCATTTAGAAGGCCTAGAGAGCTTAACTGGATAGTTGGAGTAACTCTATTAATCCTTGGGATTTCAAATGGATTCTTAGGATATTCACTGCCTGATGATCTGATTTCAGGTACGGGACTTCGAATCATGTTTTCAGTTGTTGAGTCAATTCCGGTAGTTGGAACTCATCTTGCGTTCTGGTTATTTGGAGGAAACTATCCAGGCAACGGAGTAATTATCCCAAGAATGTTTATGCTTCACGTCCTTCTGGTGCCCGCCATCATGGTCGCTCTTGTCGGAGCTCACTTGGCACTGTTGGTCAAGCAAAAGCACACTCAATTTTCTGGACCTGGCAAAACAGAGAAAAATGTTGTCGGCACGCCTATGTGGCCCGGTTTCATGTTCAAAACGCAGGGCTATTTTTTCTTGGTTGTTGCGGTCTTGGCCGGGCTCGGTGGCTGGGCACAAATTAATCCGATCTGGCAGTATGGACAGTATTTTCCATATAAGGTCAGCTATGCGGTGCAGCCGGACTGGTATATGGGCTGGCTTGACGGCGCATTAAGAATCATGCCTTCCTGGGAATTCCAGAACTTTGGATACATGATTCCCAATATGTTCTTCCCGGCAGTTTTGCTTCCGGGAATAGCCTTTAATATCTTCATAGTCTGGCCATTTATTGAAGCCAAGGTGCGCAAGGATTATAAGGAACACCACCTGCTTGAAAGACCCAGGGACAATCCATGGAGGACTTCAATTGGAGCTGGCGCTTTGGCATTTTTCTTCATGCTTTTTGCAGCGTCGTCAACTGATGTCCTAGCGAATTATTTTAATATCTCTTTGAACTTGGTTCTATGGTTCTTCAGGTTTGCAACTTATATCATTCCATTTTTTGTTGCAGGGATTACTTACAAGATTTGTTTAGAGCTTCAAGCTCTCGGCCGTTACGGCGGGAGAAGAAAACGATTTAATGTTGTTTTGAGAACCGCCGAAGGTGAGTATTTTTCGGAAAAGACTCCGGCTCGTCCCGGTGATTTGGACGTTCTCTCAGGGGAAGAAGAGGAACCGTTGGAGTTAACCGAGGAAGTTTCGGAAAAGATTAGAGAGTCATCTGAACTCATAGGGGTTTCAAGCACTGAGTTGAATAAATTGCCGCCGCCTGCCGACCAAGGGGTTAAAAGAGTAGAGAGGGACTGAGCTTGCTTGGAGCATCGGGCGCCACACTTGCTCCCTTCTTAGACGGAGTGAGAATTTCTCTTCACATTTTGGCGGCAACTATTTGGGTGGGTGGACAAATTGCATTAGCTGGGGTAGTGCCCAAGTTGCGCGCTTTTGGAAGCGAAGCGACAAAGGCGGTGGCAAATCAGTTTGCCAAGCTCGCCTGGCCTGCTTTTGGCGTCTTAGTAATTACAGGTTTCTGGAATTACTTTGAAGTAGCTAAGGTCAAGCCATCGTCTCAATGGATGGCTGTATTCTCAATAAAGATGTTTTTTGTCATTGCATCCGGAGTCGGCGCTTTTTTTCATGCCAGATCGAAATCCAAGGCGGGGCTTGCCATTTGGGGGTCTGTTGCCGGCACTGGAGCCATAGTGGCGCTGGTTTTAGGAGTTTTTATAGCCGGTTAACCGGCGTTTGCCAGGCATTGTTGCCCATTGTCCTAAAATTAGGCCTAAAATGGTATTGCCTGCAAAAGAAGGAGGAGCCATGTCTGGAATAGTTGCAGATATTTTTGGTCTCGATGGAATCATTGTCATAGTAGTGGTCGGCATAATTTTGCTGTTTGGAGGAACAAAACTTCCGCAGCTAGCGAGGGGCTTAGGTTCGGCATCGCACGAATTCAAAAAGGGTCTTCAAGAAGGCGTGGAAGAGGAAAAAAAGGCTGAAGCAAGCGGAGAGTCAAGTTCGGAGAAAAGTAGCTAGTTGCAGCTTTTCCCTTTTGAAAATGCAAACTTTGGCCCTATATTTATTGTTTTTCCAGGTATTCTCACATTGTCATAAAGAGCCTAGAGAATAGTTCTGAAGGGATTTTAGACATACAGGTCTTTCTTTTAGTGTTGGATCAATTCAGCCGCCTGTTTTGGTTGAAGAATAAGTCTGGCAATTTAGCAGATAATGTTCGCAACTGCCATTGGTCTCGTGTAGATTAGTATTTGTGATTCCATGGGTTTTAAGTCGGATTAACGCGTCGAAAATATCGAGGATTCTAAGAGCTCCTAAGCTGATAATTCTGATTGTTTCCGGCGCATTAGTTGGGGGATGCAATTTGCCGACTTTTGGCGGCTATCGCGGCTCGACTACTCAGGCTCAGTCGACATTCAAACTTTTTTCTTGGTCAGTTATTGCATCATTGGTTGTAGGCGCAATTGTTTGGTTATTGATGTTTTGGGCATTTTTCCGTTATCGAAGAAAACGGGGCGATGAGACAATTCCAAAGCAGTTTCATGAGCATCGCTTAATTGAGATAATTTACACAGTCATCCCGTCGATAATTGTGGCTTTTCTTTTTTACTTTACTTATGTGACCGAAAACACGGTTGATGCTGTTTCCAGTCATCCATTTCTGGATGTGAAAATTACGGCGTTCCAGTGGGGATGGGAGTTTCAATACAGTGCCGATGACGGAAGTGGTTATAAGACGACTGTTATTGGAAGTGATGTAAGTGGAAGCTATACGCCCCCGGCAATTCCAATCGCCGTTCTGCCGGTTGGTGAAACCATTCGAGTAACGTTGGTTTCAAAAGACGTAGTCCATGGTTTTTATGTGCCCTCTTTCAACTTCTCTCGATATGCTCAACCAGGACAAGTTAATCAATTCGACTTTAATATAACTGATGCTGGTTATTACCCAGGACGCTGTACTCAGTATTGCGGCCTTTATCACACGGAAATGTTGTTTGGATTTAAGGCAGAGTCAACGGCCCAGTTTGATCAGTGGTTAGCTCAGCACAACGGCAAAACTATCAGTTCGGGATATTGAGAGTGAACGTAATGATTTCAAGGAGACATTATGCGGTTTGAGGGGCGAGTACTACTTATAATTGCAGCATTCTTTGCGGCTTTGTTTGTTGTTTACGGTGTTTGGAGCCACGAATGGGCTGGGACGGCCATGCTAGGTGGAAGCTCCCTTTTGGGAGCGTTCCCTGGGTCATATTATCTTTGGTGGTCTCATAGGATGGAACCACGCGAAGAGGACAAAGAAGACGGATCATTGAGTGAAGGCGCAGGGGTAATTGCGGCGTTTCCTGACTCTTCTATTTGGCCATTTGTTTTCGGAATGGGTTGTGCAAGTTTTGGGCTGGCTTTGGTTTTTGGACTTTGGACAGCGTTTCTCGGCGGAGCAATGGTAGTATCAGCCATGATTGGCGTAGCTGTGGAGTCGCGGCGCGGTGGCGCAATCTAGATATTAATCTAGGGAACTTGCTTGCAGATCACCTACATTGGCCATGCCGGACTCTATCTTGAGAGCGAGTGCGGTTCGATTTTATGTGATCCTTGGTTTAATCCGGCCTATCTGGCATCGTGGTTCCCGTATCCGTCGAATAAAAACATCGACATTGAAAGTATCTCCAGACCAGACTATCTTTATATTTCTCATCTCCACTTTGATCATTTTGATCCCGTATTTTTGAAGAAATATGTAAGCAAAAAATCTCGAGTATTGCTTCCTGAGTTTGGCACCAGCCACATGCGAGACGCTCTGTCGGATTTAGGTTTCGAGTTCTTTATTGAAACCAGAAACGGCGAGGATATGATTTTGGATGGAGGATATCGGATAATGGTAAATTCCCTTTCCTCCCCTACGGATGGTCCTCTTGGAGACTCAGTGCTGGCCGTTGATGACGGAATCTCCAAGATACTAAATCAAAATGATGCGAGGCCGCCAAATCTGACCTTACTAAATAGTTTTGGTGTCTATGACGCTCATTTCCTACAGTTCTCCGGTGCTATTTGGTTTCCCATGGTCTATAGATATGACCAAAAACTCAAAGATCGGTTGGCCCGGGCAAAACGAAAGAACCAACTAGAACGAGCTTGCCAGTATGTTAAGGCAATTGGAGCTAAAAATGTATTTCCTTCGGCTGGCCCCCCTTGCTTTTTAGATGAGTCTCTCTTTGAGCTCAACGATTTCTCCGATCCCTCGAGCGAGCAGGTCAGCGAAATTAATATTTTTTGCGATGCGAGGGTGTTTATCAGATATCTTGTGGACAATGGAATTGAGACTTCACACCTCATAGGTCCCAATTCTAAAATTCAAATAAGCGGCGGATCTTTGGCTATTGAAAATCCTGAGGATCTTGGCGACGCTTACGAAAAAAAGCGCGAGTACCTGGAGTCATGCCGGGAAGAAGTCGCTTTACAGATTGAAGCTGAAAAGAAGTTGTGGCCCAAACTCAAGCGGGAAGAGATGTTTCAAATCATGAAGGAATGGTTTGAACCCTTGCTAAAGAGTGCTCCTCTTACCTGTCGGGGAATAAATGGAAGGATACTACTTAGTAGTTCTAACGGAGAATTTGTCCTGGATTTTCTTACCCAGTCCGTCGAGTGCTTTCAAGGACAGATCTGTCGTTACAGATTTTATTTTCAAGACGGAGTCATGGAATACTGTTTGGCCAATAAGGTAGAGGATTGGGTAAACATGGCATTTTTATCTTGTCGATTCGAAGCCGAGAGAGACGGACCATACAACGAGTACGTCTATAGCTTTTTTAAATCGCTGTCAGAGTCGCGAATGGAATTTGTTGAGAATTATTACGGCAGCGATACTCCGGTTGGTGAAACTATTGAATGCGAAGGATACAAAATCCAGAGATACTGTCCGCATTTAAGAGCAGACCTAACGGAGTTCGGCTACGTGGAAGATGGAGTTTTAACCTGTAGACTCCACGGCTGGCGATTTGATCTGGACTCTGGCAAGTGTCTTACTTCACAGGATCGCAAGTTGTTCTCTGAGCCCATCGAATGAAACCAAAATCCAGATCTGAAATTTAGTGCTGTTTTTAGTGGAGCGCCCAGTTGGGCTTTCTTTTCTCAGCGAAAGCAATTGCGCCTTCCATGGCATCGGGACTAGCAAAGATCTTTCCAAAAGCTTCATTGGAAATAGCCCAACCTTCTTTCTCGTCTTTTCCTAAACTCCCATACATGACTTTTTTGGACGCCCTCACGGCAAGCGGTGCATTCTCGGCAATTTTTTGCGCAAGTTCTAAAGCTGCTTCCATAAGCTGCTCATGTGGCACTACTTTATTTACTAAACCTAAGTTATAGGCTCTGGTGGCGTCAATGGGGTCTCCTGTCAAAGCCAATTCAAGGGCCACTGAAAGAGGAAGGCGTCTTGGAAGTCGAATTAAACCTCCGCCTCCTGCAATTAGCCCTCTTTTGACTTCAGGGATTCCAAATGTCGCGTGTTCGCTTGCTACCACTAAGTCGCATGAGAGCATGATCTCGCATCCTCCGGCAAATGCAGCGCCATTGATGGCTGCAATTATGGGCTTTGGAAAATCTCTGGTTGCAATATTGGCAAATCCTCCTTTTGCCCCAACTATCTCGCCAACCTGGCCTGAAGCAAATGCTTTTAGGTCCATCCCGGCACAAAATGCCTTGTCTCCAGCACCTGTTAGCACTACCACCCAAACGTCATCGTCATTTTCAATTGCATCTAGTGCTTCGCCAATAGCCGTAGAAGTTGGGCCGTCGATGGCATTTCTGGCTTCTGGCCGGTTAATGGTGATTATCTCGACATTTCCCACTCGTTTGGTGTCAACTGACATTTTGTTCTCCTTTTGTAATAAAACTATTTATAGTTCCTGTAATTTATATTCGGCTCCAACAAAGTGGATCTCCGCCGATCTTCACTTTCTCACCGGCTAGATTTACTCCTGCCAGTCCTGAAAGTTCCTTTGGGTCTGCGGCCAATGCAATTCTCTTTGGCCCGTTAATCTCCACAACTGCGGGGGCCATAAAGACTTTCCCATCCGGATCGTAACAAATGGACGAAGCAATAACTTTCCCTTCGCCCGAATATCCTTTTATCTCATCAAGGCTTTCCACTGATTCAATTGCCGCACCGTCAATTTTTTCCTGCTCCCGGGATAAATCTCCGTGGACAAATCCTCCCACTGGAGGATCTTGGCCATAGAGGCCATAGCTGTGTTTAGTTGCAAACCAACCCAATCCACTTACAAGACCCAAACCTCCGCCTTCTTGGATTTTCGATGCCATTGATGCGATTCCATGAGTGGTGTAATTATTCCCTGGTCCGCCGAAGTAGGGGAGGCCACCTGTTACAGTGAGCCCACGGCCATCAGCGTGATCAATTCCGATTTCCCTGCAGGCCAGTTGCACCGCGGATGGAAAACATGAATAAAGCTCAAAGTAATTTATGTCATCAATGTTTTTGCCGGCAAGAGACAACGTGAGAGATGATGCCGCACTAATGGCAGGTGATCTCGCAAGGTCTGGTCTGGTTGAGACGAACCACGCATCTGTGGCATCTGCTCCACTTAAAGGGAATACCACCTGTTTTGATAAATTTAATTTATTGGCAATTTCAAGTGACGTCACTATAATGGCTGCCCCCTGGTCGCTTCCCAAAAAAGCACAGAGTCTTTTTGTGTAAGGCTCGGCAATCATTCTGTTGTCAGGCCCGGTTGAGAAAAGTTCATCGGCCGATGCTTTTTCTTTGAACCAGGAATAACTATTAGCTGAAGCCACAACGCTAAAGGGGGCAAAAAGCTCGGCAGCGACTTTTCGCTGTTCAACCATTGACCGCCCATTTTCATGAGCTATTGCAGATTCAAAAAGAGGATATACGTGGGCCGGGGATAAAAGCCCGGCTGAAGCCTCCGCACTTGACATGCCGGCTTTGTCCACTCCGATTATTTCATCCGGATCAAGACCATCTTGGAGATTTAGCTGGCTAGATGGAACCTCTCCGCTTTCTTTTTGTTTTTTTCGTTCTCTTGATGAACGCATGGCTTCTGCACCTGCAATTAAAACCGCTAAGTTTTCACCTTTTGCGATTCTTTGACTTGTTTTATTTACTAAATACTGTGGAGTGTTGCCTCCAACTGCAGTCGTAAAACACTTTGCATTTCTGATGCCAAGACGTTTGGCCAATTCTCCTGCTGGGCTAGGGCCAACTCTTCCCAATATATTTACTACAATGACTTCGTTGATTTGATCCCGGATTCCATGAGCAGCGTCAAAAGCGCATTCTGCAGCCCTTTGGGCCAAATCAAGCGGTCTAAGAATGGTCTCTCTCTCAATAGACTGCCCAAAGGAAATAACTACCGGAATGTGCGCCGGATCAAGTCTATTGGCCACCGGAACGGTCCTTTCTTCTGGGAAGAAGTCCTTCCAAAAGAAGCTTTATGACAAAATCAGCAACTACGCTCGCGGGCAGGCCATCGTCGGTTTCTAATCGACGATGAGCAAATTCTGTTATAAGAGCTGCAATTGAAAAAGCCACCAGGTGGGGCGGAGCATCAATGATTTCACCTTTTTCCTGATAGTGGGTCACAACAGCCTCGATGTCGCCAATGAAACCTTCATAGATTCGAAACAGATGAGCTTCGAATCTATCGCCCAGAGCGTAAGAGTCTCGAAAAAGCAACTTGACAAGGGCTTTGTCAGCTTCAAAAAATTCAAATGTTGCCTGGACTGCGGCTTGAAAAGATTGATCCGGTCTCGTGGTGGCATCTTTCCTGGCAGCGTAAATGTAATCCTTTAAAGCCTGTTCTTCAACCGCCATCAACTCGTGGAAAAGCGCGTCCTTTGAGTCGAAATACCAATAAATAGATCCATATGACAGGTTCGCGTCCTTGGCGATATCGGCAATCGTGGTGGAATGGAAACCTTTGGATGAAAAAACTCTTTTGGCTGCAGCGAGAATCTCGTTTCTTCGCAGGTCTTTGTCGGCATCTGATATAGCGCGCTTCAGCGTTCTCTCGTGTGGAGGAGTTTCGCTTGAATTTTGATGTTTTGGCTGCTCTGTCACAATTACTTTCCTGGTATTTGGTCCCAAGGCAGATCTTTGTCTACTTCAATATCCCTTGGCAAGCCGAGAATTCTTTCAGCCATCTGGCTCCTCAAAATCTCGGAAGTCCCACCTTCGATGGTATTTGCCCTAGCCCGCAAAAATCTTGTGGATTTGTCTTGCGCATGAGAGTCATGTGTCTGCCAAGCAATTGACCCCATCCCCGTTGCATTCATTGCAAATTCTGATCTTCTCTTGTTGTATTCGGCATTAAAAACTTTATTTACCCCACCTTCAGGTCCAGGAGACTGCCCTCGCATCCTTGCCGAGTTGGCCCTAAATGTAGTGATCTCTTTTACTTGGGACTCAATCCAAAACTGGGCGAGTTTCTGCCTTATTATTGGATTTGATCTATCAGGAATGGAATCTAAAAACAGTTGCCACGGATCTTTTTTGGCGCTCCCTCCCAAAAAAGTGGTTTCGTCAATTGACAATCCAGCCAACGCCACTCTCTCATTCATTAAAGTGGTTCTCGCACATCGCCATCCATCTCCAATGTCACCGACTCTATTTGTATCTGGTATTCGGACATCGGTGAAAAACACTTCGTTGAACTCGGAAGACCCAGTCATCTGCCTAAGCGGTCTGACCTCTACTCCTGGAGTTTTCATATCCAGCAAAAAATACGTCAGGCCTTCGTGCTTTGGTTTACTCGGATCGGTTCTGGCTAAAAGCATTCCATACTTGGCAAATTGGGCAATCGTAGTCCAAACTTTTTGCCCGTTCACTACCCATTCGTCTCCGTCTCTAACTGCCTTTGTTCCCACTGAGGCCAGATCAGACCCGCAGGATGGCTCGCTAAATAACTGGCACCAGATCTCTTCTCCAGTGAGGATCTTTTGAAGATAGTTTTGCTTTTGTGCTTGGTTTCCATGTTCAATAATTGTCGGGCCGGCAAGCCCGACACCAAGGAGGTTTATTCCGGCCAGGGGAAGGCGAAAATTGCTTAGCTCTTCTCGAATTATCTGTTGCATCCAAGCTTCGCCAGAAAGCCCGCCAAACTCCTTCGGCCAAAGTGGAGCTGCATATCCGCTCAAACCAATAGTTTTCATCCATGAAAAGATGTCCCACTTGCTTCTGGCTTCCTTGAAGGCTAATTCATCTCCACTGTTAATGGATTCAATCCAGCCCGGAGGCAGGACCTGGCCGAGCCATTCAACAAAAGTTGCTCGGAATTCGCTGTGTTCTTTTGTATCTTCGACTTTAAAACGCAAATCCGGCTCCTCCTAATAGATTGACGTATCAGTCAGCATAGCCAAAGGAGGAATATCTTATCCACTTTTATATCAAATTTTTATTATGACTGATATCAATTTTGGCGGCGGAGTGGCCTAATGTTATTTTGGCCGATTGCCGCAGCTACCCTGTGCTGGGTGCTCAGGGACCGGATTCTTGTTTCAACCTGATCAACAAACTCTTTTCCCTTTTCGTGGAACTTCAATACCCAGGCCTGAGAAGCTGGTCGAGCTAACATCCAGGAGTGCCCTCCGGGGACCCAGACTACTTCATGACCGGTGACCTCGGTGAACTCTTTGGCAGTTCTAGAGGGCGTTATCCTGTCGAAAAGTCCCCATTCGGCCAAGAGCGGGATTGAAGAAGAATTGCCTACTTGGTAACACTCTCCGGAAAGGTCAGATCCAAAAAGCATTGCAGCGGCCGGAAGAGTTCTCCCTAACGACCTTACGTTTCTGTGAAAGTCAGGGAAAAGTGCCCTTAAAGTAGAGCCCAGCCTGCCGGCTACAACATCTGGAATGTCAAGCACGGCTGCTGCACCAAGGTCAAGAGCGGCCGCCATGTCGGGAAGTATGGGTGCGAGAGCTTTAACAATTAGGCCATTCCTGTCTTTCCAGCTCGGGGTTCCGGCACCGTCTCGATAGATGACTCCAAGAACTCTCTCCGGGTAACTAAAGGCAAGCTGCATTGCTACTGCCCCGCCCATCGAATGCCCCAGAATAACTGCCTTTTCTATCTCCAGGCGGTCCATCATCTCAATAACACGCCTGGCAAATCCGCCCATTGACAGCTCTTCCCAGGGAAGTGCGTCGCTTCCGCCGAAACCGGGTAGCGACGGATTCAAAACCCACCAACCGAGCGCCTGAGCCAGCCTGGAACTTTCCCGCCAGTACATGCCGCCGCCGGCAAAGTAGCCATGAATATTTACTGCCCAGATCTTCTCGGAATTTTCTCCGTATTGCGCCGCCTGGAACTCAACTGACTGCTTTGCAGACGGTGCTCCCAGCCTCGACTTTCCATAAAAAAACGGATTCACGGGTTTAGCTTTGTCAACTTTGGCCTGTCTGGCAAGGTCTAGAAGGGCGCGGCCATGAGGGGACGAGGCTGAAACCGCATAACGCATATTCCTGCCTTCAATCGAGAGAACTCCGGGAACCATACGGTCTCCGTCGGGTACCTCAGTTGAAAATCCAAGCGGTAATTTCAGATCTAGCCTCCATAATTTGCACCAAAAATGCAGGTGACCACTTATGTCGAGCCACCTAATTAAATCTTATACCATTACAAGTGCAAATAGGTGGTTATTAATCCAACATCTTTTAATTTGGCATGGATTTGATGACTGCTTCGGCCTGGGCAACAATAGACCTAACGATCTCACCGGCGGGGACCAAATCTTTTATGGCACCGGTCCCTTGGCCTGCTGGGTAGCATTCCCTTTGAACGTCAATTCCTTCTAGCGATGAATCCCCGCCTAGGTGGAACACTCCCTCTTGCATGGAATGTAGTGCCTGACTCGGAAAGGGCTGAAGTTCTTCAGACTTTTTCTCCCATTCATCTGTATAGGAATTTTTTAGCACCCGCATAGTCTTTCCCGAATAGGCTTTTGAAATTGTTGTCCCATCCTCAGCAGTCGAAATTAGCTTGTCCTTGTATCCCAACACCGCTCTTGCCTCGGGAGTTGCAATAAAGCGAGTTCCAATCCAAATTCCTTGCGCACCAAGAGCCAAGGCCGCCACTAATCCGCGCCCGTCAAATATTCCGCCCGCCGCCACAACCGGAACTTTGTCGCCGACTGCGTCTACGATCTGTGGCACGAGGGGCATGGTGGCGACTTGACCGGTGTGTCCCCCTGCTTCTGTTCCCTGGGCAATGACAAAGTCACACCCTGCCTCAACTGCTCTTAAAGCGTGAGCTACCTTGCCGCACATATTTGCCACCAAAAGCCCGTTTTCATGGCATAGCTCAATTACTTCTCGCGGAACACCAAGTCCGGCAACGAAAAGAGTCGCTCCACCGTCAATTACCTTCTGGACTTGGCCGACCATGTCTCCGGGCATTGCTGTCAAGAGATCAACGCCGAAAGGCCTGTCGGTTAACTTCCTGACTGTCTCCATCTCTTCGACCATTTTGTCAGTACCCATTGTTGATGCACCCAGGGTTCCAAATCCACCGGAATCTGAAACTGCTGCAACTAAGGCACTATAGGACACGCCGCCCATGCCTGCGAGCATAACGGGGTGTTCGATCTGAAGCAGTTCTGTCAATTTTGTTTTCATAAAAGCTCTCCTTGATCTAGGAACTTGGATGCAAGAACACCCAATTTTTACTATCTTATTGATTATTCAATCAATAAGCAAATCAATAATGTCGATTTTCATGCCGGAGAATATAAATGAGCGTCGTTTAACTTGAAAATTAGTTATTTGTCCCTATAAATGGCAAAAAAATCAATGTCCGTTTTTATAGAGATCCTGATTTAAGCTGGGAATTCTTGAATCTTTGCCCAAACTGCCAGCCAAATTTACCCGGGAAGTTCTTCCAGGGTGAGGCAATGGTTGGATAGCTTGAATGTTCGAAAACTGACTTACGATAACTTGAACAAATTGAAATAACTTCCGGAAACCTCTAAATCGCCCTTCGTGCAAGGCTGATTGTTGAAAGAGAACCATGATGCGAATTCTGCAATCTAGGTTCGTTACCACAAATTTCCTAATAATAAAACCAACGAAGTTGCCCGAGATCGAGGATTTAGTCGTAAAATAGATGTGGAAGCGCCTTAGCCGTCTAAGAATCGGAGTTGAAATGATTGAAGAGTCCCTTTTGAAAGAGAGAGAAGAAGCCTTGGAAAAAGTGATCAATCTGATGAGACCTGCCGTTCAGGCCGACGGAGGCGATTTGAAAGTCACCAATGTTGATTATGAAAATGGAATTATCGGTGTGGCCCTCGAGGGAGCTTGCGGATCTTGCGCACTCTCTGGCGCTACTTTAAACGCGGGAGTTGAACGCATTCTAAAAGGTCGTTTGGATTGGGTTACTGAAGTAGTTGGCGAAGTAGATGATTCTCTTTCATACGAAGAAGCCAATTCAATTGGAAGTGGAGCTTACGTTCCAATAAGGCCGTATTAACCAAACCAACCGTTTATATCTACTATTACATCGGCCTGCGAAATCATGGCGGTGATGGTTATTTTTCCCGAACCTAGGCCTGTTAGTACGGCATTTGGAACCGTTTCACCGACAGACCAGTTAACATCGGAAGTTTTTGGCATTGGGGAGCCTGCCGGATAAACAGTGAGGTATCCTCCGGGCCAGCCTGTATCTGTCACGGTTACATTTGCAGCTATTGCCTGGGCGCCGCTTGAAGGCACGCCGTCGCTTCCGTAACCTGCAACAGTGGCCGTCATGCTGCTTCCTGCTTGAAGTGTAGAACCGGCACCTTGGAATCCGGAATTGGATCTCGTGTCTACTATTCGACTCGGCGATACCGGGTGGAACTCATAGCCTCCACCTTGGCCCGCCGAAGTGAACCACCCTGTCACATCAACAATGACATCCACGTATCCAAACCTATTGAATATAGTTATTCCTCCGACTGATCCACCGAGGGCGACTATTGCCCTATTTGGAACTGCCTGGCCTGCGGTGAAATTTATGTTTGATGCTGTTGGTTGTGTTGTGCCAGCGGGATACGCGGTTATGTAGTCTTGTGAAGCAGTGCCATCTGCAACTGTTATGTTGAATGCAACTGAAGATACGCCGGAACTCGGCACACCCCCATGGCCTGCCACAGGAATGGTTATTGACCCGCCCTGGCCTAGAGTCCCATTTTGCCCAAAGTATCCTGAATTGCTTCTGGTATCTGCAATTCGAGTCGGAGATATCGGATTGAAATAACCCGAAGTGTCCGTGGGAGATGCCACCCAGCCTTGAACATCAATTAATACATCTACGTTTCCATAAGGGTTGTATACGTTAATAGCACCGTTTTGGCCTAATGGAATAATTGCCATATTCGCAACGGCATACTCACCGGCATTAAAATTAAGTGAAGAAGCAAGGGGTCTGGAAACTCCATACGGCCAAAGTGTCAAGTAGCCAGACTGAGTGGGACCAACTGCAGTAATGTTTGCAACTACCGCAATTGCACCTGATGGAACGTTGTCGCCATTTGCTCCGCTTACTTGGATACTCAACGTAGAACCAGCGCCTAAAGTATCCCCGGCATATGTCGACGGGTCAGTGGCACCAGGTCGGGTATCGGCAATCCTGACGGGTGACTCGGCGTGTGTTGAACCGGGATTCAGGTATAAGAATCCATCATCTTGGATTGCAGCGGAAGTTCCCTCGCCTGTGGTAACAAATATGTCTACTCGACCAACTCCCTGAGATGGAGCTACCGCGTTAATTACTTGGTCGCTTACAACGCTGAAACTCACCGCGGGGTATGCGCCAAAATAAACTTGAGTTGCCCCCGTAAATCCAAAACCAGTTATCGTGACGGCCTGAGTTTGATTCGCCACCCCAATAGAGGGGGAAACACTTCCAATCACTGCCGCCGTCGGACTCACCAAGTACTGCCAAAGAGTCCCGACGGCGCCTAATATTGCACATGATGCCGGTTCGCCGCACGTTAGGGCGGCAGCGTTTTCCAAAGGAGAATTTATTGATACGAGGCCCCATATGCCAGAGTCGTTATAACTTGAAAGTACAACATCTGATCCACTTGAGGATACTCCTAAATAGTTACAGGTTTCCTCTGCCGCACAACTAATTGCAATAATTTTTGAGATTTGAGCTCCTAATAATCCAAAACTCCAACTCACTCCATTGTTTGAAGACATTAAGACACCGTCGTATTGCGAGGAAGACGACGAGTATCCAGAGGCACAGATGTGATTGTCGCAAGCAAGATAAAGAGGGTAGACGCCACTTGGAGGGCTCGACTGGGTCCAGCTGGATCCCAGGTTGCCAGTTGAGAGGAATACGTAATTTCCCTGCGATGTCGATCCTAATATCAAGCAGTTGGTTCCAGATCCACATGAAACCTGTGAGACCAAAAATACCGACGGAACCGATACTGTTGACCAACTGGCTCCTCCGTTCGAACTAACTATCACAGCAGCGCCGCCACTTGTCGAAGACCCTATTGCCATGCAATTTGACGCAGTGGTACAGCTGACTTGAATTAAAGATGAAATTCCAGACGGAAGGGTGGCTACATTCCAAGTGTTGCCGCCATCGGTTGAATAAATTGAAACTCCGCTGCTTGAAGGATTGGCTCCGACAGCTACGCAGTTCGAAGAGTTAAAACAACTAACTGAATCGAGGTTTGCATCTGCAACCACTGACGGAAGCGCAACCGATGCCCATGTCCCTCCGGCATTTGAAGAGGAATAGATGGTGCCTTCTCCCACGAGGACGCAGTTCAAATAGGATGCACATGATGTAGCTTGGAATTGATTTGCTCCGTTAGGGACATATCCTAGATACCAGGTGCCCCCACCGGTTAGGGTCTTAAATGCGATGTTAGTTCCATTTGTCGGATCAGAACCCATGGCCACGCACCAAGCTGCAGCGTAACAAGCTATAGCGCTATACGTTGAAGCACCCGAATTGTAGATAGGACCCGAAAACGAGGCCGCACCATTCAATGTGTAGTAATCCATAGAAGTATTGGTGGAAGTATTTTGGCCAATTAGAATGCAATCTGTAGAAGAACCGCATACAATACCTGTCCATGAAAGGCTGGGAAGCGAAGATGGCAATTTCCCTAGATTCCAATTGGCGCCTGAGTTAGTCGTAACCAGATCCACCGGCGTAAATGCCCCGTATCCGACTGCTTCGCAATTAGTTGATGTGGAACAAGAAATTGCAGTAAAACTATTTAAACCATTGAGTGTGTATCCTTGCAAAAAGCTGCTTCCACCATTGCTGGTGTAAATGGTCAAAGGAGTGCCACTCGATGAAGTTCCAACTCCAACGCATGACTGGGCGGATCCGCAGCTGATGCTAAATATATTTGCGGTATCTGAGGGAATCGCATCTTGGACCCAAGTACTTCCTTGATTATTGGAAGACAGCACAATTGGTGATCCCTTCGCAAAGCCCGATACCAGACAGTTGCCTCCTACTCCGCATGCCAGCGTATTTAGGGCTCCGATGCCACCTGGAAGAGTTCCTGTTGACCAGGTAGATCCAAAATCGGTAGTCGTGATCACAAGCGGCGCGCCGTTTAAATAAGTCCCAATCGCTATGCAGGTGGTGGCTGACGTACACGATACGCCATTTAGGTTGGAGATATTATTTGGAATCGTTGAGTTGTTCCATGTTCCTCCGCTGTTTAAAGAAGTAATTGCGGCGCCTAATTGCGATGCATACTGCCCGACTGCGAGACAGGCACCGTTGCTTGGGCATGCAACAGCTTTTGAGGGCATTGACTTGGATCCTATTTTGCCGGCCAAAACAAAAGGCGCTTGAGAAGGAGTCACTGCATAGGATTTCTCTACGTGTATAAAAATGGGCACTGTTACACTTGACAGTATTGTAAAAACAGAGAAAAGCAATTTGGACCACTTAAACATGTAAATAGGTTAGATCAATTGTGGGCTGCATGCTCGGGAATAGGGAGCTCCCTCTAAGATCTATTTTGATGATAACGTTCAATCCGGTCAAAAGCCAGGTCGTCAAGCGTACTTTCAAGTCACTGTCTGTTAGAAACTATCGACTTTACTTTATTGGCCAGGTTATTTCTATGAGCGGTACTTGGATGCAGACTTTCGCCCAAGGATGGCTGGTCTTAAATCTCACGCATGATAATGCTGTTGCCCTGGGATTTGTGGCGGCTGCTCAATTTACCCCTGTGCTTATTTTTGGACCTTGGGGAGGTCTAATTGCCGACAGGCATGACAAGCGATCTCTTCTGTTTTTTACTCAAGGCATCTCAGCCTTGCTGGCGTTGGCCCTAGGGTTTGCGACCGCTTTTCACATGGAGTCGGTTGGCCTCGTGATCGCCTTAGCCTGCCTTTTAGGCTGTGTAAATGTAATAGATAATCCGACGCGCCAGTCATTTGTGATGGATATGGTCGGACCCGAAGTGCTGTCTAATGCAATAAGCCTAAATTCGGTCTTGATGAACTTGGCCCGTGTAGTAGGTCCCGGAGTTGGAGGAGTTCTAATAGGAACGCTAGGCCTGCAGACCTGTTTTTTCTTTAATTCAGGATCGTTTGCAGCAGTGTTAATGGCCCTAGCCCTTATGAATCCAAAAGACCTCTTTAGGAAACCGCCAATCGAGCGAGCTCCTCATCAGCTAAGAGATGGCTTTAACTATGTTAGGAGAAGTCCAAACTTATTCATTCCCTTAATTGTCATGACGGTAGTAGGCCTTTTGGCATACAACTTTCAAGTAACTCTTCTTTTGCTCGGAAGAGAGACTTTTCATCAAAGTGCAGCTGGTTCAGGATCTCTTTTTGCCGTGATGGGAGCAGGCGCAGTGGCGGGAGGACTGATGGTAGCGTCCAGGAAGCGAACTACCAAAAGTGCATTTGTAATTTCTGCCGGGGTATTTGGCTTGCTCCTTACTTCGCTTGCATTTGCGCCGAATCTTTTGCTGGCTGAATTTGTGATTCTTCCAATGGGAGCAGCAAGCATTGCCTACATTGCAATCTCCAATTCAACATTGCAGCTTCAAGCCCAGGCTGAATATCGGGGACGCGTGATGTCGTTGTTTGCAGTGGCTTTTTTGGGGACTACACCAATCGGATCGCTGCTAATCAGCGTGGTGGCAAGCCAGTTCGGGCCCAGAAGCGCAGTGGCACTCGGTGGAATAGCTACGGTGGCTTCAGCTTTAATTGCTGCACTCGTCCTAAGGAACTCCCGCCAAGCCAAGAGTGTTGCTGCAACAAATTTAGGTCTTAGCGATATAAGCTAACTTGGCTACCCAATGGTGCCCCCAGATGCGCTAGACTAGAATGTCTTTTGACATCCAAGGTCTTTCTAGAGGAGGTGACAGCCATGATTAGTGACCAGCCCCCAAGTATTATGTCGCGTCGGGCCCACCTCGCTACACCTTATCCTTCTTGATCTGTTCAAATTAGGACGGTTAATAGCGCCAAAGTGGGACGGCGTGACGGATCCAGCAAAGTGAGCCAACCGGCTACATCAATGTTCTGCATCACGTTCCAAAGGAGCCTCCCATGGTTTTTCGCCCTTCGTTGTCTATCAATAGGTCCAATCGTCGACAAATAAGGTCTCAGCGCGCGCTTGACCGAAGAGGGGTAAGAGATGCAATAATGTCACTAGCTGGTCTTATTGGAAATCCTGTAATTAACCAATCAATGCAGCCGGTTGGGACTTTGGTAGACATGGTTGCGAGGTGGCGTGAGTCGGAACAGTACCCGCCGATTTCTGGACTGGTGGTTCGGGTAGGCAGAAGGCTTGTCTATGTAGATATGGTAGACGTGGCAGAGATCACCAAAGCATTGATTCAGTTAAAGAGCTCAAAGGTGGACCTCAGGGATTTTGAAAAGCGCAGCGGGGAAGTAAGGCTCACTAAAGACGTACTTGACCATCAACTGGTAGATGTTGACGGAGTACAAGTGGTTAGAGCTAGCGATCTTTATGTTGCTCCTATACTTGGAAATCTGCGTTTGGTCGGGGTGGACGTTGGCATGTCTTCACTTCTGAGGCGGCTTGGGCCCAAATCACTGCGCAAAAGGCCCACGCCCGACCAAGTAATTGACTGGGCGGCAATCCAGCCCTTTGAAGATATTGATTACGAGGAAGGCGATGCAGTATCTTCTGTCCGCCTGAAGGCCTCAAACGAAGGCCTTCACAGGCTTCGACCCGGAGAGCTCGCGGACTTGCTCGAAGATCTTGGTCGCGGCCAGCGCCAGGAACTTCTGCGGGTTCTTGATACCGGGAATGCGGCAGATGCTCTTGAGGAGATGGATCCGGAGGAGTTGGAAAATCTTCTTAGAGAGTCAGATCCTAAAAAAGCCGCACAACTCTTGTCGTCCATGGAACCTGACGAAGCTGTTGATGCACTAAGAGATCTGTCAAAAGATGAAAGCAGCGAGATTCTCTCACATATGGAAGATGAAAAAGCCCACGAATTAGAGGAGTTGCTCTCCTATCCAGAGGACCAAGCTGGTGGCTTCATGACTTCGCATGTAATTGTTGTCACATCATCCCATACGGTTGCCGACGCAATCGAAATGATTCGAGCCAGCGTCGAACATGGTTCCGAAATTGATGCGGTTGCGGTAGTGGATGAAAATGGAATCTTGGAGTGGGACTGTCCTTTGGTCGACCTTTTAATGGCTGAGCCGGCAAGTACGCTAAGTGCAATTGAACAAAGAGAGCGGCCGGTCACAGTCAGAGTAGATGCTGCGGTTGATGAAGTCGCCCGCCAACTTGTTGAATCTAGGCGTTCATCCATTCTTGTAGTAGATGACGGCAACACACCAATTGGGCGTATTCTGGCCGACGACGTTATTGATGCTTTGATACCTGGGAAGGCAAAGCTGCACTTTCCGAGGCTTCTGCAGTGACCACTTCGAAAAAACTCGTTTCTTCATCCGAGTCTAGGGCCAGGAAGTCATGGTGGAGGAGGCACCTTGGATTTTTAGCAATAGCCGGACCTGGTTTAATTGCTGCAAACGCGGGCAATGACGCAGGTGGGATAGCTACGTATGCCTCGGCTGGATCTCAATTTGCCTACAGGACACTTTTTTTTATGGTTTTAGTCACCGTAGGACTAGTGGTAGTCCAGGAGATGGCAACCAGGCTAGGTGCATACACCGGCAAGGGAATTATGGCTCTCGTTAGAGAAGAGTTTTCGCTTCGCCTCACCTTTTTGGCTATGTCTGCTCTCTTTATAGCCAACGTAGGTTTGGTGGTAACCGAGTTCGCAGGAATTGGCGGAGCATTTGAATTATTTGGAGTTTCCAAATACATTTCAATTCCAATTTCGGCAGTCGTTATTTGGGCTATGGTGCTTTTTGGGAGCTACAAATATGCAGAGAGAATATTTTTGATTCTCTCGCTCGCTTTTTTCTCATACCCGATTGCCGCCATTATGGCCAAACCCCATTGGTCACAAGTTGCCAGCAACACCGTCGCACCACATTTTTTAACGTCTTCCAGCTTTATTCTTTTAGGTGTTGCCTTAATCGGAACCACTATCTCTCCCTACATGCAACTTTTTGCGGCCGCCGGGGTAGTGGACAGAGGAATCGGGCCCGATGATTACCGCTTGGAGAGAATTGATTCGATTGGAGGAGCAATTTTTGCCGATGTAATGTCAATTTTCATGATTATTGCAACAGCTGCCGCGATCGGTGGCACCGGGCCTTTAAACAGTGCCGCACAAGCAGCGCTGGCACTTCAGCCGGTGGCTGGAAGCGGAGCCAAGATACTCTTTGGATTGGGGCTATTGGGAGCTTCGGCTTTAGCTGCAGGTGTAGTACCACTTTCCACTTCTTACGCCTTGGCCGAAGCCATTGGCACAGGCCGTTCGGTATCAAGGAGTTTTAAGGAAGCGCCACTTTTTTTGGGAACCTTTTCCATTCAGATGCTTATTGGCGCACTTGTCGCTCTTCTTCCTTTCAACCTAATTGGCTTATTGATTTCAACCCAGGTGCTGCAGGGATTTATTACTCCGATTATCTTGATTTTTATCTTGGCACTGGCCAATAAGAAATCTCTTCTTGGAAAGGCGGCAAACGGGAGAGTTTTCAAAGTTGTCGCAACGGTAGTGACCGTTTCAGTTAGTGCATTGTGCGCAATTGTTTTGATTCAAACGCTTGCGGGGTTTTTCGCCTGAAAGAGTTTGTCAAAAAAAAATGAAACTTTTGTGGCATTGCACACTTTGTTATTGTATAGTCATTGTGTCAGGGCCCGGGGAGGGTCGTGGGTCTAAAGGAAGGATCATATGAATTTTTCATTAACCAGGGCTTTTTTCGCACAAAAGGTGCGAATTTTGGTGGCTCTAATTGCAGCTGGGGGAGTACTTGCGGCTTGCAGTTCGTCCAGCAACTCTGGAAATCCAAACAATTATTCGTCATCAACGCCAACTGGGCATGTGTTACTCGTAGGAACACTTAACGGAGTGCATGGCCAGTATTCAACTATTCAAGCTGCAGTTGACGCGGCGAAACCCGGCGATTGGATTCTGGTAGCACCAGGTGACTATCACGAAACAGACGACTTGACTCATCCTCCGACAGATGCCCAGGCTTCGTTAGGCGAGATTGGAGGAGTGCTCGTAACTACCCCTGACATCCACATTATTGGCATGGATAGAAACACCACCATCGTTGATGGAACAAAGCCGGGATCACCTGCCTGTTCATCAAATCCAAATGACCAGGAGCTAGGTGCCCTAGGGTCCAACGGAAAGCCACTTGGTCGAAACGGAATTTTGGTTTATAAGGCCAACGACGTTTGGGTCGAAAACCTTACCGTTTGCAACTACCTCGCAGGCCAAGGAAATGGAAATGAAATATGGTGGGACGGAGGTTCCGGGACCGGAAAGATTGGAATGACCGGTTACTGGGGAAGTTATCTAAATGCAACCTCCACCTACTACGGACCCATTAATGAAGATGCCACATATGGAATTTTTGCCAACTCGGCTGCGGGTCCTGCGTCATGGGACAATATCTATGCAAGCAACTTCAATGACTCGGGTACTTATGTAGGTGCCTGCCAGCAAGTTTGCGACATAACTATTTCAAATGCCTGGATGGAGTATAACGCTTTGGGATACTCTGGTACCAACTCCGGAGGAGCAATTGTGATCAAGAACTCGCAATTTGACAACAACCAGGATGGTTTTGACACCAACACCCAAATCGGAGGGGATCCACCGCCCCCACAAAACGGGGACTGCCCTAACAATCAAATTTCTCCGATCACTCATACGCATTCATGCTGGGTGTTCATGGACAACAATGTTCATGACAACAACAATCCCAACGCTCCGGAAGCTCCAGGTTATGCAAGTGCAGGTCCTCTGGGAACAGGAATGACAGTATCTGGTGGGCGAAATGACACCGTCATGGACAACACTTTTTCAAATAACGGCGCATGGGGAGTGCTCTTTATTCCATTCCCCGATTCAGACAAACCCTTTAAAGGCGTGACCTGCTCCAACAGCGGCGGGACTGAAATATCTGGCTTTGGATGTGTTTACGAGCCTGAAGGCGATGCCCTTTTGAACAATACTTTTAGCCATAACGGCTTTTTCGGCAATCCCTCAAACGGGGACTTCGGACAGCTGACTTTGGCGGCAAATCTGCCACAGAACTGCTACTCGGGAAATACCGCACCTGACGGCTACACTCCGTCTAACCTTGAGCAAGTCCAATCAAAGTGCGGCCCGATCGCCACTGCTACAAGTACTGACTCGAACTTGCTCAATCAACTCCTATGTGACACCAAGATTCTGCCGTGCCCAGCCGGGGCTCACTACCCCCCGGCCACGCAAGTAGTCATGCATCCCCTCCCGACAAATCTGCCGACCATGCCAAATCCGTGCAAGGGAGTTCCGGCCAATGCGTTCTGTCCCGGAGGAAAACCAGCCTAGCTACCTGCGCATTTGCGCTGGTGCCCTAAAATGAGGGAAGCTATTAGACTATGTCGGAGTCCGATCAAGTCCTAAGAATAGCTTTCCTCATTTATAGAGGAAATCCAAGATGCGGGGGTCAAGGCGTTTATACGCGTCATTTGACCTCGGAATTGGCAAAGCTTGGCCACCAAGTGGAGGTGTTTTCAGGGCCCCCATATCCTGATTTAGATCCGGCAGTTAAATTCACTCCTGTGCCAAGCCTTGAACTCTATAGAGATCCGGATCCTTTCAGAAGACCTAAGATTTCTGAATTCAAAGACCGCTACGACCTGTTGGAGTATGCCGTCATGGCAACAGCGGGATTTCCCGAACCCAGAACGTTTTCCCTAAGGGTGAGAAAGATGCTTTCTAAGCGCTTGGGAGAATTTGACATTGTTCATGACAACCAGTGTTTAGGCCCCGGTCTTCTTGGAATAATGCAAGACGGATTTCCACTTATCGCAACTATTCATCACCCCATTACAGTAGATCGCGAGCTAGACATATCTCACGCCGCAACTTTCAAAAGGAAACTCTCCCTTAAAAGGTGGTACGGATTTTTGGGCATGCAAAAGCGGGTTGCGAGTCAAGTCCAAAGAGTAATTACTGTATCTGAGTCATCAAGGAACGACGTATCTGAGCAACTGGGAGTCGATATTGAAAAAATCAATGTAGTTCCCGTAGGAGTTGATCATACTGTATTTAGGCCGATGCCGAACGTCGAGAGGGTTCCCGGCAGGCTGATGACTACAGCGTCAGCTGATGTGCCCATGAAAGGGCTGGTTCCCCTTCTGGAAGCGCTTGCAAAAGTTCGGACCGAGAGACACGCAGAGCTAATAGTAGTTGGCAAACTCAGGCCGGAATCGAAGATCCCTGAACTATTGGATCGACTTAACCTGGGAGATGCCGTGACTTTCCTCCACGGGCTTAGCGATCAAGACATTGTTGATCTATACGCTCAGGCAGAAGTTGCGGTGGTTCCTTCGCTTTACGAGGGTTTTTCACTTCCGGCCATTGAAGCTATGGCTTGTGGGGTTCCACTTGTTACAACAACTGGCGGAGCACTGCCCGAAGTAGTGGGCAAAGATGGAGAATCGGCCCTTCTGGTTGCTCCCAATGACCCTTCGGCTCTCAGCCACGCTATTGTCGAGCTTTTAGAAAACCGCGAACTCAGGGCAAGTTTGGGAGCTGCAGGGAGAAAGAGGGTTCTAGGGCGCTACACTTGGCAGGTGACGGCAAAAGGGACTGCTGAGCAATATGTTGAGCTCCTTAAGGAATACAAGGGCTATTGAAATGTTAACAGTCGACTATAAGAGGCTGGGTTTAGTGCCCGGAGAGCGCATACTTGACATGGGTTGCGGAGCAGGGCGACATGCTTTTGAGTCATTTAGGCGAGGCGGCCACGTAGTGGCACTTGACCAGGATGACGTTGAACTTAAAAACGTGGCCGGTCTGTTCGTGGCAATGGGCCAGTGCAACGAGGCACCGAGTGGAGCCAGGGCCGTCGCACTTCGAGGCGATGCCCTTAATCTTCCATTCCCCGACGGGGCTTTTGACCGAATTATTGCTTCTGAGGTATTGGAACATATTCCCGAGGACAGGCGGGCAATGTCTGAGCTGTCTCGGGTCTTGGCTCCTGGCGGGACGATTGCCGTGACGGTTCCGAGGTTCTATCCCGAGTTAGTTAACTGGGCATTTTCAACCGAGTACCATGACGTGCCAGGCGGCCATGTTCGAATTTATAGAAGGCAAGAAGTATACGAAAGGCTTTCACAGGTGGGACTCAATGTGACCTATCATCACTATGCTCACGGTCTTCACTCTCCTTATTGGTGGCTCAAATGTGCAGTCGGAGTTTCAAATAATGACAATTTTGCAGTGGCCAAATACCGCCAGTTCTTAGAGTGGGAAATTATTAAGGCTCCTAAAGTATTGAAAAGTGTGAGCAAAATTGCAGATCCTGCTATGGGCAAAAGCATAGTTTTTTATGCCACGAAAGAGTCATAATGTTGACCGAAGAAGAATTCCAACAAAGTGCTGATTCAATTGAAAAGTGCCAACTTAAAAATGGAATGATTTTGTGGTTCGAAGGCGGGCACAGCGATCCGTGGAACCATGTTGAAGCTGCAATGGCGCTGTCAATTGCGGGGAGGACACAAAGTGCCGAGAGAGCATATTCCTGGTTGGCTTCCAATCAACTTCCCGATGGATCTTGGTGGAACTATTACGTGGCAGAGGGAATCAAAGATTACAGAATTGACACCAATGTTTGTGCATATCCTGCAGTTGGGATCTGGCAGCACTTCGCGGTAGTTCAAGACAGAGCTTTTTTGGAGAGCTGTTTTCCCATGGTTGAGAAAGCCATAAATTTTGTGCTTGGATTCGCTAGTGCCGGAGGAGAGATTCTCTGGTGCAAGGAGCCAGACGGAACCGTCGGAAAATATGCACTGTTAACCGGCTCTTCATCCATTGCTCTGTCGATCAGGGCCGCAATTGCAATTGCCCGTGAAATAGGGATGGAAGTTCCAGATTGGGAACTGGCACTTTCGAGGTTGAGCGAGACAATTCAGTATCGGCCGGAGTCATTTGAACCAAAAAAAGAGTACGCGATGGATTGGTACTATCCAGTGCTATGCGGGGTTTTGCAGGGTGCCGGCGGCAAGGAGCATTTGGATAGCTCATGGGACGCATTTGTATTCCAAGACAAAGGAGTGAGATGTGTTTCAAATAGGCCATGGGTCACAGCAGCAGAAACTGCCGAGTGCGCACTGGCTTTAAATGCGATCGGGATTGACCATAAAGCAATAGAACTTCTTGATGCCACATACGCTCATAGGCAAGACGACGGAAGTTATTTGACAGGAATTGTCTACCCTGAGAAGTCGACATTCCCGTATCAGGAAAGATCGACATACACTGCTGCTGCCGTAATGCTTGCAGATTATGCACTTAGATCTGATTCTTTGGCGGCGGGCCTTTTTAGGGGAGTCGGACTTCCGGAAATTGTGAAACTATCAGATCCCTTGAGCGATCCTGCTTAGAAATCGTAGTGATCCCATAGAATCTATTTCGACGAATGCTTTAGACTCTTTGGCTCTAAGGAAGATCTCATAGGGTGGACGGCCGCCGTCTTCGGGGTTTTCAAAGACATCGTGAATTGCCAGAATTCCTCCCTTTTTCACGTGCTTGGCCCAATTTCTGTAATCTTTAAAGGCGCTTGGCCTTGAGTGGCCTCCATCAATAAATAAGAAATCAAGCGAGGTTTGCCAAAACTTAGCTACGACTTCAGAATATCCAACCAGACCCACCACGCTTTGGTCGAGATCCGCTTTCGTAATTGACTCTCGCCACTTGTTTAATGACTCTAATTTACCTGTTATTGGATCAAAAAGTTCTCTGTCATGATGTTCCCAACCAATCTGGTTTTCCTCTGAGCCCCTGTGGTGGTCAAGGCTAAATAAAGTTGCCCCGCTTTCTTTTGCGGCGGCTCCAAGAAATAATGTAGACCTGCCGCAGTAAGCTCCGATCTCCATGCCGCAACAGCTTTTGGAAGTTGCGGAGAGTTTGAAATATTTATATAGCGCCAAACCTTCATCTTCTGGCATAAAGCCTTTAGTCGACAGAGCCAGCTTCAAGAGGTTTTTGTCAATTGATTTTTTAATTTCTGAGGTATTTTTCATTTTCTATAATTTCTGATCCTATTTGTTGAATCTGGATAATCCGAAGGAAAAAACTTTGAAGACTATAAGAATTCCTAAATAACTTTTACTGTTGCAAGAAAAGTATAAAGCGCAAAAAGAACGAGAACGACTCCGGCTACTTTTCTCACCCTTCCTAAGGGAACTATCCTAACTATTGTTTTGCCCCCGTATGCTCCAATTGCCCCAACCAGCGAGAGTGCAAGAAAGGCGCCCAATCCAACTGAGAGTGGAGAGTGGTATTTAGCTGCGAGATTTATAACCATGATTTGGGTGAGGTCTCCAAATTCACCGACAAAGATCACACTAAATGCAAGAAAGAAGATACGATGTATCCTCGGTATTTCTTCTTGGACCAGCTCAATTCCTTCGTGAGCCTCGTTTTTTTCACTTGAGAGCAAAAGATATAGTCCGCCGGCTAAGAACACCGCTGACACAATGGATTCAACCCAAATATGGGGGAGTTTAGTTATAAGATTTCCCAAGGTTATTGCGATAACTACGTGGAGCAAAAATGCAGTGGAAGCTCCTAGCCATATGAGCAGAGGACGATATTTGGTCCCCAATATAACTGCTGAGATCATTGTCTTATCCGGAAGTTCGGCAGGCAAAATAATCAAGAATGTGGCTAGTGCAGCTACTAAATTCATGAAAAATTCAAAGAATTATTAATTAATCACCAAGGCCGGGAACTTCGAAAGGTCTTTCGATCATCGAATACAATTCATCGGCTGGAGCAGGCTTGGCGAAGTAGTAACCCTGAATAAAATCACAACTCATCTGACGCAGTTTCAGAAGCTGATCCGTGGTTTCTACTCCTTCGGCAATAACCTGCAAATTCAAAGCATGAGCAAGCTGCACCACTGCACTCACTATTGCCTCGTCATCGTTGTCAGCACCTATGCCAATTATGAAAGATCTATCAATTTTTAGTGACTCAACAGGGAATCGCTTCAAATGGGAGAAAGAAGAGTATCCGGTCCCAAAGTCATCGATTGCAATAGAAATGCCAAGATTTCTAAACGCATTTAGAATCGATACGGCTTCGTCCGGGTCAGCCATAAGCATGGATTCAGTCACTTCAAAAACCATATGCATGCGATTGGTATCTAAGTTTGCTGCCGACAGGATGTCTTTAACTGTAGCTAGAAGGCCCATGTCCAAAAACTGCCTGGCCGAAAGATTGACTGAGATTTTAAATACTCTGCCCTCTGGAATCAACTCTTCCCACTCTTTAGCCTGGCGACATGCCTCAGCAAACATCCATGTTCCAAGCTGGACTATTAATCCCGAATCCTCCGCAATAGGAATAAAACTGGCAGGTGGAATAAGTCCCTGCTCTGGATGTTGCCACCTCACAAGGGCCTCACAACCTGTAACCACGCCTGTTCTGGCATCTACAACGGGCTGATAATACGCTCTTAGTTCTCCGTGAGAAATACCGTGCCGAAGGGCTGATTCCAACTGGAGCTTGCCTGCTACCTCCGTGCCTGTCTTCTCATCGAATATCTCATAACGCTTCCGGCCACGCTCTTTAGCTCTGTTCATGGCAGTGTCGGCATCTCTCACCAAATCGTCGGCCCTTAAGGTGCCACCGGTTGATTCGGCAATCCCGACAGAAAGCGAGATATGGAACGGCTCATTATTTACTACAATTGGCTCTTCTAAGCTGCTAACTAAACGCTCTCCCAAGGTCCCTAGGCTGGTGAGATCTTCTGTATCTTCGCATAGGACTACAAACTCATCGCCTCCAAAGCGTGCAACGGTGTCTGAAGGCCTGAAACAAGCTCTAAGCCTTTGTGCTACCCCTACCAAAATGTGATCCCCGACAGTATGGGAAAGGGAGTCATTAACTATTTTGAAGCGGTCTATATCTGCAAGCATGACAATCAAATGGCCGCCGATTCTCTGCGTTCGATTCAAAGCCTGCGCTACCCGGTCCATAAACAGGGCCCGGTTGGGCAGTCCCGTTAGAGGATCATGAAGCGTCTGGTATTCAAGAGCTGCTTTTGCCCTCTTGTGATCGGTTACGTCCCTAACAAGCAGCTGTACGCTGGGCTCTCCATCGTAAATGATGGGAATTCCCATTATTTCTGCATGTATCAACTGCGCGTCGAGTGAGACTAACCGAAGTTCCACCGAGTTCATTTCCTGTCCTTGCTCAACGGGTGAGAAGGCCTCTCTTGCCAACTCGCGATCTTCTGGGTGAACCAACTGAACTATAGGATACCTCGAAAGTTGCTCTACATTTGATGCCCCCAGCAGCCGCAGGCCGGCAGGATTTGCATAAATTATGTGCTGATCGCGATAAACCGCCATTGATTCCGGGGAACGCTCAACTAAACGCCTATATCGTGATTCGCTCTCTTCAAGCTCCATTAGTGCCACCTGGCGATCGGTGACATCCCTGCTAATAGACAAAATGGCTTCTACAGAAGGAGAATCTAGAAGGTTGCAGGCCATGGACTCCATATATCGCCAGGACCCGTCCCTTGTCTTTATCCGAAAAGTAACCGGACCCACTATTGAGCCCATTGTCTCGCCCATAGAGTAAAACTCTCGCTTCACTCTTTTTATGTCATCATCATGAATCAAGTCATAGATCGGCTTCATTTTCCAATTGGCATCTTCCAGATCAAAGAACCTGGCTCCGGACGGGGTAGTCCACAGTATTTTGCCATTCGTAGAAACTAAAGAAATAATATCTGTCGAGTGAATGCTAAGCGCGTCCCAAAGCGCTGCACGCTTTTCAACGTCCAGATTCTCTGGCATTACGTTGTCGGGCCCTTCAGACAATGGCGCACCTCATTCTTAGCGTTTTAAGTACTTTATACTGATCTGACTTAGAGTGACCTATTAAGTATAGAAACTGAACACCGATTTGTCACGAGAAAGTTATCTTTATTTAGAACCTGTCAGCTAAATCGCTCAAAAGTCCAGGTAAACTAGGCCGTATCCGCTTTTCAAACTCTACGTTGACTAAAAGTCTCTCAAGGGCCTGATCTACGGTTTTCTTGCCTGAGTGAGGTGGATTTAGCTCGATGAATTTAACTGCTTTGCTTGACAATGGCGCATTCCCGGTTTCATCCAAGGTGGAAAGTCCCCTAAGGCCGTCTAGCATCCTTGAGATTGTGGGAGAGGGGAATGATTCCAACATCTTTTTATAGTTTGCCTCCAAGAACTCAAAAGTGGCCATTTGGGAACTTTTGATGATTAGCATTGACTGGATTAAAAATGGGGCGTTTTGGGTTCTAACTTCTGTCATTGAAAGATTAAGGGTCCGTTCAACGAGTTTTGGGTCTTTAAATAAGGCAAGGGCAAATAGATGTCTCTGCTCATCTTGAGGACTATCAGGGTTTTTGTAGTGATTTAAGATTGCCTCATATTCTGATTCCCCGCCATTTGAGGCCACAGTATCAAGAATTGCCGAAGCCAAATCAGGATCTAGTTTTTCATCCGATTTGACTGATTTTTCAAAAAGTTCACGTGACTTTTGGATAATGTCTTGATTCATCCCCAAAGTGCCACCGATTGAGAGCAACAAATTTCTTAACGTCCTGTAGTTTTCAGGTTCAGTAGGATTGTGCTCCCAAGTGAGTTCATCCAAAGTTCGAGATATTAATTTATTCGACGCCCTTGCGAGAATCTCTTGATCAGTCTCACTTAATGTCTTTTCAAAAAGCTTGAGTGCACTTGCAACCACGGCCCATACGTTGGAATCTTTCTCGCCGGATTTCCCAATGGCTTCGATTACATACATAAACTCATCAATTGAACTAATACCTGCAATTGTTGTGGCAAAGGAATCGCAAACATAGTTGAATCGCTCCAATGTCGGTCTGGATCCAAACGACGAGATGAAATTTCTTGACAATGACGAGTCCATAAGCACGCGATAAAAACCTGTCCCGCCTCTATTGGCGCTCAAGTAACTGCCATCACTTATGTTTGCAAGATCTAGGAGATTTTCGCTGTCTGAATCTAGCAAAGGCTCACTTTCTAGAACACGGCTGAGAGAGACTATTTCATTGCCATCCTTTGAAGTATTTGAGAGTTTTACGGGTATCAGCCAAGTATTGCCAATTTCGCCCTTATCTGTATTGGGATTTAGCTGAAAGGGGCTCTGGGAGAGCGAGAGCTTTGAATTTTGAAATTTAACCGACACCAATGGGTATCCACCTTGGAATATCCAGGAATCCATCATTTCTCGAACCGGGATTGCCTCTTTGATCCCTTCGGGCAGCGCGCCGCGCTTAGATGCTGACTCCAAGGCGTCCCAAAGATCGGATGTCTCGGTATTTGAATAAGCATGGGCTTTAAGGTAGTTTCGAATCCCATCTCGAAAAACCTCAGGTGAGATAAACTGCTCCAGCATTCTTAAGACTGCGGCACCTTTTTGGTAGGTGAGGATATCAAACATCCCTTCTGCTTCACTTGGGTGGCGAACGGGAAATTCAATGGGGCGAGTATTTGCCAACGAGTCAACTCCCATGGCAGCCTCTCTTGAAAGACCAAATGTAACCCATCTCTCCCAATCTGGTCTAAAGGCATCCACGCAAAGCATTTCCATAAATGTTGCAAAAGCTTCATTTAGCCAAATACCGTTCCACCACTTCATAGTTACTAGATCGCCAAACCACATATGGGCAATTTCATGGGCGACAACATCGGCAACTCTTTCATAGTCCGACCGAGATGCCGTTCTTGGATCGGCTAAAAGCGCAGTCTCTCTAAATGTGACAGCGCCTAAGTTTTCCATTGCGCCAAATGCAAAATCAGGAAGAGCAATCAGGTCTAATTTCTCACCTGGGTAGGGAATATCGAAATAATTGGCAAAAAATTTAAGTGAATGCTCTCCTATGTCAAGGGCAAAAGGAGCCATATGTGATTTACCCGGAACATGGATCACTCTAAGTTCAATCCCATCGACTACCCGAGGAGAAGATATCTCCATCGGACCGACTATGAAAGCGACCAGGTAAGTCGACATCTTGATGGTATCGCCAAAAAATACTCGCTTCTTGTTTCCATCCAGCTCGGCTGACTTGGTCTCCGGCCAGTTTGAAATGGCAACAAGGTCTTGGTCGACATCTAGCTTGACGCTAAATACGGCCTTTAGATCCGGCTCGTCCCAGCAAGGGAAAGCCCGTCTGGCATCGGTTGCCTCACAGTGAGTCGTAGCAATAATTCTCTCGTTGCCTTGTTCGTCAACAAAAGTGGACTTATAAAATCCTCGAAGCTTATCATTTAAAATTCCGCGGAAATTTATCTTGAGAAACCAGCGTCCCGGTTCGACGGGAGTTTCAAAATTAAACGTTAAGCGCTCTAAAGTCTCGTCGATATCGTTTTTTACGGATTTGATCTCACCAGCCGAGTCGTCAAGTGACGATAATGCTGAATTTGAAATTGAGGCTCCAATTACCTCCAATTCGGCTCCGTTGCAGGTAATGCTATGAGAAGTTTCTTGGATTTCGAGTTCGACTACTACAGATCCGGCAAAAGACGCCTTATTTAGGTCAGGAGCCAACAAAAGGTCATACTTAACCGGCCTGGCGTTTTTGGGCAACCTGTAGTCGGAGTCGTCTTCATGATTTTGGGAGTTGTTCACATTAGTCACGTATTCACGCTACCTTTTAATTTGTGTCTAATTCGTCAAATTTTGATCATCGAGTAAATTCTGCCTTATCCGTTCGCGCCAAAAACAAAGTGAAAATAGCTTCTGAGCTGCCTTTTTCAATTCCCGACGGTCCAGAGAGACTATTTGGCGTGCTTGGAATCGGCAACGCAATCGTGGATCGACTCGCATATAGCCAGGACTCAGATATTGAGAAATTGGGTATGGCAAAAGGGGCAATGACACTTGTGGACAGGGAAAAAGCCCTTGATATTGAAGGCCAAATTATTGAAAAGGGATTGAAATTCAGCCAGGTTTCTGGCGGATCGGCAGCCAATACAATGGCAGGACTTGCAAACCTAGGCATCAGGGCCGCCTTTGTCGGAAGTGTTTCTGACGACTCGATCGGCTCACACTTTATAGATGACTTGCGCCAAATCGGCGTTACTTGTATCGGCATGGAACCCCTTGAGGCCAAAGCACACGGAAGCGGGATCTGCCATGTCTTAGTAACTCCGGACGCCGAGAGGTCAATGGCTACTTATCTAGGTGCAGCTTCTGAAGTGATATATAGCGAACACCTTGAAAATGCCATAAATTCATCATCGATTCTGTACTTAGAAGGATATCTATTTGATTCTCCGGTTGCCAAAGAGACCTTGTTCAAAGCAATAGATACTGCCAAAAAAAGCGGCACGATAGTAGCGATTTCGCTTTCGGACCCGTTCGTGGTGGAAAGGTATAGGCACGAACTCAGTGAAATCGTCTTCGGGGGACTTGCAGACATTGTTTTTGCCAACTCAGATGAGACACAGATTTTAGCAGGAGCACAAAGTTTTGACGAGGCGCTAAAAGCTTTTATGAAAGATAGCTTATTGGCAGCTTTAACTGCAGGGTCTAAAGGTGCAGTGGTTATCTCTAAGGGGGAAAAATATAACATTGATTCCACAGTTGTCGACCGAGTAATTGACACCACAGGTGCTGGTGATCTTTTTGCGGCAGGATTTTTAGCTGGCTTGCTATTAGGAGAAAGCCTTCACAAAGCAGGTAGTTTGGGTTCTCTAAGTGCGGCCGAAGTAATTTCTTTATTAGGGGCCAGGCCGCCGGCGACTTTAATGGACATGGCAGTTGAAAGGGGACTGATTTAAAATGGAAGGTAGGTCTGGGAACCCTTGGCTAAGCAAGCCCTTTTTAATATATGCCCACCAAGGGGGAGCCCTTGAAGGGGCTTCATCTACATTGGCTGCCATTGACCAAGCCATTTCAAACGGCGCAAATGCGATTGAGTTAGATGTCCATGCAACCAAGGATCGAGAGCTCGTAGTATGCCATGACGCATCGGTTGATCGAACAACAAATTCAAAAGGTCCCATTTCATCTTTTTCACTTGCCGAGTTGAAAGAAATGGATAATGCTTACTGGTTTGTTCCCAATGCAAGAGAAGGAACAGGAAAAAGCGATAGTGATTACGCATGGAGAGGCAAAGCTCCGGGAGACCCCCGCTATGGCATAGCTACTTTAAGAGAAGTAATTGAGACATTTCCCGGAGTGATACTTAATCTCGATATTAAACAGATTGCTCCGCAGGTTGAACCTTACGAAGAACTCCTTGCAATACTACTGAGAAGCTGCAAGAGGACAGACGACGTAATAGTTGCTTCATTTCTTGATAGCGCAACAGATGCTTTTGCCAAATTTGCTCCCGAGATCGCAGTATCGGCGGGAACATTAGCCACTGCCGATTTCTACCGGTCTGCTCATGGCGGCCACGATATTGAATCTGTGAGCTATGTAGCTCTTCAAGTGCCCCATCGTTATGGGGATATTACTGTGGTTGATGAGGCATTTGTATCTTATGCGCATGAAGTTGGAGTAGCGGTTCATGTCTGGACAATTGACGAAGAAGAGGAGATGCGCGAATTAATGGCTCTTGGCGTGGATGGGATTATCTCAGATAGACCCAGTCTTTTAACCTCCGTGGCTAAAAGCCAAGGCAAGGCCTAGTTTTAGTCACATATCTTTAAACTTGAATAATATGCGAGCCCAAAGAGTTTTCTAAAAGCAGAGGCGAATATGGATCTGCGATCTTCACTATCACTCTGAGAGCTAATTGCTACTTAGTTTCTACTCAATTTTATTTGCCAGAAATTATTTCTTTTAGTTTCCATTGAGAGTCAAATCCGTTTCAAACTGTTTGCCTATCAAGCGAATGGGAGATAGAAAAATACGGGAGAAGGCCACATTTTTATCGAAGTTCATTAGAATGAGCAAAGTATTGTGAGAAATCAAATGAAAAGCCTCTTTTCCCGTGATAACCGAGTGTTTCTGGGTATGGCACAGGATTTGTTGGTCCTTATGATTGCGGGGGTTCATATATATCTTTGGTGGCACTATGGTTACCGATTCATTCCAAAGGTCGGAATAGGATTTATTCTTGCGTCGATTTTCGGAGTTGTTGCAGTCATAGCACATTCGATATTTCGATTCAGGGTATTCCACCTAATCTTTACTGCATTTGCCCTTTGCCTTCTTGGCGGATATGGACTGGCCCTTTACTTGCCACAGGGAATATTTGGCTTTATCGAGCCAGGTATATCCAAATTTGGAATGGCTGCAATTATTTCAGAGTCAATATTGGCGGTTCTTTCACTCGCAGCAGTTGCAAAAAATAGTGGCAGGAAAAATTTGAAATGAAAATGTGGCTGAAAACAAGCAAGTGTTTATCGAACTATTAATCAGTGGCCGAGTTGCCAATAGTTTCTTAAGCCCTTGGAGAGTTTAAAGTTATAAGGCATGTCTCAAGACTGCACATATTGAGATATAAGCTCGACCTTTTTTGAAGTCTAACTAGAAGTAATCGTAACTTGCTCAAGCTTATGGGTGACTTTAGGAGTCCCAGATGCTGATCCGTCGTTATTTATTTTTAATACGGTGTCCATTCCATTTACTAACGACCCAAAAATTGTGTAAGGCTCGGCACCTGGGACATCTATGTCTTTATCCAAGGTGTTAGCTCCATCGGCTGAGGCAACTATGAAGAACTGGCTTCCCCCTGAATTGCCGGCGCCGGTATTTGCCATTGCAATCTGTCCGGCCGCATAGGGTGAGGAATTCTGCGAGCCTTTTGGATACTCGTCAGGGATAGTGTATCCCGGGCCACCCATTCCCGGCGGATTCCCATTCGGGTCGCCTCCTTGATTCATGAAGTCAGGAATTACACGATGAAAAATTGTTCCGTCGTAATAGTGGTAGCAAGATAAGAAAACAAAGTTATTGACCGTCACCGGGGATTGTGCAGGGTCTAGGGCTATTTTAAAGTCACCGACATCGGTTTGAAAATTTGCGTAATAAGTTTTTGTAGTGTCAATCAGCATTGGCGGAGCTGATGAAAATACAGTCTTTCTGGCAACATTGGAAATTGAAGGAGGACAAGCATTTGATGCCGGAACCGGCGAATACCCGCCAGGTGGAAGAAGGCTTGGCGCAACTGAGGTGGTGGGATTAGATGGCGGGTAAGTAGGAGAAGGAGAGTTCCCGGAACCAGATGAGCCTGGCTGGTTTATCTGGGTGGCGTGGGCGGCAATAATGATAACAATAATTAAAAATATTGCAATAAGTAATTCAATGGTTCCAAGAACTATTCCAGCTATAGCTAGTCCTCTTCCTTGGAGTCTCCCATTGGATCTAGATATTTGACCTAGTGCAACTATTCCAAAAATGATTGCAAGAATCGCGCCAGCCCAGTAGAGCCAAAGCACTCCGCACACCAGCGATGCAATAGCTAGGCCGCATGTGGAAGTTGGGAGAGGCATTTGTCCGTATGGGTAACCATAAGGGGATCCATACGGATACGGAGGAATCGGACCTTGTGGCGGCATAGATGCACCCTGGAAAGGCATATTTGGATAACCATAGCCTGGAGTGAAAGGAGGAGGCGTATTGTATCCACCCGCTGGCGGCTGATTTGGCGGATTCCACCCACTTTGCCCAGGTGGCGCAAAGGGATTGGAACGACTTTGGTTTTCAGAGGAATCATTAGTGTTAGCACTTTCAGAGGAAACTTCATTAGCCAAGCCCTCGATTTCCGGACCAGATTCAGTTACTTGTCTGCCGCAGTATGGGCAGGCAAGCTCGCCAAATGCTATCTGGGTATTGCAAGTCGGGCATGCCGCCAAAACTACTCCTCACTCAATTAAATTTCTGCCTAAAACACTACCAAATATGCCTAGTCACGACATGGTTTATTTAACATTGCCTTTACTTTTGAAAATGCGAAAAGACAATGCCATGCGATCTACTGTCAAAACTGCTTGTGCTTTTGCACAATTAACTTGATTATTTAGCGTGCAAGTGTTGCTAAATTGACATTAAGAACTAAACTCGCCCATTCAGATGTAAATCCAATGTCAGTGATCTCCACATAAGATGTTGGCAAAATTGAACCAATATCAATTAGCACCACCTGGCCTTTTAAGATCAAAAGCAAAGAAAAAAAAGTTAACCTATCACTTTAAGTTCTCGATCCAAGCAAAGTAAAACTCACTTTATCGATTTGAAATCCCGAAGTTCCCGAAGAGTCACTAAGGTAGCAAAACTGATTGGAAGGACAAGAAAACCCCGGCTGCGTGCCGATAATCTAACTGCCGTACTGATGCAATTTCGTTTTAGCTAATTGTGTCACTTTTGCTGAATTTGATAAAGACAGCGAAATAGCATCAAGGGAAGAACCTCCTGCAAAGCACAAAGTATCTGAGCTGCATGCAAAGTCAAATATGGTCCCTATGGGAGGAGAAGTCTTTTCCATGCTCCAAGATTTCCCGAAATCATTGGAAGTGTAAAGTTGGTAGCCACCCGGTGAAATTACCACCGTGACAACTGCCACGCAAAAATTAATGTTCAAACAAGAAACATAAATTGCGGGAAGTTTTTTTGAAGAATTTTCCGTCTTCCAAGTCAAACCACCGTCTGTCGAAACTTCAAATAATGTCCCGCCTGAACTTGTTGACTGCAAAAGTACAAAGCAATCGGCCGAACTTAAAGGACAGGTAATTTGAAGAGGCCTGTAGCCAGACGGTAGAGTGATTTCCTTTTGCCAAGTCTTGCCGCTGTCAGTACTAAGTTGAACTTCTTCCTGAGGGGTAATTAGGAGACATCTAGAAGTCTCTAAACAAGTAAACTCGTAAGACATCGTCGCCGGGAGAGTTATAGGCGAGGAAAAGGCCCACTCGCCATTTACGACTTGGCCTTGTATCATCTCACTTGTGTTAGCAGCTGTATACGTTGCGTACTGAATTACGCCTTCTTGTAAAAGAAGAATACAAGTTGAACTTGAGACACATGAGATCATAGTTATCATGCCAGGTTCATTAACTTTCGACGAAGTCTTCCAACCATTAGTTGTTGTTATGAGTGTTGAGGGTCCATTAAGGGGATTTGGCTGGCTCGAATCTGAAAGCGCCGACCTTGTTATGGCTAGGCAGTAGTACTCTGAGCTGCAGGCTAGGCCAAAAGGCAGGTATCCGCTTATATTTCCAGAAACATCGTTAATTGGTGAAAACACTACCGAGGGAGGGTGAGTAGTTGTTGTTACCTGTTTTGAGCTCCCACAACCTTGCAACAGGACCAATACCACTGCCGTAATGATAAATACTTGAGCTCTAATTTTCAACTTTGTCCCTTTGTTATCTGTGTATGTTTCCTATGATGCGCTTAGAACGCCATTAACTATATTGAATGTATAGGACTTCCCAAAAGCTGATTTTAGCGCCAATGTATCTCCGCTATAAGATTCGATTGTCAACATGCCACTGCCTGGAAGTTGAGCAGAATTAATCACATGAGATGTGGTGTTCGACCAAGTTGTGATATCGCCTGTTGTGGAGTCGTTTGGATACTCACCTTGGCCATTGCCCGCCCCAACAATGCCGGCAAAAAACTGTGAGGTTTTGACCATTTATTGTGCCTTGCCATGCATTTGAGTCATACATGTTAAGTGGGGCTCCTGGTTGCAAATCTGGTGTAATTACATTGTCAACCGGTGGAGGAACTGTAGAGGGCTTTATACATGCATTTGCATATATTTTCTCCTGGTTGCTGACCTGGCTGCTTGGAGTAGAAGTTATGACGTGGCGAGCATAGGCACACATCATTCCTATCCCTTTGGCTTCACCTGCCAGCAACGATGTAATTGCCGCGCTGCTATGGCACTCATTATCTACCCAAGTCCAAAATGGAGAGTGCGGATACGTGATTAGATATTCTTGGCTATTTTTGCAGAAGGAGTTTATGTCGCTATTTGAGGTGCTAATTAAAGAAGCGTTAGTTTTCACCAAGGAACTAGATCGAGATACGTTTAAGTAGGACTTTGCACTCAAGAAGGCGAGAGTTAAAATCGCCAGTACGACAATTATTGGAATTAACTTCTTTTTCATTTTAGAGACTCCCATCATATCTACTGGTATCTATCAAATGTGGACTTGACTTCGGGAAACTTTGCATTTGTATAGACCATTTTAGTGTCCCAAGTAGCCAAATAACTTTAGGAGCATTGACTGGCGTGGGATCTACACCTGTCGTCTTATGATTAAAGGGCAAATGAGAGGTCCATTTTCCTCCCAAATTATTAGCCGAAGATAGTTCGTATGAATAAGAACTGTGAATGGTGGCCGACAAGAATGCCTCGGGTGAAGAATTATAATCCAAAATGCTCTTTGAAAACATTGACCTAGTTATAAAAACAAAAGAGGATTCCAATTTGAAAAACTGCCAGCATTGTAAAATAACAGCCATTGCATCTCCTCGCTAGCCTCTTTATTAAGTTGCTACTACGATCATATAAGAAATACAAGCACATTTCAACTGTATTACCTGCTAGTTAAAGCGGTTCGCCATAAAAAGTGTGAACATAACAATACTTTATTTGATTCTTCCAGAAACTTAAAAAAAAAAAAAAAGACTTAGTCTTGGTGCTTCAATCTGTACTCCAAAGTTACTGTTCATGCTCTAGGGAATTTTGCGATCCACTGTTGATGTCTACATTGAACTGTTTTATATGCATTTGACAAATTCTCAAGCTTTAAAGTGAATTCAAATTAGCAATTGAGTCCCAGCCAAACACCGAACCAGACGTAATGCTTGCCGGATAACTGAGTAACCGCTACCAGAGCGGCAAAGCTACACTATTTGGCCACTCGGCAATCTAAGATCAAATTTCCCGGGAATCATCATCTAAGGCAATTAGCTCTTGAATGCTTTGGAGAAATGAATCCTTAATTGTCCCATAGATCTCTTGAGCTAATTGGCTCTGAAAAGTATATATTGTCAAATTGCGTGTTTCCATATAGTGCAACCAATTTTCAACATTGTCCAATAGCCCAGCTTTTCCACTCTCCCGAAATGCAGCTCGCGGAGAGTTCACTTGGAGGCCTGATTCCAACAGCCGCCACTGCAAGTACTTTCAAGAGAGTTCAAAGCAAATCTCAAAAGCCTGGATTGCTGCAGCACGCATATAGATATCCGGCGGCTTCGAAGTCACGTCAGTTAGAAAACCGACGGCTTCTCTCAAGTCGGTCAATATAAGCGAGGACTTTGAACTCATGTCTTAACTAACATCTCTCCTTCGAGCAAGATTTCATGGAGTATCCTCTCACTTGCTTTTTTGCCATCGACAATATCTACCGTTTGAGCTATGGGTGCAAGATGTCACTATCAAAAGACCCGGCCGCAGGAAAATCCGTTGAAAATACCTCGTTGAGCAATTCTCCTACCAGACATCGTCAAATGAGTCTATGATTTAGATTCGCGAACATTTTCCAATTTGGCGATACGCAGGAGGGTCTACGGATAAATGGTACAACTGCAATTAGGCCCAAGTGCAAGAAGGCTCTCTTCTCGAATAAAAGCTTTGGTGGTTGTCCTAGCCTTATTTCTTGTAGTTGCAATCTTGATAACTGTCACCTCGTCGACAAATGGATCTCCCCATGGTCCTTCAAATCAACAACAATGGAAGCTAACTGGCACCAACCTCATTGACACAACGGGAACCTCTTACGAAAACTTAGGTGCGATCGATTGTTTAACTCCTCGAGAATGTGTGGCCACTGGGAATGATCAAGTCGGAGGTTTGGAATATGGCATTATCACGTCAAATGCCACGACTTATCCAAAGTGGACTACAGCCACGCTTCCACCGCAAGTTGGACCAATATCTGCAATATCTTGCACATCACTCTCATTCTGTGTTGCAGTAGGGTCGTCTCCTGTGGTGTCTCATGGATATGCGGGAACGTATTACCCGCATGGTCAAATGCCCCAAGGAGTCATTCTAAGTGGCAATCTAATAAATGGCGTTTGGCTTAATGATAAGTTGTCGCCAGATCTCAGCTTCATTAAATCAGTGTCGTGTTCTGGCAGCCACTGTGTCGCAACAGGCCTGAACCAAAATAACAGTGGAATTATTCTTGAGGAATCTGAAAGTAATTCTTGGCATGAGGTATCAACAAAAGGACTACATGGCTTAGATCAAGGTGGGGTAGGGGTAAGCTGCGTATCAAGTGGGTTTTGCTTGTTCGGCGGGGACACATCAGATCCTTACATATTGGTTTCCAATAATTTTGGCCTCACTTGGAGCCAAGAAAATCCGGGTGGCATTTGGGGAGATCCGGTTTTCACTTTAACTTGTCAATCGTCAACAATGTGTCTCGCAGTTGGCGGGGAATCGCCGGAGGGTGTGGCCGGCTTTACTACATTTCTCCTAAATTCATTTGACGGAGGAAACAGCTGGTCAAATGTCTCGCTTACAATTCCATCACTTCCGCCACCACGAAATGATTTGCCTTTATCTTCACTTAACCAGGGATACTTGGCATCGGTCAGCTGTTCATCATCTCAAGCATGCATGGCAGTAGGACAGAGAGGTGATGGATACCCCCAAATCTTTGCCACCTCGGATGGAAGTAACTGGGAATCCGTTGCGGTAGGGGACTACTACCTTCCAGGCGTAAGCTGCACCACAGTAAATACCTGCGTGATTTTAGCCAACAATTACCCAAATGGATTATTGGCCGTAACGTATCAACTCAAATAACAAGCAAAGTTATCGTGGAATCTAATTCTCAAAGGTTAGAACATGGCCTTTCTACTGATGAAAGTGCCAGTTCTTTAGGCAACGAAGAGCCAAAAGTAGCGAATGATTTTCATTCAGCACCTAGCTCAGTGCCATCTTGAAGTCGAAGAGTGACTCTGAGGCTGATCGCGCCTAGTGCCATTTCGCTTCTTTTTGATATATCTCCTGCTATAACATTAAGCTTTGGTCCGCGTTTGCGTGAAAGAACAACGAGATTACGACAATGGTGAATAAGTAGATTGTATAGGTTTACAAGACTCTGAGTTCCGAAGGCAAGGTCGGACGAGGGCAGGCTCAGATTTACTAAAGTCCACCCCAGATAACTTCATTTAGGGCACTTGACCTCGGATTATTTGCGCATTACGATAACTATGTGTGGAGCTTTTCGAATTAGCTCGATAGCTCGGGATTAAAGACGAAGATATCATGCACGCCGTTGAAATGGTAGTTGCCGTAGATGAGCTTAAAGATGGCGCCATGCTTGTTATCGGTCCCGAAAGATCGGTACCCCTCCTGAACGTCGTCGTCCGTAAGCGACTAGATGCTGAGATGTTGGTAATTCAACCAATAGGTTGTAGATAGAAGTATGAAATCCACCATTCGACGAATGGAAAGAACAATGGGTAAGAAATTTGGAATAACCGCATCAGGTCGTGAAATCACTGAGGATTTTCTCGAAAATACTATCGCAGAAGCCGAGATGGAATATGATCTCACCAAAATTAAGATGCGGCCAGGTCCAGGACGGCATCCAATGTTGGAATCCGAAGCGGCTCCTGTTGAATCTGTAAGGCTGGGTAAGGATTTGGCCAAGAAAGCAGCGGAGCTTGCTCAATTCGAAGGGATCACCAAAGCCGATCTCATCCGCAAGGCTCTTCGCGAGTAACTGCGCTAATCGGCGTAATTTACAAACATAACCCAACAAAGTTAACAACATTAACAGGCCGCAAAGCATTAACAGAGTTAACAAGTATCAATCGATTAACAACATTAACAATGTTAACAAACTCTAAATAGTTAACACCATTAGCAAACCCTTAGGACTTTTTCTGCAGGTACATAAGGTACATATCGTGCCTCTGGTCATCGAATAGAGCTGGCACAAAAAACTGAGTGTTGGAATTAGCACGTGTTAAATGGCTCCTTAAACACTACTTTTCCGGTAAGTGCTTTCTGTTTTAAAATCTCCCGCGACAACTTGCCTTTTTAAAATCTCCCGCGACAACTTGCCTTGCTATGAGGGAATACAAACTCACTTCGTTAAGTGCGCACCATAAAATAATTATCAAAAACTTGACAAAAAATAAGCCCTTTAGTAAGGGAAGGAAGCCAAATGGCCAAAGAGTTGCTGCCAAAGCCGGGGGGTTTTGGCGCTTCATTGGCAAGGTGCCAAGGCTCATTATGTTGCGAAACAAGTATCCGCCAAGGTACGATGAAGGTAATGCCTATTAAAGTTGAACCAGCTTTTAAAGTGCCTCGCTGTTCGACTTTAATTTTGCGCATTTGTTTATGCCTTGCAATGCCTTTTTTCATTGCAAGTTGTTCGACAGCCACAAATAAGCAAACCTTTCCTGCTTCGACTGCCTTAACTACTTTTGATTTAGGTGGCACAACCATATCGACGACACTTTCGTCTTTCGGGCCAATTTCCATTCAAGTCCCGGACAATTGGATCGTGATAAACCAATCGACAAGCTGGGATGGCCTTGAGTCGGCGCCATGTAGCGACCAATACATAATGGTCGAAAATGCTCGCCCTACGGGCGCTCCTTTTACTATTTGTCCCCTCATTGCCATGCCCCAGCCGTGGACAGTAGCAGTGCTCGGTGAGGCGAACATTCTTCCAACATTTAATATGAAGGCAATCACGGTGGATCAAAACAAGACTTTAATTGGAAATTTGAGCGTAGTTGTGTCTACTTTTACAGTCCCTCAAACTTCGATGATGGTAAACAATTCAGATTCAATGCCTTCTGTTGAAGTCATTAGAGGGTACATTCCAAAGTATGGCATTACATTTGAATTTTTAAGCGCCGTTGACGTAGCCGGCCTTCGGACTCCTCAGGAGATTATAAATGCTGATCCCAATTTGAAAGCTGATAAAGCCAAGCTAACTCTTCAATACGTTGAGCTTAAATTCGGCATGACACTTGGCCAAGACATGCTCAACTCTTTACGTGTTGTAACTAAATAGATTAACTTTGAACTCTTTTAGCTCTGGATGTAATGTGATAGTTCCACCCGTTAATAGCTCGACGTTGAAGCCAGATGATTAAGCAGCTTCTGAGCGTATCTCGATAATGGGGATGACGAGTATTGATTCTCGGATTTAAGATTTTTAAGTTAAGAGGTAGCTGACAAATTATTTAACGACTAATTAACTTGCCGGCCAGAAAAGATCAAATGCCTAAAAATGAAATAAAATGCCCTCTTTGGGATCAGCGCCTGCCGCAGTTGGGCTTCTTGCCGTGATTTGCTTTCTTTTTTGCGCGAAGCTTGCGCTTTACAGTTCTTTTGGACATGTCAATATATTACACGTAAATCTGGGAAAGCAAAAACCCCTCTTCAAATACATGTATTGTCAAAGTGTGGAGCATGTAGGTTTAATCGGTCAACCAAATTCAGGTAAATCCTCTTTATTTAACGCTCTAACAGGACTTTCAACTCCTGTTGCGCCTCATCCCTACACAACTTCCCAGAGCGCAGCCGGTGTAGCCCAGGTCCCAGATTCGCGCCTTATGTCATTGGCCGAAATGAGCCATTCCAAAAAGATTGTGCCGGCAGGCGTGGAAATAGTAGATATTGCCGGGCTCGCTCCGGGTGCGAGCAAAGGGGAAGGGCTTGGAAATAAGCTTTTGGCCGGAGTCAGGGAAGTCGACGCACTATGTTTCGTGCTGAGGAGCTTCGTGGATGAAAACATTGTCGGATCTTCAGATCCAACAGAGGCTCTTTTGGAGTTGGAATTAGAGTTAGTAATTGCAGATTTAGCAGCTATTGAGTCACAACTCACCAAAAAGCGGAGAAGTTCTAAAGGAGATAAGTCTTTATTTCCTCAGATAGCCTCCATGGAAGAAGCCCAGACCATTTTAGAAGCCGGAGTCCCTATTTATCGATCCGATTTAAGTGAGGAGAAGCGAGAGCTTTTAAAAGATGTTTTTTTGCTTACGGGTAAAAAAGCTTTTGCAGTGGTCAACATTTCGGAAGACCAGATTGGCTCAGATGATGAAATTATAAAGGGTGTAAAAGATGTTTTCAAAGGGTCGGGAGAGGTTTTAGGGGTTTGTGTCCAATTTGAAGCAGAAGCTGCTCAGATGGAGCCTCTTGAGAAAAAAGAGATGCTGGAAGAACTCGGACTTGGACAAGGCGCACTTGCCAGGGTAGCTCAGGCCTCACATGAACTCTTAGGCCTTAGAACCTTCTTTACCACAGGTGACAAGGAATCCAGGGCCTGGACTTTTCGTCAGGGTTCCACTGCACCGGTGTGCGCGGGCGTGATTCACTCCGACTTGCAAAGAGGTTTCATCAAGGCCGAAGTAATTGCTTGGGACCTGTTATTAGAAATCGGCAGCTGGCACGAAGCAAAGGTGAGCGGCAAAATACGGCTTGAGGGCAAGGACTATGTTGTAGCCGACGGCGACGTTATGGAAATTAGATTTAATGTGTAGGTGATGGAAAATGGCATGGCTCTTAGATGATCAAAGGGTTTTAGCATCCTGTGAACAAGCGGTAACACTTCCTCAGAAAACTAAAGGGTTGCTTGGGCGCAAAAGTTTTGATGGTGCCATGTTGATTAGAAACACCAAAGGTGTTCATACTTTTGGAATGCATTTTTCCATAGATGTTGCATTTTTAGACCGAGACTTAAAGGTGCTAGCCACAAGGTCAGTTAAGCCCTGGCGAGTATCAATGCCATCAATTAAGGCCCACAACGTATTAGAAGCTGAATCCGGTGCTTTTGAAAGATGGGGGCTTAATGTCGGCGATGTTCTCGAGATCAAGGATTAGTTCTTGGCCACTCTTTATCTAGTTTCAACGCCAATTGGAAATTTGGGTGATTTTTCCCAAAGGGCAATTGAAACTCTCAAAAATGTGCAATTTATTGCATGTGAAGACACCAGAAGGTCAAGCCATCTTTTCACCTATTTTGATATTTCTTTAAAAGAAAAGACTGTAACTTCACTATTCGGAGAGAATGAACGATCTAAAATTCCGAAAATACTTGAGTGGCTTGACGGGGGCTTTGATGTGGCTCTTCTTTCCGACGCCGGTACGCCATTAATCTCAGATCCTGGAGAAAAACTAGTTGAAATAGTTCTCGAGAAAAACCACAGTGTGGTATCCATTCCAGGTCCATCGGCGTTGATCTCGGCTTTAGTTGTAAGCGGATTAGAGACAAGCCAGTTTTTCTTTGAAGGCTTTTTTCCCAGAAAAGCCAGCGAGAGAAAAAAGCGAATGGAGTTTTTAGCGAGTCTTCCGTACACTTCAATACTCTATGAAGGGCCCCACCGAGTCATAAAGACCTTGGAGGAGTTGGCTCTTGTCTGTGGAGAGAATCGAAAGATCGCAGTTGCACGAGAGTTGACCAAAATCCATGAAGAAGTTTTCAGAGGAACAATCGGAGAGGCGATAAGACAAATTGAAAATCCAAAGGGGGAATATGTCTTAATTCTGGAGAAAGTGAGCGTTGAGAAAGCATCGCTTCCCGAGGCTATTGAATTAAAAGAGATTTATCAAAAATTAGTTAAAGATTTAGACCCCAAAGAAGCCGTGGAGATTCTGTCTAAGAAGTATGGAGCAACCAGGCGCCAAATTTACTCAATTGTAAGGATTAAATAAAGTCAAAAGTTTCGACAAAGTCTTTTAAAACTATCTTGTCTCTCTCATAGGTTAAAAGGTCGAATGCTTCCTCAACTGATACCCACCGCACGATATCAACTTCGCCGTAGGCTACAGGCGAGGGTTTCGGGGATTCGGTATTTTTCCCCCCAGTTTCCACCATCTTCCAGTACCTAACGGTCTTATCTTTTCCTCCCCGGTCTATATAGTGGACTGACGGGAGCTCGACTTGAAGCTCACATACAAGACCGGTTTCTTCAATTACTTCCCGAATTGCGCACTCAGGTTCAGTTTCACCTGGGTCTACCTTGCCTTTTGGGAAGGACCAATCCAGATACGAAGGCCGGTGTATCACAATTATTTCCAAGTCAGCCGCCTCAAAATGTTCACTTTTTGTATCATTTTTGGCATTTCGCCAAATTATTCCTCCTGCGGCGCGTACAGTGTTAATCATGTCCATAGCCTACGAGGATGTAAAACGTTTTGCAGTAACCACACCCATCTATTATGTCAACGACGCTCCGCACGTCGGACATGCCTATTGCACCCTGCACGCCGATGCACTGGCCAGATGGCACAGACTGGCTGGTGATGAGGTATTTTTCCTCACCGGAACCGATGAGCATGGTCTCAAAGTTCAACAAGCCGCCGATGAAAAGTCAATGACGCCAATAGAGTGGGCAGACATCACAAGCCAGCGCTTCAAAGATGCCTGGGAGGCACTTGAGATCAAGCCTGACGACTTCATCAGGACAACAGAACCTCGCCACTACCAAGCAGTTTCCAAGTTTTTGCAGGCAATTTATGACAACGGCTTCATCGAGCTGGGCAGTTGGGAAGGCCTCTACTGCGTGGGATGTGAGGCTTATTACACAGAAAGTGAACTAAGCGACGGCAATTGTCCTGTTCACGGCACAAAAGTCGAAGTAGTTCAAGAGGAAAACTATTTTTTCAAGCTTTCTAAGTTTCAAGACAAGCTGGAGAAGCTCTATGGCGAAAATCCTAACTGGGTAGAGCCATCTACCAGGAGAAACGAAGCTCTTTCATTTATTAAATCGGGGTTGCAGGATATCTCGATTACGAGAACCTCCATCAAGTGGGGCGTGCCGGTTCCCTGGGACACCAATCATGTTTTTTACGTATGGTATGACGCTTTGATTAATTATGTAACTGCCCTTGGCTACGGCAACGATTCGGAGAGATTTAACACATGGTGGCCCAGTGTGCATCATCTCATAGGGAAGGAAATTGTTAGATTTCACTGCGTCTGGTGGCCGGCTATGTGCATGGCAGCGGGAATAGATCCTCCGAATCACATCTTTGTACATGGCTGGCTTCTTGTTAAGGGTGAAAAGATGTCGAAGTCTAAGCTCAACAAAATTGATCCCGTTGTACTTGCAGAAGAAGTAGGACTCGACACTCTTAGGTATCACCTATTAAGAGATACGCCCTTTGGTCCAGACGGGGATTTTACTTATGAAGGACTGATTAGAAGGCATGACGCTGATCTTTCTAATAACCTCGGGAATCTTTTGGCCCGAGTTTCAACTGTAGTTTCCAACAAATGCGCTGGCATTGGACCAAAGCCGAGAGAGAACTCTCCACTTAAGAAAAATTTCGACGAAATAATTGGCAGAGTAAGAGATGCTTGGGAAAATACTGCACCTTCTGCAGGTTTAGAGGCCACTTTTGAGTTAATTTATCTGGCCAATGCCATGCTTGAGCAGAATGAACCCTGGAAAATGGAACCCGGAGTTGAACTCGAAGGAATTTTAGGCGATGCCCTAGAAGTGCTTCGATTGGTAGCCTTATTAATTTTCCCTGCAATTCCAAAATCAGCACAGGTTATATGGAACAGAATTGGACTTGAAGCCGAAATTGAAAGCGCAAGGCTTGATGATGCTGCCATATGGGGGTTATACCCAGGTTCACTCCCTGTCACCAAAGGCAGCCCTCTTTTTCCGAGGCTTGGAAAAAATTCCAAAAACTCCGGAGAGTCGAAGAAGTGAGTTCAACTTGGTTTGATACTCACTGTCACTTGCATGATGAACCATCTCCGTATGAGGTAGTCAAGGATGCTTGTGACAACGGCGTAACCAGAATGGTTGTCGTTGGAACTGACTTTAGCAGCTCTTTACAAGTTTGTGAGATAGTTAGCAATATCAAAGCTTCTGCTCAGAAAGATCGAATCAACCTGGATGGGATTTGGGCAGCAGTTGGCGTCCACCCCCATGAGGCAAAAGGTGGTATTGGCGATTTATCAAACTTTGTGCGAAAAACAACAGCAGATAAACCAGGGGTGATAGTTGCGGTAGGTGAATGCGGGTTGGACTACTACTACGAGCACTCACCCAAAAAAGCGCAGAAGGATGTTTTTTCCTCCCAAATCAAATTGGCACAGGAATTTGACTTAGCCCTTGTTATTCATACAAGAGACGCTTGGGAAGATACATTTTTGACTCTGGACCACGAAGGCATTCCGGAAAAAACCGTCATACATTGTTTTACTGGGGGAGTAGACGAGCTTAAGGAGTGTGAAAAACGAGGGATCTACGTGTCCTTTAGTGGAATTGCATCGTTTCCAAAAGCCAGTGAGTTACATGAGGCCGTGAAAACGGCCAAGGACCGGAAATTTTTCATCGAAACTGATTCGCCGTATTTGGCGCCTGTGCCTTATAGGGGAAAACCTAACTATCCGAGATACGTAGCCTCAGTCGGACTGGCAGTAGCAAGTCTTAGAGGTGTCAACGAGGATGATTTAGCATTTGCGACCACTAAGGCTGCTATTGATTTTTTTGATGTAAATTAATGCATTCGAACCATAGTCTTGGAAAGTCTCATATAAGACAAGTTCTGGAATCACGTGGAATTCATCCTTCCAAGTCGCTGGGCCAGAACTTTCTGGTCGATCCAAATGTTGCAAGAAGGATTGTTAAAATTAGCGGCATTCAAGATGGGGACCGAGTGTTGGAGATTGGAGCGGGTCTTGGATCTTTGACAGTTGAGCTGGCAGGGGCGGGAGCCAAAGTAGTGGCAGTTGAATTTGACAGAAACTTGATCGACATTCTAAGAGAGCACACTTATGGCCAAGAAGTTCAAATTGTCCATGGAGATGCTATGAAAATGGACTTCAAAGAACTTTTGGAAGACTTCGACCCGGCAGGCAAAAGCTGGACCATGGTTTCAAACTTGCCTTACAATATAGCGACGCCGCTCGTGATTAGTATGTTGACCCAAGTACCTAGAATCAAGAAGATGGTAATTATGGTGCAAAAAGAAGTTGCACAGCGATTTATCGCAAAACCAAACACCAAGGAATATGGCGCATCTACTCTCAAAATCGCATACTTTGCAAACTGCAAGCTGGAAGCAAGCTTCTCTCCCAACATATTTCTACCCGTTCCTAATATCGAATCAGCCCTAGTAACAATGGAGAGAAATGAACTTTTGCCAACGCTTGATTACAAGACTTTTTCAGATATGGTAAATGCAGGTTTTGCAAATAGAAGAAAAATGCTTCGAACAACTCTTAGTCAAATGCTAAGTCCTTTTGAAATTGAATCTGCAGGCGTTGATCCCTCTCTGAGGGGCGAGGCACTGAACCTGGAGCACTTTATGGCACTTTCCAGCGCATTCAAAGCAAAACAATCTTCTTGTGACCTAAGAGGCGAAAGTTAAAATGGCCGCAATTGAGCTGCGGGCTAATGCCAAACTCACCCGATCACTTAGAGTAGTCGGAATCCGAGACGATGGGATGCATTTAATTGAAGCCGAGATGGTTTCCCTTAATTTTGGCGATGACATTCGTATTGAAGGTGATGCTGAAGGTTTTGTGATCCTTGGGGACTTTAGCCAAGGAGTTCCGCTTGACAGTGAGAACTTAGTAAAAAAGACTTTATCAAAATTCGAAGTTAGAGCAGCTGTTACTCTCATTAAAAATATCCCAAACGGTGGAGGCCTTGGTGGGGGGTCAAGTGACGCGGCAGCTATTTGGAGATGGTGCACGAGTGCGAGAGAGCCGCATTTTCAAGCTGTAGAGTTAGGCGCAGACGTGCCATTTTGCATTACCGGAGGCCGAGCAACTGTCAAAGGAGTAGGTGAAGTTCTAGAGCCGCTACCTCCAATTGACCTTGATATAACCTTGATAATTCCACCCTTTGGCGTCCCCACGGGACCCTGTTACAAGAGATGGGATGAATTGGGAGGCCCGAGGGGAGATTATGAAAATGACCTTGAACCAGCGGCTGTATCCATTGAGCCCCGCCTGGCCTTATGGAGGGAGTATCTTGAAAAGCTAACGGGAATTAGGCCAAGGCTGGCCGGAAGCGGTTCGACGCTATTTTATGAGTCAAATCCAGCAGATCTTGGTATTAAATATGATGTACCCAATGACACTTCGATTATTTTCCCTGGTCCAAATGGCGACATTGGATATATGGTTGCCACCAAAACCGCTCCTTCATATGAGATCGGTTAAGTTAAGAGTAATTACTTGAAGATAAAGTGCCTGCTAAATTAACCGAGTTGACGGAAATCTCAACTGCACTTGGGATGCTGGGTATTCCTGATTTGCATTATGGGATATCAAATGGCGCCGCGCAGCTTATAGACGTGCCGGAGTCAGCTTGGATCGGACTGGCTATAAGCGTTTTAGATGAGAAAAACTTTCACATTGCTTCAATTGCATTTGAAAATGGCCGAGCCTTCCTGGATTCTTCACAAGGCCTTAGAGGGAGAACTCCTAAAAGAATTTCATGGAAAGGTCCGGTCAATACTCCTGGGCAGGACTTGATTCCGGCTGATCTGGTAATTGATTACGTATATTTGGTTTCTTGCAAATATCTATCGAGAAATATCATTAATGGCTCTCCTTCACACGTCTTTGAACAACAGCTCAGCAACCGTCCCACAAAAAGGACTTCGGATTGGTTCCAAAAGGTGGCCCGAGTAGAACATGAAAGACTCTATGAGTGTTTTGCTTACGAACTAAGGGGAGAAATAAACCTCCCTTCTAAGCTGCCAATGCTTACCAGTGAGAACAAAAAGGAATTGAAAAAATTAAAACTTAAGAAGTGGCCGGGTGAAAGTAGCGGACTCTATTTGGAATTTGCCCAAGCAGTCTCAGAAAATACCGTAAAACTTTGGCAAAAATCGCTTCCTAATTTAGTTGATCAGGAGCGCCTCTTGTGGAGAATGCTGCGTATGGCCGATGTGTCTTATTTTCTTTTAGGCGCCAAGTCGATCTCAAATCCACTTCGCCTTAGAGTTGCTACTCCTTGGGAGTGGAGAAAAAATTACGAATTAAAAGCATTTGAAGTCTTTTCCAAAAAAAGTGGTCAACCAAGGGTAGAGTGGGTTGCTGTGGTGAATGATTTAAGAAAGAAAGTGTCGATTAATCTCGCAGGCCACGTTGAGATCAGATGGAGCCACGGGAAGTTTTGTGGCTCTCCTGAGGCAAAGATTTATTTGGATTCACCAATTGATGACATACCCGGGTACTACCCTCTCGACTATGACATTGAACAAAGCTCTCATTATGTCCAAGAATCAGGAGTTAGAACTAGCCCCACCTTGAACGCTTCTTCAAATCAAGGGGTCTTTAAGATCTAATGGCTACAAAGAAAGAACCTAGTCCAATGGTCAAGAAAGCTACATTAAAAAAAAGTTCTTCGACAGCAAGAAAAAGCACCTCCACTTCAAATTTTGGCGTCTCCAAGCGGGAGTCGCATGACTCATCTTCGTTTTACAACAGGTTTTCGCCTCCGCAAATCAGTCGGGATAGCCAAATAATTCCATGTAAACCCACTGATGTAATTAAATGCCGAGACAGCAGGGATTTGTCATTTATCCCCGATAATTCGATAGCACTTGTAGTTACCTCTCCGCCTTATTTTGTCGGCAAGGAGTATGAACAGTCCATGGGAGAAGGTCACATCCCATCTACTTACTTGGCCTACCTGGAGATGCTAAGGGAAGTCTTTGCCCAATGCGCCAAGAAGCTCGAGCCTGGTGGCAGGATTGCCATAAACGTGGCAAATCTAGGCCGGAAGCCATTTCGGTCGCTCTCGGGAGATATAACTACCATTGTCCAAGATGAGTTGCATTTACTTCTGCGAGGGGAGATCCTATGGGTTAAAGGAAAGGGAGCTAACGGTTCATGTGCTTGGGGAAGCTATGGATCAGCTGCTAATCCGGTTCTTCGAGATGTCAGCGAGCGAATAATTATTGCCTCTAAAGGTCGTTTTGACAGGGCTCCGGACCGAACTAAACGGAAAAGCTTGGGATTGCCATATGAAAATACTATAGATCCTGCCGATTTTCGCGCCTGGACGCTAGATACATGGTATTTCCAGCCCGAGTCGGCAAAAAGGGTAGGCCATCCTGCTCCATTTCCTGTAGAACTCCCCAGGAGACTGATAGAGCTTTACACTTATAAGGGCGATACGGTGCTAGATCCATTTATAGGAGCGGGCTCCACTGCCGTAGCTGCAAAGCTGACCGGGAGACACTATGTGGGAGTAGATGTGGATAAAAGCTACGTTGCACTGGCTAAAAGTAGAGTGAAAGCTGCAAAAACTTAGCTATTTGGGCTTAACTTTTGCCCTTTGAGCGCGAAAAACACTCAATTAGCTTTTTAGCGTTATTTTGAAGCTCTTTATTTGCCGGCAGCTCTACGCTGCCATCTGGTAGCTTTGAGCATTTTCTTGTGCTTCTTCTTGCGCATGCGCTTCCTGCGCTTTTTTATCAACGATCCCATTGCAATATACAGGCTAGCCTAAATCCGAACTAGGTCGGGAACGATTTAGCCCTCTAGCAACTTTTTTTAGACGCTATGCTTTATTTGATAGTTTGGCGGGTAGTTCAACCGGCAGAACGCCTGACTTTGGATCAGGAGGTTGGAGGTTCGAGCCCTCCCCCGCCAGCTCAACTGCCAAACTATAGAAGCTCTTCGGAAATGAGCGGGGTCTGACCCCACGGGAGCCGGTGTGCGTGCACCGAGCGAAAATTGAAACTTTCATTCAGTGAGAATATGGGAGACATGATGCACAATGACGATTGGCGGCTTCAAGGTCAGGAGAGCTACCTGGAAGGTGTCACTCTCACACTTCGCCATTGGTCATCGATATGACCTGGCTGGGATCATGACCATTGCGAATTTTGTTGGGTACACTTCGGTGACCACGTATTCGATGACGACCAGGACACCCAGTTGGAAGGTTGGGCCACCAGCGATCTGTACCTCTGGGTGTGCAAGAGATGCTTTGAGGATTTCCGGGCGAGGTTTCGGTGGAAGGTGGACTCCTTGGAGTAGCGACCGATAGTGACATTGCTGTGGTTCTGGGACTAGAACGCTTGTAGGCACGAAGCATCCGAGACTGCCAGACCCCACTCATCTCCGAAGAGCCACTATAAACATATATGCAGTTGTACGAATCTCATGGATCATTGCATTTGGCCCTCTCCTAAGTTTAATATCTAAGCAATCTAAGTGATAGGCAAAAGGAGAAACGAAAAGATGCCCGAAGAGCCAAAAGATGTTAAGAATTCGAAAAACAGCTCGTGGTTTCCCTGGAAAAGCACCCATCACCACTCGCACCCGGCATTAGCAGATGCTCACGATGACAGAACATTAGGCGAACGGGTGGCTGATAAAATCGCGAGTTTTGGAGGTTCCTGGCCATTTATATTTATATTTTTGGGATTAATTGCCGGTTGGATGATCGTGAACTCATTGATCATCCAACGTGCACTTAACGGAAGGGCGTTTGATCCCTATCCCTTTATTGCACTTAACTTAATACTTTCCGCACTGGCGGGCATCCAGGCGCCGATAATAATGATGAGCCAAAATCGCGCCGCTGCGAGGGATGAAATTTTAGCGAATCATCACTACGAAGAAACTCTCAAAATTGACTCACTTTTGCAGTCCAATACTAAGCTCACCGAACAGGTACACTCACTGACGGCAAAAATCCATGAATTAACGCAAAATATGGCTAATCAGAATAGCCAAAATTAACTGGATGCTATCGATCTGGCCCACAAGGGGACATTCAAGCCGATTCTGAACACATAATTAGTGAAGCACTCTGAAACTTGACTTACCCTAGCCATAGCTGAATTTGACCCATCTGGTATATCGCATTCGAAGAGACAAAGAAGTGAAGAAAAGCACAGTATTGTATTGAAATGAATTTCTCGCCATCCCGGAAGATTTTTCAGCTGCCCTTCTTTTTAGGCGTTGTCTTTTTGGCATTTCTGTTTCCCGCCGCATCGGCCAAAGGAGCAAGTTCGCCTACTTTGAGCGTAAACCCGACTTCTGGAGTGCCTTTTGAGGCAGTTACGCTAACGTATTCACTTCCTCCAGGAAGTACGTGCCCAGTAGCGGTATCTACATCGGTGGTGTTTGACGTGACCCCGCCTTCTTCAAACCAGAGTCAGCTTGGCACTCAACAATGTAGTGCAAATACCATGTCTTTTAACCTGAGTGTTCCGGGAACGATTTTGTCTAATGCCGGTACTTATCAATTTGAAGCACACCTCGCTTCGCCTTCGGGCCAGACCGTGGCCGGCACGAGTGCCACCACTAGTTATTTAGTTTCAAAATCACAAGCAACCACTACAACTCAGATTCCACCAACTACCCAATCAACAACCAGTCAAACAACAACCAGTCAATCAACAACCAGTCAGGCCCCTCTTCCAACAACGGTGGTAACAACTCTTCCAATTCCCACAACTGCAACATCCGCTATAAATTCGACTCCTTCGCCAAAACCTCGGCACCCGTCAAGAGTTGCGACGCAAAATACTTCAAATTCCGCCAAGAACGATAATTACTGGATCTGGATTGCACTTGTCGCGGGTTTGGTTTTTGGGGCAGTGGCTGCAATGTTGTTTCGAAATAGGGGAGATCGGCCAAAAGTTTCAAGTTCCAGGTATTTCAACTACGACGGGAAGAAACTGCCTGCTATATTCAGCACCTGGAACGAAAGTGATATAGCTAAATTGCTCGAATTTGCTAATTTCGTATCCTATAAATCAGGCGCAACCTTTTCTCTCTGCGACCAAAATTTGCCCAAGATAGTTATTTTGACCAAAGGAACACTGGAATATGAGGGGACTCTTTTCCATGAAGGAGCTCTCATAGGAGTTTCTAATTATTTCAATGGCGGCAATCAAGATATCTTTCTAAAAGCAATTAATGACTGTGAAGTCGTCAGCTTTAAGAAGTCAGATATCGATAAGTTCTCAGTCTACGAGCCGTATTTGGGGAGGGCCTTTCTTTTTGAACTAGGGAGATTTTTGAGCTTCAAGCTCGAGGAGGAGGGAGTAAATTTATGACCAATACATCAACTTCTGTTTCGATTGGTCTAAAGAGGAAAGATAGATCCGTTGGGAACCAAGGCAAAGGTTTGACTTTCCCAAACTATCTTGAAGTGCCAAAACTTTTTCCGACCAAAATATGGAGAGCTATTGGCGTAATTACAATTCTGGGCTACATATTTGAGTGCCTCCTTTTAATTGTGCTTCCCAAATACGGATTGGCGCTCTTTTGGGGAGTAACTATCCCTTCGCTGCCACTTTTATTTTTTGTAGCACCCGGCATTTGGCGTAATATCTGCCCTTTAGCTCATTCTAATCAGATTCCAAGGAGATTTAACTTTTCTTTGAAACTGAATCCACCCAAGTGGATATATGAAAAGGGCCAGATAGTGGGGGCTGTGGCATTTTTTGCAATAGTGTCGTCTCGAAAGGTTATTTTTAACACAAATGGAGCTGCTGTCAGCTGCTTGCTTCTTGCAATAATCTTTTCAGCTTTTCTGGGAGGTTTCTTATATAAAGGAAAAAGCGGGTGGTGCGGCAGTATATGCCCGCTGCTCCCGCTACAGCGACTATATGGGCAAACCCCATTTGTAAATTCTCCGAACACCCACTGTGATCCTTGTGTGGCATGCACAAAAAACTGTTTTGACTTCAATCCAACTGCTGCTTACCAATCCGATTTGTATGACCCCTCCCCGGGATGGTCGCTTTCAAGGAGACTATTTGCGGGAATGTTTCCGGGAATTATTTACGGATATTTCAATTTAAATGCGACTGGCCTTAAAGAATATGGGCTAATGGCTATTTGCGCATCCATTTCAGCAGCCGCATTTTTTCTCCTGGAAGCCGCATTTGATTCACCTCCTGCGAAAATAACGACTGGATTTGGCGCCATTGCAATCTCAATGTTCTATTGGTTTGGCTCGCCAATAATGCTTAGTTCTATAAAGTATCTAACTCATGTCAACGTAGGATTTTTAAAGTACCCAATAATAATAATTGTAATCTCGCTTGCACTGATTTGGATTTATAGAACAATTAGGACCAACCGATTATTTTTATCCAATGCTAGCCAGGGTGCTCCTCTTTCACAGCCAATTAAAACTGCTGTTAAAAACCTTGGTGAAAATGGAATGTGCGAAGTGGGTTTTGTCGATGAAGGTGCCACGGTGTCGATAGATAGCGGAATAACTTTGCTCAAGGCCTTTTTAAGTGCGGGAATTTCAATTGAAAGCGGATGCAAAGTTGGGATCTGCGGGGCTGATCCGGTGGCGGTATTAAGTGGCTTTGACAATCTAGGAGATATTGGCTCAGATGAGATGGGAACACTAAGGAGACTGGGATTTGATGGAAAGTCAGTGAGAATGGCCTGTTGTACTAACATTCATGGATCTTGCGAAGTCACGAAAGACACTTCAAAGGCTCTTGATGTTTTAGCCCAAGGAAGTGAAGAGATTGATCAAGTTGACTTTGATGCTGGGATCAATTCGGTAGTTGTTATCGGAAATGGAATTGCCGGAACAAACGTGGCCGATCACATACGGAGGCGCCATCCGAAGTGCCAGATACATCT
>JAJYDO010000112.1 GCA_021777355.1 Actinomycetes bacterium | reverse complement strand
CAGATGCCAAAAGAGATAGGGCAGAAAGGGGTTCTCCCTGTGATCCCGTTGAAATTACACAAAGCTTGTGAGGATCAACAGTATCAATTTCCTCCGGCGCCAGCAAAGTATCGGGCGGCACCTCTAAGACGCCTAGCTCCGAGGCAATTGCAACGTTTCTAGCCATAGATTTGCCAAAGAACACCACTCGCCTGCCCGTTTTCCTGGCAGCTTTCAAAATACCTTCAATGCGATGAAGGTGGCTGGCAAAACATGCAACAATTATTCTCTTATCGGATTTGTCGCCAAAAATCTTTTCCAGGCTGCTCCCAATATTCATTTCAGAATCGGTAATGCCCTCTCTGTCGGCATTTGTCGAATCTGCAAGCAAGAGGAGAACCCCTTCTGTTGTTGCAATTGTGCCGATTCTTGAAAGATCCGTTCGCCTCCCGTCCACAGGAGTCATGTCAATTTTAAAATCTCCGGTATGGATAATTGCTCCAAGCTCGGTATGAATTGCTATGGCAAAGCCATGTGGAACCGAGTGTGTTACCGGAATGAATTCGACATCAAATGGACCTATGTTGATCCTATCCGAGTCATTTACATCATTAAATGTGGCTCTAGCCATCAAGTTGGCCTCTTGGAATCTCTGCTGGGCTAAACGCATGGTCAACTTGGAACCATAAACATTGAGCTCTATATCATGGGCTAAGTAAGACAAACCACCCATATGGTCTTCGTGGCCATGGGTAACTACCACGCCTACCATTTTCTCCTTGTTTTCAATCAGCCAGGTAAAATCCGGAAGTACTAGGTCGACGCCGGGCATTTCCTCATTTGGAAACATCAAGCCGCAGTCAATCAAAAGCAATTTCTCTTTATATTCGATCGCCGCGCAGTTTCTACCAATCTCGCCAAGCCCGCCAAGAAATGTCACTCGGATCTCGCCATAGTTCAATTCCGGAAGGTTATTTATGGGGATATTGCTCATAGACTTATCTAGACCTTAATAGGTTTGAGCCGGTCATGGGCGTGATGGGCATAGGTAATACCCAGAAGCTGTGAAAATTAGCTTTGTGAGGCCTCTTCCCGTAAATTTTCTCGTAAAACTTGGACAATTCAACCTATGCCAAGGCCCAAATTCCTGGCGGGCAAAAAATCCTCATCCACAATATCTAAGTCAAACCAAGGCTCGAAAGAAGTTCTTTCGCATCTTGTTCAATACCCGGAACTTGACCTAGTGGCAGCCGGCAACTACCTACGTCTAATCCCAATTCATTGCAAATTGCTTTAGCAGGTATTGGATTAGGAGCTCTTTCGGAGGTTACAAAACTAAAAGAAGGAAGCAGGTCGCTATGAAGTGTCCTCGCACTCGTTAGATCCCCTTTGTCAATAGCTTCGATCATGTCCCCCATCAACTGTCCTATCCAGTGAGTGGCCACACCGATCACCCCGACTGCGCCATGGGAACAAAATGCCAAGGTTAGTATGTCATCGCCGCTATAGATCTCAATTTGGGGCACTTGCTTAATCAAACGCGATGCGCCAACTACATCTCCCGTAGCGTCTTTTGTCCCAACGATGTTGGTCACGTTGCTTACCAAGTTAACCAAGACATCATCTGATATTTTTCTGCCTGTTCGAATTGGGATGTCATATAAAAGAACCGGCAAACTAGCTGCTGCCTCAGCAATTGCTTTGAAGTGATCAGCAATTCCGCTCTGGGGCGGCCTTGAATAATAGGGTGTGACAGCCAGAATTCCTGCAATTCCTGTAGATGCACTTTTCTCCGTAAGTTCGACAGAATGGGCTGTGTCATTCGAACCGGTATTTGCAATTACCGGGACCGTGACGGCATTGGCTACTGCTTCAAAGAGATCAAGCTTCTCCTGATCGGTTAGCGTTGGACCCTCGCCAGTAGTTCCTGCCACCACCAATCCGTCGCTTCCGTTTTGAGTCAGCCACTTGGCCAGCGATACAGCCTTGTCAATATCAAGCGAACCGTCATCTCCAAATGGCGTGACCATAGCGGTAACCACACGGCCAAATCTCGCGCTCTTTAAGTTATTTTGCTCCATCTATTGAGCTTACGACCTCTAGGACGCCTTGTGTGCCACTCAGCTGTTGGCGAGTGCGAAATTCTCGTACTCTTCCCCGGTGTCGGCCCAATCCTCGAACTGGATAACGCCTAGTTCGGTGAATTTCTTTCTCAGCCAGCCATCTCCGGCATCTAAAAGCCCAAGTTTTTTGCAGTTTGGTACAATTTTAGTGAATAAAAACGATTGGAAAACTACCCGATCGGGGTTCTCAAGAATCATTGGGATAACCTCTTTTGGCTTAATTCCTAGTTTTTCCCATACTTCGACAAGCAAAAATCGGTCACGCATTCTAACGGCTGCCTCATAGGCAAACTCTTGTCGCTCTCTAATCTCCTTTGCGTCAAGTTCAGTGTAATAATCTTGAAGCGACAACACGCCAAATGCGACGTGTCTGGCCTCATCACTCATTACATAGCGCAGAAGTTGTTTCAATAGAGGATCCTCTGTGGTTTGATGGATAAATCCAAATGCAGCCAGTGCCAGACCCTCCACCATTATCTGCATTCCAAGAAATGTCATATCCCATCTGGAATCGGTAATGATGTCATCCAGCAATGCTCTTAGGTGGGCATTAATAGGATAGTGACCAGAAAGTTTTTCTCTCAAATACTTGGCAAATACCTCGACGTGTCTTGCCTCATCCATTACTTGGGTCGAGGCATAGTACTTCGCGTCGATCCAGGGAACTGATTCAACTACTTTTGCGGTACAAACAAGTGCCCCTTGTTCGCCGTGCATGAACTGCGAAAGTGTCCAGTTCTGAGTTTCAATTCCGAAATTAATCCAATCTTTTTCGGTCCACTTGGCAAATACCGTGCCGGAGAGATCTTGATTGCCAAATGTCGACTGGGAGTTGACAAATGCCGTAGCGGCTAGTTTCTCTTGATCAACATCGAGCTCCCATGGCAGATCGGTTTGTCCGTTCCACATCGAGTGCTTAGCTTTCTCGTAAAGCTTGTCAAGTTTGGCCTTGTTACCTTTTTCATAGTCCCATGTAAAAATTGTTTCGTAGTTCGCCTTAACCGCGTGAATTGCCTCGTTTCTGTCCGTATTTGAAACTGAAAGAATTGCTTCCAAGTCATTTACGCTTGGCTGCTTAATTGCATCGGTCGCGATACTGCCATTTATGTCGGTCATTTTGTATAAATCTCCTTTAAATACATTTTGTTAAAAAAACTCCTGGTCCTGATTGAGAAAACTAAACTATGAGTCGTTGCCCGCAAGTGAGGAACTACCCTTTAGCAGCACCTCAATACCCGGCATCACAAAAGTTGCCACTAACGACCTCACTGAATCTTCATCGGCAATGTTTACATTTTCAGCCGGTGAAGCTGAATACGAAATTACAATTCGGGCAATCCACTCAGCTACTCTCCCGCCGGTTTCCAAGGGGAGCCAACGCTCCAGCATCGGTGCACCAAGATCACTTGCAATGTCGAGTAAATCGCTCATTCGATCGAAAGCCAGGTGAGGAAGAATCAACGAAGGTTCAAGTGTCACGACGGCACTTAAAGCTTCGTGAGCCAATAAGCGCAAGCCAGCCTCGTGCACCATTGCCACCAGCGCATCTTCCAGTGTGTCCACTTTTTCAAGCCGTAGGCTGATAGATCTGAATAACCTTCCGACTTCAGTGGCTACTACCGCTTCGATAATTGATTCTTTTCCCCCTGGGAAGACCCTGTAAACCGTTGCTCTGGAGCATTTGGATTCTTTTGCAATGTCTTCAACGCCTGTTTTAGATAGCCCATACCTGGCAATACAAACTAAGGCGCCGTCCACAATCCTCTCTAAATGAACTGCATTGGATGACAAATTACCAGGGTCTTTTTGGCTGGAAACATCAAAACGTTCCAAAATGTCGCCGAGTAGAGACTTGGTTTCGTTCTCATGCAGCGTATCTGGACTCACAAATGAAACAATATACGTATTTTTGTCTCAATGTCAAGTCAGCACGGCCTGAATTATCTCACTGTCTCAACTCTGGCAAGCAAATCCAGCTAAATGAGGGTGTGGAAGCCTTTGAAATTAAGGGTAAATGTGTGAGTGCTCCAAAATTTACTGGGCGCTGGCAAAGTCGGCCCTTAGACACAAAGTTTCCTTTAGTTAAGCTTTACAAATTAATACTTCTAAGAGGCCGCGCGAATAGGCAGTATAGCTTCTGACTAGGGATAATAGGTGGTAGTGCATGACTATCCACCCGGTTGATGGTGGTCTTCCGACATAATCGGAAAGTAATGAAAAAACACCAATCAACCGAATGGAGGTCAATTAATATTATGCGCGCTTTGGATAAAGATGTCAAAGATGCAA
>JAJYDO010000055.1 GCA_021777355.1 Actinomycetes bacterium | reverse complement strand
AAACGGCTTTGGACAACGAGAGTATTGCCAATATATTGCTAATTGCGCCATCTACGACTGATAAAAGACTGAGCTTTATTGCTGGGAAATCAAAAGGTTTCCTATATACCATTGGTGTCATGGGAATAACCGGTGAGCGAACTAATTTGGCGGACTCTGCAGCTATCCTTGCGAAGAGGGCTAAGAAAGTTACCGACCTGCCGGTTTTGGTGGGGATTGGAATCTCAAATGAAACCCAAGCAAAAGAGATTTCTAAAGTCGCGGACGGCGTTATTATTGGATCCGCATTTATGCGACGAATACTCGAAGACCAAAGCGGAAAAAGCGCACTCAAGTTTTTTTCCTCGATTAGAAGCGCCCTGTAACAAGAAAAACTTGTCTCCTCTGGCAAATTTCTCTAATCTAATTGGCCTATGAATTGGTTGTATCCTCGGCGAGTATATTCCACGCTCGAAGTGCAAAGTTTGAAAATTTAACGTTGACTATTTCAAACTAGACCAGCATCTTAACTAAAATTAACCGTCATCTAAAGTAAATCTCGGCACCACAGTCCCTCCGAATCCGCTGTTATCCCCGTCTAAGAGGTAAGTTGCATATCCGACTTCTTGTTTAGTTGGAGCAGAACCGTCATTGGCGTTTTGGCAAAAGGGCGATGCTAATCCACCAAGTGAGGACCCACTGGACCAATACTGCGCCATACAGTTATCCAGATTTGTAATTCCATTTTTAGTATTAGATCCCCACCTCGCAGCAAATAGAAGAAACCAAACTTGCTGGTGGCTTATATTGGGACTTAGCCAACCATGTCCAATATATGTAATCTCTTGGCCGGAGGGCGATCTGCCCCATGCATCTAATACTCCTGCTATGGCTCCCGTTTGGCCATGTTTGTTGAACTGGAGCTGCGAAGGCATTACTCCTTGGAATAAGGAGTCTTCGGGATATGCTGCAAGTCCGGTTAGATCAATTCTCAACAAATTGTAATAAACCTCTTCTGATGTGAAAGTTGGCTTAACAAGCTGTCTTACAATGTAGTCCTCAACCGCGTTTGACATGTCGGTGGATGCCTCTTCATACCATGCAAAATAAGCTTTAGCTCCAATGGCGTCAACTAGAGCAAGTGATTGATCAGTTAAACAGGCATTAATAAATACCATGGACTTTGAGAAATCAACCCCTTTGTTACTTTTCAAAAACTTCCAGTAATTTGGCGTCAGCGAAACTACTCCTGTCACCGTCCCGGGGACCACAGAAGGAATAGCCGCCACCTCAAAAGCATTTGCCGGAAACCCATACTGGCTTTGCCATTGCTTTCTTAAAATATTTAGTGCCGTTACCGAAGTTGAAAGTTTGGTCCCAAGCCGGTCCCCGGTTGCCACGTCACCGTTTTCCATTCCGTGCGTATCAACAATAAGTAATCCCGGCGCACCCGAGATTAAGTCATCCGTCAATTTAGGAACGGTTCCATTTGCATCGGAAAGCTCATCGACTGAGTAATGGTCGCCAATCAGTCTCTTTTTTTCATCGGCAACCAGTTTGGAATTTCCAAAAGATTCTGGTGCAGGAACTAAAGAAGTGCCAGTGGCCGACCAAGACATAAACTGTTCATCTTCAAATGGTTCAAAAAGTACAGCTGTTTTATTGGGAGGATCATCAATTCCATTCCCGGGCCTATTAGGCGGGATGGCAGTCCTAGGGTCGCTTAGAAATGGTCCGGGATTTATCTGGCGGGGAGCACTTCCCGACATTGTTGAACCAAATAATTCGACATCTACAGTGTCTCCACCTTCCAATTGAAGAATTAGACCGCCGGCAACTTCCTCAATAGCCGTTATTAAATCAGGGTTCGAAGAATCGGGGTGAAAGGTGGGAGGATCAAAGACTCTTACTTCAGAGGCTGTTGAAAATCCGGGTGCCATCTTATCTTGACTAACAATTGATAAAGACGGAGAAACTTTAACCGAAGCTCCCGTTAAGGCCGAGAGATACTGGGCAGTTGCATCATCAATCGATGACATGGAGGCGCCGTTTGTGAACTGAGCAGCATATGCCTCGGCAAAAGAAAACGCTCCCTGGACCGGATCAACGTTTGTCAGAGACCATGTAGAAGAACCTTGGCTTGAAGAAAACACTTGAAAAGGCAACGTGACACTAGATTGCCCAGGTTGGAATGGAAAGGTAACACTATGATTAAAGTCAGAAGCAGAAAAGGAAAGTGACATATTCGACCCTGTGAGAGACCAGGTCCCGCTATAACTTAGATCTCCTTTTGAACTTGTTGCGAGAAGCCAAGCTTTCCCTTGAGGAGCAAAATTAAGCGATACAGTGTCGCCGTTGCTGGGTTTCTTTCCACTTGAATCTCTTATCAAAAAATACTGCGACTGCGTGACCGAAGTATATGTAGACGTGCCGCTGTTAGAAGTCGCATTACCCTGATTGGATCCCGTAGAACAAGCCGAAGCAGCTGATCCAAGCAACAAAGCCAAGCAGACGATTTTTATCTTCGACTTTTTAATTTCAAACATTTAACCTCCATTAAACTCCAGCTACGATGCAACATAAAAGCAGTTTAGCTGTTGATTGAAAAAAACGATAAAACTCATAAGGAAAGCTAAATCTATATGCCTCAGTCACGGCTTAATTACCCTTGCTGAAAAGAATGTAGCCTGTGGTGAAAGTGCCAATCAGTGAAGAATTATTTGCCGGACTTTTCCCGCCCACTGCCCAACAACTTCCAGAAGTTACACATGATACTCGCATTAACACAGAAACTGACTCCGGCGCATTGACTGGGATCCAACTCGCCCCGGCATCTTTTGTCTCTAGTATTAACGCACTGGGACTATTTCCCTCTGAAGAATATCCGACCATAAAACATTCACTGGAGCTGACACATGATATTGAAAGTGGCGATTCGCTTGCATCTAGTGGTGTCCCGGGAGTCCAACTCTTTCCACCGTCCACTGTTTTCACAACAACACTGGGTCCTAGTATTCCGGAATTTCCCGAATTACCAGATGCAGTTGATGAGGCCAGTGCGAAACACACTTTCGCGCTTGGGCACGCAAGTGTCTGAAGACTATTGAAACTGCCGGGCAGTGGAGATTTTATCCAAGTTTTGCCACCGTCATTACTTACGAGCACGACTGATTTGTTCGATGACATATCGCTTCCCACGGCTACGCAGTGAGACAAAGTGGGACATGAAACTCCATTTAATACTGGAGTAGAAGAAGCTACATTCGCCTTAATCCAACTTACGCCGTTGTTGGAATATGCAATAAAACCTGCAGAGTCTTGCGAGGACGAAGAAGTCTCACCTACAGCAACGCAGTCAATTTCGGTAGAGCACGAAATTGAGTTGAAAAAGAGTGTGTTTGGAATGGTGGTTACCAGTTTCCATGTCGAGCCCGAATCATGTGTAGAAACAATTGCAGCTCCAAGTCCGCTGCTCGTTACCGTGCCAAATGTCACATTGTAGTTATGCTGGGTAATTCCATAACATGTAGAGGCAGAAGGACATGAAATGCCACTTAAATTACCTACCGATCCGCCACCGTTTAGTGCCTTTGTGAGAAATGGCGGCACTGCCTCACGTGACCAAGAAGAACCACCGTTTGATGTTCCCAACAAGTAATTTGTAGTCATAGAGCCGCCTGCGGCCTGGCAGTTCATAGAGTCGAAACAAGACAGGCCTGCAAAAACATTTTGAGCCCGGCCTCCAAGATTGTATACTCCTTGAACTGTCCAGGCAGCTGAGTTAGCAACCGAAGAGTTTGGAGAAGTTGAAGCTGGCAGAGAAGGTGAAGAAGTCGAAGGGCTCGAACATGCACCAAGAAAAATAATTAGCAACATGGATATAGTGGAAATTTGAACTCTTCTCTCCACCTTTAGTCGCATAATGACAGATTACAATCATTCGGCCAACGTGTCTATCTTTTGACCACTATTAAGGCTATTAAATTATTCATCAACACTGAAATAATTCCGAACCGCCAACAAACTCCTGCAGAAAATGACTTGAAAGGTCACGAACTAATTATTCATGATTGACATTTCACTTCCACTTTCAAAGCCAGAGACTTTATCCAATTGAACGATTTAAAGGAACTTCTATTACCTGCGCCGTTATTGTCTAAAGGACTCGAAAATATTGTTTTCTAACATTGTTGTTAGTCCGGTTAACTTGGATTGTTTTTCCTGTTTCTCTCAATTGTTTCAAGTGGCGAATGGCCGGGCCATGGGTTGAGCAAGGCCTCTTGCATCTCGGCTCTAGTTGGAGGCGGATCTATTGTGCCAACCTTGTTTGGAAACAGAGGGGGCCCTGTGGAACCTAATGAACTCCCTTGGCCAGGCGGCGAATTCCCATAATTTCCTTGCCGGGAAAGAGACGGATCTGGATAATAATTTAATCCCTTAGAAGGTAGATTACTGCCACCAGGAAATTGAAAGGGCAGCATTGTTGGACTGGCATATGGAAGTTGTCTTCTTTGAGACCAACGCCATATTAAACCTATAAGCACTAAAATAGCCATTGCGCAAAAGATAATTAGAAGGACAAAGAGATCCGTTCTTAACCCGCTGTAACCTATGGATCCAATATTGGCAGAAACAAAGTTATATTGATTTACAACAGTTGCAACGAATACGGATCTTGGAATAGAAATCGAACCGGGAGGGCCCTCAACTGTATAGATCTGGAAGACAATGTTTTTGACCTGGAAACTATACCAAAACGTTGAACTAACGGCACCTCCTGAAGCAGCAAGCTCTGCTCCGTATCCCCCATTTATGGCCGCAATGTTAATAGTATTGGGATGCCCGGAGTTGAAAGTGCTGTTCGAACTTGAAATGTAGCCGGCAACATCAGCCTGGGCAGTTTTGGCCAACGAAGAGTTCGGAAAACTTATAATGTAATACAGCAATCTTGTCGCTGTAGACGAATTGGTCTCTCCTTGAGTAGTTGTCGGATACCATTTACTCTCATAGCTCCAAACGTTATTTGGATTCTGGTCAATTAGGCTATTTAGAGCTCCAATTGTCGTATTGTCACTCGTTGTATAAAACTCCGGACCCGAATCCCAAAATAATCCATTACCGTTTGAAGGACTAGTGATGATGGATAAAAAATTGGGAGGTGAATTGCCAAAAATAAATATGGCGAAGGCAGCAAATAACATTATGGAAACGAGAGCCACCAATATCCTAATTCTCAGAAACTGGTAGGAATTCGACCTTAAACCAGAGCCGGAAAATCGGTACAGCCCAAACCTATTCGCCGCTAATGAATTTCTCATGTTCCTGTAAATACCTTACTACGAACAACTGTTTTAGACAGGGTCTGCAAATTTGGCTATTGCAACCTTTCCCAAGCCTATGTGACTTCCAGGGAGCACTTGTCAAAAATATAGCATGCTTATTTTTTCTTTGGATTGACTTTGTAAATGCTCAAAAGCTCAAATATACTTTACAAGGGCCACTTCTCCACGGACCCAAGTTTCGATCCGTATAACCTTTCTCCGACCGTTTTGAAAGTTTCCGGGTCACCTGAACATAGAAATCTCTGCGCCCCCAGTTCTATATTTTTTGTTGCGAGGCCCAATTTCTCAAGCGTCTTTGCCACATCAAATGCAGTTTCATCAGCCGATGAAACCAAAACCACATCTCTGCCTACTACATCTGAAATCGTTCTTGCCAAAAACGGATAATGAGTGCATCCTAAAAGTAAAGTATCCGCGCCTGACAACACAATCGGCGAAAGCAATCTCTCAGCAAGTACGTGAACCTGATCGCTTGACAAATCTCCCCGCTCAACGAATTCAACAAAGCCGGGGCATGCCGCGCAGGTAAGTTTTACCTCTTTGGCCATTGTTGAGAACTCGTGCTGGTAAGCTCCGGATCCAATCGTGCCAACAGTTCCGATTACCCCAACTTTTTGGTTACTACTCACCGCCAGTGCCGCCCGAACTCCCGGTTCAATCACGCCAAGTATTGGTATGTCAAACTTTCTTTTAAGGTCTTCTAGAGCCGTGGCCGATGCAGTATTGCAAGCCACCACAATCATTTTTACCTTAAAGTCTTCAACTAATGACCTGGTAATTTCCAAAGAGAACGCTCTTACGTCATCTTGGGATTTTGAACCGTATGGATATCTGGCACTATCGCCAATGTAGACAATATCTTCGTGAGGAGCCACATCTGCCAAGGCTTTCAAAACGCTAAGTCCTCCGAAACCGGAGTCGAACATTCCTATCGGCGATCCACTCACAACTTCAAAGCTAGCTTATATTAGAAGCAAGAAAATCTGGCTCAGAAATAAATGGTGTTCCTTGCGCGCTCTGTAACAACGTCTATGTCGTCTGTCCATGCTCCGGTTGAAAGATACTTCCATCCCCCATCAGGCGAAATCACAACAATGCAGCCGCTCTCAATTTTCTGGGAACACCTAATTGCTCCGGCAAGTGCAGCCCCTGTTGAGATGCCTGCAAAAATACCAAGTTCGGCCAGTTTTCTGGTCCACAAGATCGAATCTTTCGGACCAACAACTGTTTTTCTATCGAGAAGTTCCTCACCATTAAGCTCGGTAAAAATTGGAGGGATGTACCCGTCGTCGAGATTCCGTAATCCGTCAACTACTTCTCCGGCAGGTGGCTCAACGGCCCAGACTTCGACATCAGGGTTATATTCCTTCAAAAATCTCCCCACTCCAAGCAACGTGCCAGAAGTCCCAAGTCCTGCCACAAAGTGCGTAATATCTGGGCAGTCTCGAACGATTTCCGGACCCGTGCCTTCGAAATGAGCCCTTGGGTTGGCCAAGTTGCCATACTGATACAAAAATGCCCATTCCGGATGCGCTTCAGCCATCTCCCTGGCCATTTTTACTGCCCCATTAGACCCCTCGCTTCCGGGAGAATCTATTACTTCAGCCCCCCAAAGCTCCAATAAGGCTCTCCTCTCAGGCGATACATTGTCAGGAAGTACCACCTTCAATGTGTAGCCTTTAACTCTGGCTACCAGGGCCATTCCAATCCCTGTATTGCCCGAAGTTGGTTCCAAAAGAGTCTGACCCGGTAATAAAAGACCCTCTTTTTCAGCACTTTCTATCATCGAAAGCGCCACTCGGTCTTTGACGGATCCCCCTGGATTTTGACCCTCAAGCTTTATGACTATGCTAACTTCTCGGTTTGGACTAAGGGCCGAAATATCCACCATCGGAGTATTTCCGATTAAATCCAGCACGCTGGTAGCTACCCTGCGAGAAACCATAGTAATTTCAGCCATCTCCGCCTGCCACTGCCGGGAGAATGCTGACCACGTCTCCATCCTCTACTTTGGTATCGAGTTTGTCTAAATATCTGACATCGTCATCATTTACATAAACATTTACGAACTTGTGAAGCTCGCCCTTTTCGGTGAGAAGTTGATCGGACATTGTAGGAAACTGCCTGCTCAGATCCACTAAAACCTCTCCTATCGAAGATCCTTCGGCTTGGACTATTGCCTGCCCGCCAGCATGTTGACGTAATACCGTGGGTAAACGTACATCAATTGTCACGACCTTCTCTCCTAACCTCGGATTCCAATAAAACCGATTGTCGACCTCTTTACTAACATTTTACTTCTTTATTACAACCACGCGCTCCTCTTGGATGTTCCCACTTTCAATACGAAATGATCTCAACATTGGAAAAGTGTGGCGCAAGGAAACAATTATGTAATGCCAGGTCGAATCTGGAGCCTGTAGGACATCGGTTGGTGATGGATATGGATCGCTATGGGTATGAGAGTGCACTACTCCTACAATGGCTTCACCTCTGGATTCGGCGTCCTTATCGGCCATTAAGTAACCTTTTGGATCAATTGTATAATAACGTGCCGAATTAGCCACATTCTCAGTTGGGTACCACCCAAGAATATCTTCACTACCTGGGTCTTTAGCACTTATCAGGCCGCAAGCTTCATAAGGGAGACCTGATAGGCAATGTGCAAAAATAGCCGTCAGTCGGTTTTCTGTTATCCGAATCATTACTTTCTCCAAAATTGGACCAAAACTTAGACAATCTAAGCCTGTTCGGCAACCAAAGCCGAGCTTTTACACGCAAAAAGGTAATTTTTAGCATAACTCAATTAACCGACGGGCTAGCTTTATTACTGTGAAATCTCGTCTGGCTGCCAAGGCTAAACCACAAGATTTGAAAAAATCAGTTCCTCAGATCAAAAATATTGCCACCAACCGCCGAGCCAGGTATGAATATGAGATCCTGGAAACTTTTGAATGCGGAATTGAATTGGTTGGTGCCGAAGTTAAGTCACTCAGAACAGGAGGAAAACTGGACATTTCTGAGGCCTACGGGCGCATAGATGCCGGTGAGATTTGGCTAATGGCCAGCAGAATTGCCCCGTATGAGTATGCAACTGGGTTTGGAGGGTTTGATCCTACACGGAAGCGGAAATTACTTATGCACCGAAAAGAAATTGACGAGCTAAATGGAAAGATCACGCTTCAACGTCTGACTTTGGTTCCTCTAAGCCTCTATTTCAAAGGCGGTATTGTCAAAACCTCCATTGCTCTTGCCAAAGGGAAGAAGCTCCATGACAAAAGGAGAACAATTGCAGATAGAGACGCCAATCGCGAGGCTGCCAGAGAAGTCCGCGAATCAAGACGCATGGAGAGGAACTAATATGTTAGTGAGAAAGCAAGGGGGTGAAAGGTATCGACTTTTGTAGTTGAAGTAGAAGAAGCGAGCCGTGGTCTCCGAAGCCACGTTAAAGAGTCGGAAAAATAAATAAACGCCGAGCAACCGCTCGCAATTGCTGCTTAATCACAGCGACGTCTTGCCTATTTAAGTTCAACGAATAGGATCAGGGCGACATCTAGTTGAACTGGCTTCAAGGGCTTTTCTAGCTTGCCCACGAAGGACTTTTAAGCTAGATAGGTTTTGGTTCCCATGCCGGATTGTGTACCATTACTGAAATTTAAAAACCGGATGCGCTCGGAGAATAGCTACTGAAATACTGAAGGACGCGGGTTCGATTCCCGCCACCTCCACCTACTTCTTTATGGCCCATTGAGCATTTTTCCTGCTGTTGTAATTCAAAGGGTTACAGGCAATTAGAATTACTCTTTCTAAAATAGATTTCCCACTGCATTTGGCGACTTATTAACAGCTCTTAGCTTTTGGAAAACTGAATCAATAAATTAAACTAGGTAAATGATTTGTAAGGCTACTTTTCAATGTCCATTTAGAGCTGAAGCGATCTCTGCAGTATCTTTGCACCAGTCATAATTAACTTTGATTAACTTAGAGTGCTGAATATCACATAACATCTCAATCCCGCCAAGCCAAAGAGGATCCAACCTTACAGCCTTTAAAAAGTCTTGATAACTAGCTGCCTTGTTGCCTGCATTTTCCTCATAAATAGCCAGCCAAGACCAAACAACCGGATCATATGGACTCTTGCTAACTGCGACTTCTTGCTCCGCAATTGCCTTTTGCCACAAGTTTCGCTGACCAACGGTCGCGGCTAAGCCGTAGGCCTGAGCGAGACTTGAATTTGAACTACTCCACTCGGGGATAAGTAAAGTAGAAAGCTTTGCCGGACCTGCATTAAAAGATACATCTTGGCTCTTGACTAACTCAAAATTAAGCAAAACCCCGCCTGCTCTTTCAATTTCAATATCCCCCCAAATAATTGAAGTTCCAAATATGATTGCCAACACGCAAAGAATAAGCCTTGCCATCTTTATGGTGGTCTGCAACTTTTTAACCTGAAATGACGGGACCGAACATATTGCTTTCCCAAAAATATTTTTCGGCTTTTCTCTTTGTGACACCCCGGCGCCTACGGCTAAAAATATGAGGGGACAAGTTGCAATATTTAAAGGTTCAAATAAAAGGAATACTCCCATTGCAAGTGCGAACCATAAAAGCTCACCTCCGGAAACTCTAATTGCAGAGATCAAGAATGCTCCTCCCAGCAATGTTCCGAGTACTCCGGTGCACACGAGGAACTCCAAAATTACGTTATGGGCATCTGCGTAGTAACCGCTTGGAAGTCTCGTAGCCCGGACCATATCGAGACCATATGACGGAAGAGTTGCTTTTGAAACTCCTGAAGGACCGTAACCAATCAGAAAATTCCTTTCAAAGGCGTGAAATGAATACTTCCAAATCACCTTCCTGGCGCTCCCGACAGTGGATATAGCTCCGGAAGTAATCCTGGATGATACTTTAGCTCCATTATAATAATTCGATATCAGGCTTCCTGCATAATATCCAATGCCCAATACCAGAGACAGACCAACCCCGCGCAATCTCTTCCTAATAATGAACACTGCTGCCCCGATTAATATGAAAATTATAGAAGCCCTATCTTGGCTTAGATAGGCTCCTATTCCGCAAATGAACAACACTATGGCGGAAGGTACAAATTTAAGATGCTTGGAAAAAGCAACGAGTATGATGGTGCCACTCAAAAGCTGCCCTAGGAAAACCGGATTTAACAATAACCCGGATGCGCCACCGGAACTTGCAATTGCCAAACCATTTAGTCCGGTGCCTGAATGGTGCATGGCAACCTCTCTTACTGCGACCAAAGAATTAACGACTGCTCCGGCAGAGATGGCATAAGTAATTGCCTTGACGCTAATTTCGTTCCCGGAACTTCTAAGCCCAATTAGCCAAGTCGAAAACAGCGCCAAGTAAAAGACCCACCCTGTGCCGGCCGAATAAATTCCAAAAAAAGCAACATTTAACTGATGGGACAGTAATGCACTTACCAATGCGGCGAGTAAGAAAAGAACTGCCATTGCTATAGGCAGACGAAAAGCCTTGATAGACCATGCCCAAAATACCAAAGGCACCCCCAAAGCAATTGCGAGGAAAAGTACTGCAAATCTAGGCACAAAGGGCGTCGAAATACCCCAAGGAATATAGGCACAACAAAGTCCAAAAACTACGATTACCGCTATATAGGCAGCTCCTGGCACGTTAAAAGATGATGATCCGTATTCAAGAGAAAACTTCTTCTTAACCGGTTGGTTGCTAGCCGCAGCTGCTTCGCTCATAATTCCTACACGTTACCACCGCCAAAGGCCTTTGAAATGGCTATGAATTGATCAAATTCATGTATAAAGTTATCTAAACCCTTTCTGCCTCAATAAATTGGCATTTTAGGTAAATATTCTGACTACCTCCCCTGCCGTCTCCAAAGGCTCCTAATAGTCCTAAATATAATTCTTAAATCCAGAATTACGTTTTGATGCCTCAAATAATAAAACTCATACTGAAGCTTCTCTAAAGCATCTAAATCCGTTGAAGCATAGTGAAATTTCATCTGGGCCCAACCAGTTATCCCAGGTCTGACTAAATGCCTGACGGAATAAAACGGAAGCTTATCTTCAAGCATCCTTACGTATTGTGGCTGTTCAGGACGCGGGCCTACAATCGCCATATCTCCACGGATAACATTGATAACTTGTGGAATCTCATCGATATGCAGTCTTCTTAACTGAGATCCGACTTTATTAAGTCGGATATCGGCAACATCAGTCCACTCCGCTCCTTCAGAACCTTCAGGCATCGTGCGAAACTTTATAATAGAGAATTCTCTCCCATTCCTTCCTACTCGCAGCTGCCGATAGAACAACTTTCCCCTGTTTCCAAATAGATCAATAACCCAGACTAGCGGGATTAATAGCAGCAAAACCAGAAATAATGGCGCGGATAAAACTAAGTCCAGTAGACGTGAGAACCTGGAATACATTCGATTATGAATTGCATTGATGTCAAATAAAAGCGAAGTTTGCGCTAGTTCTGAAACTGGCAGTTTTCCTAACCATTGATCACAAAATAGTGTCAAAGTGCGAATTCGGATTCCACCTTTATGAAAACTTGCAACCATAGACAAAAGGTCCTCATCGCTTTGGGCATTTCTATCAAGTACAATTAAAGTTGGTTTATAGCTTTCTACTTGTTCGCCAAATTTGTCTCTGTATTGCGCCGCGTCAATAAATTTAACTTCCCTAATAGACCTTTCCGGAGCAGTTTCAATATCGTGAAGTAGATGATTCCCAACATCTTCACTCACAATGGCAAGCACTCTTTCACCTTCCCCCAGACCTCCCATAGAGTTTTTTATCACTTCAAAAATAGCCAGTAGCAAGGCGATAGCAATAGAGCTTGAGCCAACTACAAATCTTGGCAGCAGCGGGGATCCCAGCATGAACTGGAAAACACTGATGGCAACTACAGCGCTAGAGGGAATGGCAACTGCAGAAAAGAGCCTTCGGAACCAAGTCGTGGTTGTCTCGGGTTCAAATATATAAGCAAAAAACGATGCCAAAATCGCTAAAAGCAACTCCCAAGTCGTTCGAAAATTAGAGAGTAACTTATAATGACCTATGTATCTTGCGTGTATTACGCTAAATACTCCAACTACAACAAGTGGCAATAAAAGTCGAACAAATACAATTATACGGCGACTAGCCAGCATTTACATCATACAGTCGAAGCACCGCGAAGCCTGACGAGCTCTGATTGGACAAATTGCTCGTGCTCATCTTCGTCTCGTTTGGCCGCAGCAGGATTCCATCGACCCTTCATGAGGAAAATAAGTGGAATAAATATTAGAATTCCTCCAAAGCAAATCCAAAACCAATTCTGCCATTGATGCGGTGCGCTATTTGCTTCTGATTGAAGTTTCAATAATGGCGGACCATAGGTTTGTAAATATTCGAGATCAGGTTTTATCGCATTAATCTTTTCCAAAGTAGAAATTGAACCAGCTGCTTTAACTGCTTGAAGAATAAGAGGTAGTGGGATATCACTTTGGTTCTTATACGAGGATAATTTGGTAAATAATGCTTGATTATCCTGGACTATTTTTACTAATGGACCATCTTTTGCTTCGATATTTAGCACCTTTGGCGCGTATTGCAAATATGACTGATTGTCTACAATAGGTCCGGCCGAAGAGACTACATGGGGCAGCGCCAAGAGCGAAAGAGCTACTACAGCTCTTAAAAGTGCTCCCCAGATTGCAAGGCCGGTTGCAACAAGTGCAGGGTTTCTTGCCTCAACAGTTTCAGTGAAACTCGCCATCCAAGTCGAATATGCCATGCCTAGAAATGCGAAGAGCGCCACATTAACTCCGACTATTTCGTAATATCCGGTTGACTCATTGCCGGTTATGCCTATTGAAACTACCATCATGCTTAATGCCCCAAGAGCACCTATAAGCATAAATGGCTTTCTGACTTTTGCTAAGTCTGAGAGTACTCCAAAGATGACCAATGCTAAACAATCCGCGGCCCATATCCAGGTGTCAATTCCGTTTGCTTGAGAAAGAGTAAATGGCTGCACGTTTGCCAAACCCTGGTGAAATGATGTTGAAATATATACGGGATAGAATCCTGAGGCCGTGTAGAAAATAATGAGCATTACGCTTACAGCTAGAGCAGAAGCCAGAATCTCAAATTTAAACATCTGTCCCCATGGATTTTGCGTGGCTTTTTCGATATCGAGTCCCTTAGCTTTAAGCTCAACTAATTCCCTGTCCCTCAAAGAAACCATAAGCTGGTCTCTTAACCTGGGAGACAATTCCTTTAGCAAAACGGCGGAAAGAACAAAAACCGCAAAACCTGCAATTCCAGAGATCAAGAATTCTCTCTGCCAGTCAGTACTGGTCGCACTTAATGTGTGAGTCCCGACCAAAGAGGCTGTTAACACTCCCGCCACTGGCCCAAGAGTCCAAAATCCCATCGCTGATGCTCTTCCTAATTGGGGAGTAAAGTCCCTAACTAATGCCGGAGTGGCGACTAAAACGACTCCTTCAAAAAGACCCACTAGGGCGAGCCCCACTCCAAGCATGAATTTAGAACTTGCATTGGGCAGAACAAAAGTCTGCACCACAGCAACCACTAATAGCCCGCCAACAACTATATTGGCACGCCCAACTTTATCGGCAAGACCTCCAGCTAAAGCCGCTATTACCCCTGCAATATTTGCAATAATAATGAGAGTTACATAGTAGGTAAATGACATATGGAAGTGCGGAAGCAAAAGAGGTGCGACGCTTGTAGGTACGTAGTATTGGTACCACAGCACTATTGATGAAACTACTACTAACAACAGCATTCCGGTTCGAACGCCAAAATTCGGGTAGTGATTTAAAGTTCTAAAACCTACCTTTTTAGATGCGGCATCAGTGTTTGTCAAACCACTTCCACCGTCAATTGTCCCTGCAGTAACAGTCATGCCACTCCGTTCACCTATAAAATCCAAACAATTTGGTTTATTCAATGATACGCCAAAGCAACCACTAAATGCACTTATTGTTTTTCAACTTGTCAATGATCCCAAAAAAGTGTTTAATGGTCGCAAGCATTATGCCGATTAATTTACCAATGACGTCTAGGGGATTATCCAAACATTTAACCCCCTGTATTCGGAAAAGTCCGCTGCCTGCTAGAGTACTTACGTCATTTGTCCTGGTTATTATATTTTTTTTGACATTTGCCTCGCCACGCGGAGTGGGAGCCACTTTACCGAATGTAAATATCTCGGTGAATGCTTCTCAATCCTTAGAACCGATTAATAAAAACGTACTGGGAGTAAACCAATTAGGAAATCCCGGTGCAGTTACGGCAATGAAAAATATGGATCTCAGGTGGGTGCGTATAGATGCTTCGCTGGAGGCCGTTACTAATGGAGTGCCAGCATACAACTGCCAAAGCGGAATTTGGGACCCATCGCTTTTGGCCTCCCGACTTGCACTTACTAAACAAGCAGGTGCAAGCCCCGAAGTCATTGTGGATTACACTCCAAGTTGTTTGGCCACAAAACCTAGCCCATATGCTTCGCCTGGTTCAAGCCCACCTGACATTGGTCCGAATAAAGCGAAGTGGATTTCTTTGATTACGCAGTTGGCCAATTATGCAATTCCAAACGGGGTTAGGGATTTCGAAGTATGGAATGAACCCGACTGGCTATTTTGGAATGGTGGTTTACCTGCTTATTTGCAGTTATATAGCGACACCAGTAAGGCCCTTGAAGCAGTGGCAAAAAAAGATGGAATACCTATCCAAGTAGGAGGACCGGCTTTAGCTAATGTCACAAACTCCATGGATATGAACTGGTTGGGAACATTCCTCTCATATGTGGCAAAAAACAACCTTCCATTGGATTTCATTTCTTGGCATGATTACTCAAACGATCCCAATTCAGGTCCCCAAGGAAGCCTTCCTCCATTTTGCAACTTTCGCTTCTCCACAGCAAAATCGCCAAATGGAACTCCATGCTATTACACCACTACTTTTTCGACCTCTTCCTACAGAGACGAGGTCATCCAAGTAAAGAACGAACTCAAAAACTATCCTCAGCTTCATCCGCTTCTCTGGATTGACGAGTGGAACATGGATGCTGAGTTCGACCAGAGGGAAGATTCTTCCTTTGACGCAGCTTTTGCACTTTCAGCACTCGAGGCCGCTACCCAAGCAGGTGTTGACAGAATGTGTTGGTATAACGTTTGGGACGGAGACAAAAATAGTGCCTTCGGTCTACTTAATAACTCATTCCAGCCAAAACCATCCTATTACGCATTTTTCTTCTGGTCGCAGATGAACGGAAACATTGTTCCAAGCAATATCAATAATCCTAATTCAACTGGCTTTCCTTTCGATCCATTTGGAACTGGTGGCGGCGTAGGAGAAATTGCAACAAAGGATTCCAGCGGAACAATAAGAATATTAATCTACAATTTCGTCCCCTATGACCAACAGAATAACTTTGGGCAAAGACTTGGTGGTCCATATGTGGTATCCCTCAACTTAAATGTCACATCTGATAAGTTACTTAATCAAAACGCATCAATAAATCAAATACTTCCATCGGGTTCAAGCAACTTTTTGGCAATTTCCAATTCAAAAGTAGTTCAGAAATCGCCAAATACCTATACATTGTCTCTCCCTTTGAATGAAGACCAGGTTGATTTGATAACTTTATCAACGGAAAATATTCCGTCGCCCGCACATAGTTTAAAAGGTGTCTATTTGATTGTGACAGGGGCCTGTGCGGCAATTCTCTTGATTCTGATGCTCGTTATTCGAATAATGAAACGTGCTTCACAGTACCGGTAAATGAAAATTCTAAATATATATAGCTCAGATTAAATCTAATACTCAAAGCACCGACCAAGTTATAATTTTTTGAAGATGGCTCTACTTTTTCGTTCTCCAAGAACGATTGCGAGATCAGAAAGCCTTCGAGTTAAAGCCTTTTAGAAAGAGAAATTCAAGCAGTTCAAAACTCGCGCGTACAAAACTAGGACTAAGCCGTGAACATTTTGGTCCATTTCAAGATACAAAAGTGAGCTTAATTTTATTGTTGCAACGCTTCGTGACTTCGCACTTAAAGTGGACCTTTTGGATGGATTTCACACTTCTCCGATCTACCTTAACGAACCGGTAAAAGAGGCGTCAGGCTCTACTCTCAACAACAAGAAGTCCAAAAACAATCTGTAGGCATCTTCTACTTAATTGATTGAAACCGGTCTTTGGAGTCGCCAATGCTGGCCCGCTACTGATAATGCCTTAGTCGATGACCAGTGTCCACTATGTATGCAGGTGAACTCTGTACTAAGTGCATGAGCAAGGTGCGAACTAAAGTTGAGTTTGAGAATGACTACTTAAAAGCCATAATGATTTGCAATATTGTCCAGCTCGGCCCAGTGGACAAACCCCTAGTCAGCCTGAAAAATTGAATATCAGTGATAGCGCTGTCTAAGAGCCAGTTGGCAATAGATATCAGAAGCCACTGAAACTGATTCCGAACTGCAACAAAGATTCCATCCACGCTATACGTAATTGCCAAATTCTTGATTAGGGCAATCCAGCTAATTTATGGCTATTGTTCCAAATTCCAGTTTACAAATACGGCTATGGTCTATAGTTGCCAAAGTACAACTCGATGAAGAGTAAATTATCCAAAGGTATATTTCCGTATCCGGGTAAAATCTGGGGACATATTGAGCGGTGGACCGTGTAAGACAGTTTTCAAACCCTCCATATGCGAACTTTACGATCAAGGACAACTCTCCGTAAAAATTGGGACCGGATCCCTGAGTAGCTAGAATGCTCCATCTAGAACAATCTCCTATCCTAAGGTTCGAAAGCAGAATTTAATATATGTTAATTGCGTTTAGTAAAACACTAAGACGGTGTTAAAGCGTCGAATGGTGGGTTTTATTGACGCATGGCCAACAAGGGCCATCTATCCTTAAATTACTCGCTCAACTTCATTAACAAGTAACGGCACATTTTTGTGATTTGATTCTCAAACTAAATAATAATTAAATACCGTCACTCGTCTTCAAAGATCACAACAAATACTTCCATGCGGGCACAATATATATCTTTATGCCATCAACTTCAATTACTTCATTGTTGTCAATGGTAACAATTGTGCCTTCAGTCAGATTAAATCGCTTACAGCATTCCGTCAAACCCTTGATCTCTCTTCTTCGTGTTTTATTATCGGCAACACTCAAAGAAACTTGCATAGCTTCTACCACCTGATTTTTGTCAGTGACAGTAAAATCACACTCAACGTTTTCTTGGTAATAGTTAATTTGTTTGCCTTGCTTTAATAGTTCAAGCGCGATAGTAGTTTCCAACAATCGGCCCTTATCTTCACCCAGCTTAAAGTCGAGAGCCGCGCCCAAACCCTGGTCAATCACATAGACTTTCTTAAGCGAGCCTTCCGATTTCACGACAGATTCTGAATATTTAGCAATAAAGCGCCCCAAATAGATAGATTCGACATTTTCTCGGTAGGCATAGAGGCTGTCTTTGCTGATACTATAACCCTGTGATTTAAGCTCATTATAGATTTTATTCACACTAAACTCACCCGCACTTGCACCTATGAGGCGTTTACAGAAGTATTTAAGTACAGCTACTTGCGAGACGCTGTAACGTTCAACTAGATCACGCAGAAGCATAACGCTGAAATATTCTTGCAATATCCTGTCTTTGAGATCATTCTGTTGAGTAACTATCTCTGGAAAACCGCCCTCATTCAGGAAACGATTAAAAAGAGCTGCAAGGCGAGCTTTGTCTGTGCTGGCATTGGGGTTGAGGCCAGGTCGCGCAACTTGTACAAATTCAGAAAATGACAGGGGGTAGACCTCATATGTAATGGTTCGGCCGCGCAGTGCAGATGCTATCTCCTTGGAGAGCAGTTTTGAATTGGAGCCAGTTATAAATACACGCGGACTAACCGAAGCATATATTCTGTCTATAAACTTTTCCCAACCTTCAACTTCTTGGATTTCATCAAAAAAGAAGTAGCACTCCGATAGTCGAATATCAGGATAAAGCTCTTGATATGCTTGCAATATTAGATCCATCTCGTTGCCAATCAGATCGAGACGTTCATCCTCGAAGTTTATATAGAGGATTTGATTACGTGGAACGCCTCTCGCGGTTAACTGGGTCATAAGATCAAATAGGTGATAGGTCTTTCCGCTACGCCGCACGCCCGAAAGAGTCACTATTTTTTCACTCTCAAGTGGCAAAGAAAGATCACGTGCCCAAACTTTAGGTAGTATACGAGATTGGCTATCTATGATCATAGTTTTAAGTAGATTTTTCTTTTCCATAAGGAAAGTATAACTTATATGTTTACTTATGTAAAGGAAATCTTTCTACTTTACCTAAGGATCTAAAGGATCTATTTTCAAATTAAAAAGCCAAAAGATTTATTCCGAACGCCCTCTGATAATTTCATGGCTGAGCTTTGTCGAAGCTTTGTTGGCTCTTCCGTTTTCTGCGGGGTAAGCCAGTCCCGGGACGGTTTTAGGTAACGACAATTGAGTCAAGCACTCGCCAGGTTCGTTTCCCGGCATAAAGCAAAGCTCTGATCCTATAGTTACTAAAGTTATTGAATCCAAATCCTATTCTTTTGATTCTCTTGATTAAGTTGTTTAATCCTTCAGTCGGAGCATTTGTTACTTTGGCATAATGATAAGCCATAATCTTTGAAAACCACTTTTCGATAGTTTTCCCGAGTCGCTGGAACAACGCTCACCTTTGAGATGTGCGAATGCTCCTGGAACGGTGTTGCATAGCGTTGGAACAGTCACTGGTTTACGTCGCTTATTTCATAAAAGTCAGATATGGCCTCTTTGAACCTATAGGCCAGGGCCACTTAACATTTGGATCACCTAGTTCAAGTAAAGACTCAAGCTTGGCTACCATTGCCTTGTCCAAGTGATTTGAACGCATTAGTACGAGTTTTCTTGATCTATATAGGGAATCTTTGGATGTTCCCCTATGGGAGAGTTGCTCCACTTGGACCCGTGGTCTAGTTGAATCAAGTACCTGGTTGACTAGTTTAATTAGATGGAACTTATCAACTACCTGTATGACTTTAGGTAGTGCGACAGAGTAGACGGCTCTCTCCTCAGATTCTCTAGCTCCTTAGTTGCCCGATACCAGAAAAAGTTAAAGCTTGTACCAAGGCCGGAAATATTTTTGTGAAATATCCCACAAACCGAATAAATCGAAGTAAAATTTATAATATGTTAATAACGCGAAGCAATACATTGGGACCTGCAGCTCGCCCGGTTGCCATTCCCGAAGATTTCACAATTGCTACGAATCCCAAGGCCTCCGGCAAGATCGAACTTCCATTTCATATTAATTGGAGCGGTAATACTTTGACATACGACTTGGACGATCGAGCTGATCGTGCCCGTGTTTATGAACAGGTTTTAAGGGAGGGAACTGAAGACGATGTACGATTTTACGTTGAGATCGATAAATTACTTGATCTTTGGAATGAGTTGATTTTACCTTTGAATGTACGTAAGGCGTGGGAAAGTTGGTTCTCATTACATTCAATTTCAGGGGCCACTTGTTAAGTCCATTTCAGGAACACGTCGCAAAGTTGATTTTTGCTTTAGAAGAAGCTAGGACTTTTGCTTTAGCCGGTGGCGCGGCGCTCATTTTGAGGGGAGATGTAAGCAGGCTAACACGGGATCTGGATTTCTTCGGACTATCAACCAGTAATGTAGATCGATTGGTAAAAGCGGCAAGGAAAGCACTCAAGAACTCCGGATTAGAAGTTGAAGTCATTCAATTGAACCCGGGGTTTTGTCGGCTTAAAGTTACTCAAGGTGATGATCGAGTAGAAATCGATATTGCAAATGACAGTCGACTTTTCCCTTTGGAGCAACATGGCATGCTATCTACTTTATCTGGAGTAGAACTTGCAGTGGACAAAGTGTTGGCGATATTTGGACGCGCTGAACCACGTGATTTTATTGATCTCGCTGCGATAGAATCTGAGTACGGACTTGAGAACCTTTGCAAGTTAGCAGCGGAGAAAGATCCCGGGTTCTCGCTAGAAATTTTTCTGGAGATGGTCTCTAGCTTCGATAGGTTCAAGCAGCGAGAATTCGATATGGACGATTCTGAATTTGAAACGCTTAGAAGGCATATTGATGATTGGCGAAAATTGATATTGAACCTAATCTAGAAAAAATAATATTATTTAGAGAACTACAATTACTAACGTCAACCAACTTTCCCACGAATCAATTGAAGTTCCTTATTCTTTGAGTCAAAGTGCCACCCGATACAAAAAATGGCCCAAGAGAAAGTTATTCGGAACGCAACGAACTGTCTTCGACGAATAGGTGTTCACAATGAAAAGTGAGGTTCTAGGAGTTCTGAGTTAGGACCCATTTATCAAGATTTTGAAAGTTGACTAGCTTTTGCCTGCTTTTGATTCATGAGTGCGGAACAGCGGGATTAAAAGCTATTTAAAACAGGCCGACTAAAATCCAAGCGCAGCTGATTTCCCTCTGTCAGCTCCTGCTCCATCGTCTCGGTTATATTCTTTAGGATTTCAAGTTCGGAGTCATTTTTGGTTATGCCGATGTGCTTGACTAACTTCGTGGTTATTCGACCATCAACCCTCTCCGATTTGACGATTCTCACTCTAGAGGAGTTTTTGTACTTTGAAACTTCAATATGCAGAAATATCAGGGCAATAGGTGTTCACATTGAACACCTATTTTGAGACCCCACAAGTCCATATACAGGTATTTTACAAATTAGGACTTCCCCAACACTTCGGATTTTGAAATATCGCGGCTCTTCCGTTTTCTGCGGGGTGAGCCAGTCCCGGGACGGTTTTAGGTAACGACAATTGAGTCAAGCACTCGCCAGGTCGGTTTCCCGGCATAAAGCAAAGCTCTGATCCTATAGTTACTAAAGTTATTGAATCCAAATCCTATTCTTTTGATTCTCTTGATTAAGTTGTT
>JAJYDO010000054.1 GCA_021777355.1 Actinomycetes bacterium | reverse complement strand
GATCTGGTTGTCATCCTTGTCATTATGCGGCCGGCCATTTCTTTTTCATAAAAGTTAAGGCCTAGTCTTTGAAGCTGCGAAAATATTCGGATTCTCAGCGTAAATAAAACTCTCTCTGCGGTTTTTCCGGTAAAGGAGAGTTCTCCCCAAGTATCCACCCAATCTAAAATTGTTGTTCCGAGGAAAATAGACGATGCTATAAAAAGGGCGCTCATTGAATGATTCAAAATTCCATTGTCTACTCCGTTTCGGACAAACAGCGGTCCGGCTAAGGTTAGCAATGTGTCTGCCAAGACAAGCGCGAGTCCCCCAATGAGCGGAAGTAAAAACGGCCTCAAAAATCTTTTCGGCGAAAACTGCGGATCGTAGGACTCCGCTTTTTTGATATCGACTTTGGGCTCGTAATTGGCCGGGGGAAGTTTGGAGACCTTTTCCATAAGCTCAGGAGTGGGAGCAAGCATAGCTCCAAAGCCGCCTCCCCCGCCTCCCCCTCCGCCTCCGCCTAATCCCATTCCCAGTCCGGGTGCCGCATTGGATTTGCCGCTCTGGCTTGCACGATTAATCTGGGCCATAAAGTCATCGGAGTCAACTTCTTGCCAGAGTGAAGGGGTGAAATGTTGCTCTGTGGGGGACGTTTCTTCATTGGCGTTAAAAAACTTTGAGCTGTCGAATTGGCTCAGGCTATCCTCGTCTTCGTCGAAATTGATATCGTCACTTCCCTCCATCAACTCACGAAAAAGTAGCGAATTTTCAAGCAGTTCATCAAGAGTGCCTTCGTCACAAACCTTCCCTTTATCAATTACTACTATCCTGTCGGCCAAATGAATTGTAGACTTACGATGGGCTATTAAAAGAGTTGTTCGCCCACTCATGATTTTGCGAAGAGTGTTGTGGATCTCCTCCTCTGTGGCGGCATCTACTGCACTAGTAGCGTCATCTAAAATCAAAATCTTGGGATTACTGATCAAGGCTCGCGCCAATGCCACTCGTTGTCTTTGCCCGCCTGAGAGAGTCAATCCTCGTTCTCCCACAACTGTGTCGTAGCCTTCCGGAAGTTTTTCAATAAAACTGTGCGCTTCAGCTGCTTTGGCTGCTTGGATTATCTCTTCGGTTGTTGCATTTTCTTTGCCGTAGGAAATGTTTGAAGAAATAGTATCTGAAAATAAAAAGCTATCCTCAAAAACTATCCCTATTTGGTCTCTAAGAGAGTTGAGCTTCAAGTCCCTAATGTCGTTCCCGTCTATAGTTATCTCTCCTTTTTGGATGTCATAAAAACGGGGCAGAAGAAGAGAGATAGTGGACTTTCCCGAACCGGATGTTCCGACTAGTGCTACAGTTTCGCCTTGGGCGATGTGAAGTGAAAAATCTTTTAGAACCGGCTCTTTTGAAAGGTAGCCAAAACTGACATCTCTAAAAACTACCTCGCCTCTTACTTGTGCAAGATCTACTGCGTCTTGCTTTTCTTTTACTACAGGATTTGAAGATAGAAGATCTAATATTCGCTCAGCTCCCGCTCTTGCCTGCTGGGCAAAGGCCATTAGTCCTGCGAGCATTCTCACGGGTGCTATCATTTGCAAAACATAAGTAGTAAAGGCTAAAAATGTGCCAAGCGAGATTCTCCCTTTTAATGCAAGCCATCCGCCGAGAGCTAATACCCCAACTTGTGCCAGAGCTGGAATCGCTTGCAGAATCGACTGCATTTTAGCTGTCACCTTAACGACCCTTACTCTATTTTTGTAAAGATCCAAAGCCGTGGCTTCTAACCTTTTAAGCTCTCTGTCTTCGGCAGCAAAAGCTTTGACTACTCTCACACCGGTTACTGAGTCGTCGACGACTCCCGCGAGCGCGCCTTGATACTGCTGAGCCATCCAGGTTGCCGGGAAAACTGTGGTTCGTAGTTTAAGGGCAACTATAAACATTAAAGGAACTGCCACCAAAGCCACCAAGGTGAGAATTGGGGAGAGAACTGCCATAATTACCAGAGAAACCAAAAGGGAAAATAAGTTCGAAGTCATCATTGGCATAAAGCCCAACAGCCCTTGCAAAATCCCGATGTCGGAATTCGCCCTGGAGACAATTTGACCAGTAGCCAACTCGTCGTGGACCGCAAAGTCCAGCCTTTGAAGGTGCGAAAAGATTGCGTTTCTTAAATCATTCTGTACGTCTAGAGAAACTTTTCCTCCCACAAATCTCCTCAAATATGAAAATCCAAAAGCAAGGACTCCTGAAACGAGAAGTAACCCTATCCAAATATCTAAACCTGAGAGGCTGTGGCGGTAGGTGAGATTATTTACTATCTGTCTCTGGATTAAAGGAGTAAGTGAATTCACAAGCATCCCCAAACCAGCAGAACCAAAAGCAACAATCAGGCTTTTTCGGTGAGGCTTTAGAAATGGCAGAAGACCTCGTATCCAGCCTGATTGGCGGGTTTCTATGGGGTTTTGACTTGAATCTTTTGCACTCTGTGCTTCTTTTAAAATAACCACTTCCTTCCAGGCTAGTAGGGCCTGAGATATTTACGCTTCTCAACTGGTGAGGTGAGGTGGAAAACGGATATGGTTATTAGGTGACATCGGTCGAAGAATTCAGTAAAAATGCCCTTTCTTTTCTCGAGGCAAATGCCAAAAAGCGGGTAGTTGAAAAAAGTGTTTGGGGTCAAGGTTCTGATGTCGTGGCAGTTTTGCCAGAGAAGACCGAAGAGGAAGAAAAGGCAGAGGTAACAGCTGCTAAAAAATGGGCTCAAAAAGTGTTCGATGCCGGATTTGGATGGATTACAGGCCCAAAGGAATTTGGCGGAGCAGAACTTTCAGATGAATATGCACGAGCTTATATGGCACTTGAGGCCCAATATGACACTGCACCGCAGTCATGTAGGGGGATTGGACTCGGCATGGTAGCTCCGACAATTCTCGCTCATGGCACTCAAAGTGCAAAAGAAAAATACTTACGTTCGCTTTACCGAGGCGACATCATCGCCTGCCAATTGTTTAGCGAACCAGGTGCAGGGAGCGATTTGGCCGGTGTTTCCACATTCGCCAGGAGAGACGGAGACGAGTGGGTCATAAATGGTCAAAAAGTATGGACTTCGGGAGCTCATTACTCTCAAATCGGTGAGATCTTGTGCAGAAGTGATTTACAAGCGCCAAAGCATAGGGGGCTTACAGCATTTATTGTTGACATGAAAGCGCCCGGCGTCAGCGTACGGCCACTCAGGCAGATGACGGGAGGAGCTTCATTTAATGAGGTGTTCTTTACAGACGTGCGAGTCCCGGATGACCATCGGCTAGGAGACGTCAATGAAGGATGGACTGTAGCGTTGACCACATTGATGAACGAGAGGGCAGCAATTGGAGGGGGAGGGGGAGGAGTTAGCGCAGGTTCAATGTCACAGAGACTGACGGAACTAGTAAAACACGTTGGGAACCCAAAGGATCCATTAGTTCGGCAAAAACTAGTTGATATTTATATGAATGCAAGGGTTGCGCAATACACAAATCAAAGGGCAATGGCAAAGATTGCCAAGGGTCAACTCCCTGGACCCGAGATGTCAATTGCCAAGTTATCACTGACGGAAAATATGCGGAGAATCTGCGATTACGTAAGCGTGGTTTTAGGAATGAGAGTCATTGCAGATGCCAATCAATGGGGTACTTATGGGTGGTCAACATTCATCTTGGGTGTTCCGGGCATGCGGGTTGCCGGAGGAACTGACGAAGTAATGAAAAATATTGTTGCTGAAAGAGTTCTAGGATTACCTAAGGATGCGAAAAAATAAACAATAAGTTTTAAAAGCTTTTTTAGTTTTATCTAGCTATCAAAATTCGATTGAAAAATTTACAATCGTATTATTTTTTGGCACGGCCTTTTTTGTTAGAAGCTTTGATGACAAAAGACTGAGATCTAAATTCAGGTACAGGAGCACCTGCGGAAGCTTGTTCGGCAACAACTTGCGCTTGCGCTTCAGCTTCCATGCGCTGACTTTCAATGAACTTGTAGTCGGCACCAAATACTTGGTTGGCTGTCACTTCTACAGATACAGGAGCACTGCTCTTGGGAGCGTTTGTTACTTGGGCGGCCACTGGTTGAGGAACCTGTTGGGCAACTGCCGGCTGAGGAGGCACAAAGGTTGGAGGTGGCGGCACGGTTTGTGGAGCCATGCGCGGAGGTGGCGGCACGGTCTGTGGAGCCATGCGCGGAGGTGGCGGCACCAATGGAGTCGGTTCAGGAGAAATTACCGGTTGAGCCATTTGAGGCGGAGGGGGAACGATTTGTTGAGGTGGCGCCGCAACAGCTTCCACAGCAGCCACGGGTTCGTCATCGAATCCAAATTCTGCTGCCAGCAAATCATCTACTGAGGCTTGCGATGCTATGGCGAATACTCCAAACCTATCAGCGTCGTTTTCTTCCGATTGGATTTCCTGCGCCTGTGGAACAACTTTGTTGGGAAAGTCATATTTAACCGGATTTTTTGCGGCAGGGATAACGACAGGTGGCGGGGGGGGAACCACTTGTGTAACAACATCTTCACTCGCCGTCGGAGGAGTCAAAACTGCAGGTGCAGGAGGTTCTGGCATTACGCTCACAGGCGGAGGGGGAATATCAGCCGCATTTAGATTTGATACGGGAGGTGCCACAGGAGGTGGCGGCATAACAGGCGCAGGCGGGTTCGGCGGAATCACACTCATTGGAGCAGATTTTCCATTTGAGGCACCATTCCCATTTGAAGTAGATGAGATTACTCGGTCCAGGTCTTTTTGCAGAGCGGCCAATTGATCAAGAGCAGGGTTTGCCGGCTTGCCAGGTTGTGGAGCATTAGGCGCGAGAGTAGGAGCTTCACCTCCCTGCATGTTGCCGAGAGCTTGCTCCAAAAGCGATTCAATATCTAATTGGCTCGCGGCGTCTCCGTTAGAATAGCCGCCAGTTCCATTTGGCTGTGCTTCCACATCTTCTATTGTAGAACGTTCACAGAGCCCGTGCACGGGCGCGCGGAGCGTGAGAATTCAAAATGGTAATGCCACGGAAGGTCATTTATGAATCCCCATGAGATTCGGTGAATGGAGGATGGGCCATACCCTAAAAGTGCCATTTGGTGGACTTTTGAGTTATAACCTTTGTTTCGATCGAAGTCGTAGGCCGGGAAATCCATGCTAAGTGAGATCAAAAGCGAATCTCGTGTTACTTTTGCCAAAATTGATGCGGCTGCTATGGAAAAAGACAGTTGGTCACCCTTTACAATGGGCTTTTCGATTTTTGAGCCTAAAAGCGGCCTGTTCCCATCGGTTAATAAAGTCTCAGGAATTACTTTTAATTTTTCCATTGCTCGATTTCCCGCCAGAGAAATTGCCTTCGTCATTCCAAGTTCATCACATTCTTGAGGACTTGCAAAGCCCACGCCATAATCTACAAGCCAAGTTAAGAGCCACTTAGCCACCAATTCACGTTTTTTCGGACTAAGCAGCTTCGAATCATTTACCAGATTAAACGGCTCATTTAAAAGCTCTTCTTCTTCCACTTTCGGGGGAACGACTATACCAACTGCTACAGGTCCCGCATAGGCACCCCTGCCTACTTCATCAATTCCCCCAATGTGCTTAATACCTCGCTCCCAGTAATGTTTTTCATAACTAATCGGAGCCGACACGCGTTTGGTCATGTTAAAGAAATTACACGAGGAATTCAAATTTAATAATTAAATTCAAGAATTGACACATGAGAACTCAAAATAGCGCTACTTTAAAACTGTGAGCGAAACTACCGAGGCAAACTTCACTCCGGCTCGGAAACACTTGGAAGCCGGTGACAAAGTTGAAGTGAAAGACCATTTCGAAGGCTCATGGGCAAGGGGGTTTGAAATCATTGAAGTTGATTTGAGTTCAGGGAGCTTAACTATTGCAAGATCTAGCGACCACTCGATACTCCCTAAAAAGTTTCAACTAGATGAGGTCAGAAAGGAAAAAAGGCGTTCGATGTGGTGGGTTTAGATCCAATCAATTTAATAATCGAACAAAATCTATTTTAAATTGTTAATAAATTCTTCAACCGGAATCGCACTTAGAGTCAGTGTTTTTAACGTTCCTCTAGAACCTAAGGTCACAGCTACTCGAGCCATAATTCTTTCGTCGGGTGCTTCTAAGACAGTCGCAAAGTCGTAAGCTCCAAGCAGTGCCCACTGCGCCACTACTTTGACGCCCATAGATTCGACTTCAGAATTAACCTCTAACAGCCTTTCCGGATGATCCCGAAGGCGCGCTGCCCCATCTGGTCCAAGTGTTGAAAGCATAAGAAAAGTTGCCACGTAATTCATCCTAGTATCGACTCGAGGGCTAAATACGGTAATTGTCTATTTGAGTCATGTAACCTTAAGTAACTCGTGGGGATCTTTCAACGGGAGAACTGTCCATTGGCGGAATTTCCATTGAACTCGATTGGAAGAAATTGAAGCAGGATGAAAATTTTCCCAAAATTTCTGGATGGAGCAATCGGTTAGGGAGTAGCCTCGAAATATGACTAGGCACGTTTCAGTTGTTCCGCACACCCACTGGGATAGAGAATGGTATTCATCTTTTCAATCTTTCAGAATGAGGCTTGTCGACCTTGTTGACGACCTATTGGCACTTATGGAAAGTGATCCCTCATACGCCAGGTTTTTGCTGGACGGTCAGATGGCGGTAGTCGACGACTATCTGGAAGTTCGCCCGGAAAATGAGCAGCGCATAAGAAATTTAGCCGCATCCAAAAGATTGACTATGGGCCCTTGGTATATATTGCTTGATGAGTTCCTGGTTTCCGGTGAGACAATAATCAGAGACCTACAGCTGGGCATGTTAAAAGCCACGAACTTTGGAGGAGCAATGCCCGTAGGCTATTTGCCTGACATGTTTGGTCACGTTGCTCAAATGCCTCAGATATTCGCCCAGGCCGGTTTCAAGCATGCCGCAGTTTGGCGGGGAGTTCCCTCAGTTGTTGGAAGGCGGGCATTTGAGTGGGTAGCTCCGGATGGATCGAGTGTCAGATGTGAGTACCTGCCACTTGGGTATTCAAATGGCGCGGGTCTTCCCGACGATGCAAAAGCACTAATAGGCAGAGTACAAGGATACTTAGACGAGATAGTTGGTCTGGATAAAGATGGCGAAAGTGTGCTCATTATGAATGGCACCGATCACCAAAAGCCAGTTCCATTTCTTGGCAAAGTGGTAAGTGAAGCAAATGGCATTCAAAGTGACTTCGTCATTCGAATCGAGTCGCTTTTGGAAGCATTGGAGAAAGGTCCCAACGAAGGTCTTCCTGTTTTTCAAGGGGAGCTACGTTCCGGCTGGAGATCTAATCTTTTGATGGGAGTTACTTCTAATAGGATTGACGTGAGAGGCAGGGCGGCTGTAGCGGAGAGGCTTTTGGAAAAGCTGGCCGAACCGCTTTGTGCTTTGGTAATGGAATCCGAGAAATGGCCTACTCGGTTTTTGGAAATTGCATGGAAATTGATGATTCAGAATTCCGCGCATGATTCTGTGTGTGCCTGTAGCGTTGATGAAGTTGTAGATGCAGTATTAGTTCGCTATCAAGAGGCCGCCAAAATCGCAGAAGGTTTGATTGAACGGGCTAAAGCAACTGCAAGCCAAGACCTAGCAGGCGACAACCCGGTATTTATCAATACCTCTAATAGGCAAAGAACTGGGCTGGTTGAATTTACCGTCGACGGCAAAGATGCTCCGGTGGGGACTCAAGTCATCCTAAGAAGCGGAGGAGGCGGTTTTGGCGGAGCTGCCATAAGCCTTACTGTCAAAGAAGTTAGCGCAATTTTGGGCCAGTTAAACGGGCAAGCACTCGATGACCACACCTTTGTCACCGGCATATCCACCTCTGTTGTTGGAGACGACATTAATGTCACAATTCAAACAGGCCCTAAGCTCGATCCCACTTTTTCGGCTGATGACGCAAAGCGAGACGTGGCGGCACTTCTCTTAGCCCATCCGGATGGAATGGTAAATGTATTGCTTGACGTGCCCGACCAGTTAAGACTAATTGCAATGGCTAAAGACGTTCCCGGCTTTGGTTGGAAAAAGTTTGTTCCAAAAGAGCTTTCTTATCAAAGCGGGGTTAGTGAAGGCGAAAATATCCAGATGACAAACGGGTTAGTCACTGTGATCTTTGATTCCAATGACGGTACTTTTTCGATTAACGGGATCGAAGGTTTTAATCGCTTGGTTGACATGGGCGACCATGGCGACACTTACAACTACTCTCCTCCCGACAACGATGTCGTAGTCGACACGCCTTCATCGGTCACAATTTCGGTGCTTGAGAGCGGACCTGTAAGGAGCGAAGTAGAAGTTACGCGCTCCTACCTGATTCCCCAAAAAATTGACGGAGCTAAAAGAAGCCGGGTTGGGCAAGTCGATTTAGTAGTGGTTTCACGGGTTGAATTACGGGCAGAAGAAGACATGGTACGAGTCACTACTTCTTTTACCAATACCGCAAGAGATCACCGCCTAAGGGTCCATTTTCCACTCGGAGTGCCTGCGGATCATTCCATGGCAGAAAGTGCCTTTACAGCCGTTGAGAGGCCTCTCGTGGCCGAAGGGGGCCCCACAGAGAAACCATTACCCACCCATCCCGCACTTAGATTTGTTAGGGCCGGAAATACCACAATATTGCACGATCGGGTTCTAGAGTACGAACTGGTAGACATCCGTGAGGAAAACGGTGTAGCCAAAGCACATGAAGTTGCAGTTACTCTGCTTCGTGCAACAGGAATGCTAAGCCAGATCACAATGACAAATAGGCCCTTGGCAGCCGGGCCTCCACTTCCGGCTGAAGGAGCCGAGATGCTAAAGCACTTAAGTGTCAGCTACGGCATTTCCCTTAGCGACAGAGATCCCTACGACCTGTCCGAGGACTTTAATGTGCCACTGCAGGTACTTGAAGCTAAAAAAGATTCAGACGTCAAAAATAGCGGTTCGGATTGCGGTCATTGGTTAGAACTTAGCGGCGCCAGGGTTTCTTCACTTAGACGAGTATCGGGTCTAATTGAGATTCGAGTATTTAATCCAACTTCTGAGACAACTAAAGTGGAGATTCCTTCCAGAACGGGGTGGCTGGTAGATCTAACCGGTCGGGAAGTCTCTTTTTTCGAGGGACACTTCGACCTCGCTCCCTACAGATTCGCCACCGTGCGTTTGGACCGCTGAAGTAATCAGCCTCTGCCCATGATCTTTTAGTTCTTCGAGGTCTCTAATAACTTCGGACAACTTCCTCCACCTGACACCTAAACGCCTATTTGCGTCGTCTTGACCGCTTCCGGCACGCGACATTGACCAAAGTTCAGTTCTTCCTATGTCTTTGAGCACTCTTGGTCTAAGAGGGCGAAACGTGAACCTCGGGTCTTCAAAAAGCGCGCTGTGGAACTCTCCTGAAACCAGTACCGAACCCGGGTTGGCTATGTTGACTATTCGGCTTGCTCGATTTACCACGCTGCCGTAATAATCGCCGTCCCAGAGCAAAACCGGTCCATATGATAGGCCTACTCGAACATCTGACAAAAGATCATCGTCTGCATATGCCTCGGCCAAATCAAGAGCAATCGAGGCTGCACTCGACATGTCTTCGGCCACGAACATGGCCTCATCGCCGATCATCTTTACAACTCTTCCCCCGCCTTCAACAATTGTGTTGTGGGCGACGGATTCAAAACGTGCGACAATTTGTGCAAGGGCAGCCTCATCGAGCTGCTGGGCAAGATAAGTGAATCCCACCATGTCGGCGAAGCCCACAGCCAGATTAGTAGGGCCTTGCTCGTCGGTTTCCTGTCGGTAAGTCCAGGCTCTTCTGGCGGCTGCCTGCAAATGCCTGCGCCACGCATACTCCATCACCCGAGCAAGTTTGGGGAGCAGAACTACCATTGCAACCGCCAAAAGTTCCGCCGAATCAACAGAGTCATCTTTTGCAACCAGAACTTGGCTCATGGTGACCTGAGCTTCGGCAATCCTGGCTACGCTGGAACCTATTACTCTCGCAAGCTGGATTGCCCGCTCCTCATCGGCAATTCCGAGACGAATTAACTCTTGCATCATCTCAATGGCCTCGGCATCAAAGTCAGTAAAAACTCTTTCGGTGGATTCAACTTCAGTAAATCCAAGTGCTCGCCAGAATCTCCTTGCCGTGCCTCTATCAAGTCCTGTTCTTTCCAGAAGCTCGTCCTCATTCATCTGCGGACTCTGACCAATCATCATGTGTTCAATTATCAAAAGGTCCAACTGGTTATCTTCAATCGCCTTATCGATTTCCGTCTCTGCTACGCCTATTGAGAGCAACAACTCTTTTACGTGTAAAAGTGCGGGCTTATCGCCTCGAATTTTTCTCATATCTACAGGAATTGGGTTATCCACCACCTCTTAAGCCTACATTGAACGGAGCTATTCCCTTTAGCCCTACAATCTTTTTGTGAAAGAAAAAGGTTGTATTTAGTGTTCCGCCAGGATTTCTCAAGAGTTCGATGTGATATCAAAACTGAAGCTGACCATCTGTTTTTAGTTCCCGTAAAATCGCTAACCAGCGCCAAGTCAAGGCTGGCCGCAGACTTAGACGACCAATCTCGCAGAAAATTGGTCTTAGAAATGGCCGCTAAAGTGCTCAAATGCCTTCCTAGGGAACGTGTTGCTCTGGTCTGTAATGATCTCGAATTGAGAGATTGGTCGCATGATCAAGGCTATCCAGCCATTTTGGTTGAAGCCGGAAACTTAAACTCCACTCTGTATGGCGCCAGCTACTATCTCGAAAATCTGGGTTATTTGTCCCTGACCGTAGTTCATGCAGATCTTCCTAACATCACTGGTGAAGCCCTACGCCCCGAGTGGTTAGTTTGCGAGCTGGATCCGGAAAATCCTTATTCTCGTAGCAATGTAGAGAGGGTGGATTTTTTGAACAATTATGTCTGCTTGGTTCCCGATCGCTTGGAAGACGGAACAACGGTGTTGCAATTCCCCCTTAATAGAGGCTTTAGATTCCACTACGGACCCGGTTCATTTGCAAAACATCTGGCAGAAGCAGAATCTCTGGACCTAGGAACGTTCGTAGTTAGAGGAACCTCATGGTCAAATGACCTTGATCTCCCAAAAGACTTGGATGACTTTGGTATGAGAAAACACCCCTGATGGCAGAAGTTGAAATAAGTAAAAACTTGCCTCCTCCATTGTCAGCTCTGGCCGTTGGGGCGCACCCTGATGACATTGAATTTAACGTGGGCGGAACTTTTGCCAAGTGGAGTGAAGACAAAACGAAACTGGCCCACGTAATATGCACAGACGGATCAAAGGGGACCTGGGAAAAAAACGCCAATATTGCCGAACTTATTAGTTTGAGATCAGAAGAAGCGAAACGTGCGGCACGAGTGCTGGGAACAAGCGAAGTTATGTTTTTAGGGGAGACCGACGGCGAGTTGGAAGAAACAAAAGACGGTGTGCGCCTGATTGTGAAATGGATCAGGGAGTTTAAGCCACAAATTGTGTTAACTCATGACCCTTGGAAGCGTTACAGATTACATCCAGACCACCGAAAAGCGGGTTTCCTTGCATTAAATGCCGTAGTTGGTGCTCGGGATCCCTTGTTCTTCCCTGAACTGGAAATGGAGCCATTTAGGCCGGAGAAAATAATGCTTTTTGAGGCAGATGAAGTCGATCACGTAGAAGAAATTGGAAACTGGCTCGATACTAAAGTGAAATCTTTACTTGAACACCAAAGCCAATATAAATCAACCATGGATATTTCCGACCCAAAAGATCAAGAGCAAGTTCTTAGATTCAAAAACTGGGTGGCCTCATTAGCTCAAAACGACGCCCAAAAGTATCTTGGAAACAAATCTAGTTTTGTCGAATCCTTTAAGATAATGGACCTCTGAAGTCTAAAGGAGCTAGCACTAACCGAAACTTGGCCAGTGCTAGCTCCAAAACTTAACTATTTCTTTTTTGCAGCCTTCTTGGCCGGAGCCTTCTTCTTAGCTGCAGCCTTCTTGGCCGGAGCCTTCTTCTTAGCTGCGGCCTTCTTGGCAGCTGATTTGTTATTCAGAAGTTCCTTGAAGGCACTTCCTGCCGCGAATCTAACTCCTTTTGAAGCTGCAATCTTTTGAGCAGCACCGGTTCGGGGATTCCTTCCCATGCGCGCAGCCCTAGCTGTTGGATGATAAGTTCCGAATCCGGGGATTGTTACTTTTTCACCTTTCTTTATTTCGCTCATGATTGCGCCTAGGACCCCTTCAAGGGCCGCCTCTGCTTGCTTTCGTGTCAGACCGCCAGCTTCGCTGATCGCTCCGACGAGCTCTGTCTTGTTCACCGCCACCTCCTCGTGGTTGAAAATTTTCAACAATACAACGTCATTTATGGCTCCAAGTCAAGCATTTAAGCCAAAATATCTCTAGACCAGCGGTTTCAAAATCCGCGGAAGTGCTCAATTTCGTTTATTCTAAGCCATTGTCGCGCACTGATATCGTGTTCTATTTTCATCAAATCGGATAATCTTGACACTGAATTTGACGTTTCTTTGGCCAATTCCAGGCACGAGGGGCCCAATGGGAGCACAGAATTTTGGAGGCCCCACTTTTCTCTGTATTCATCAATTGCTTTAGCCAGATTGTGCCAGTTTTTGGCCTGTTCTTTGTCGGATGGAATCTCTCCCAAGAGTGCAAGCAAGTGATTTGCTGGTCGGTTTTGCTCTTTTTCAAGTGTGTTTTTAAGTAATGTTTCATGAGGCACGCCCAATTTGGCGAGCTGGTCTTGCCACATTGGCCTAAGAGATTCAACAGTTTTTGTCAAGTCTTTTTCGGGGCGGGAGTTGAGAGCGGCAAACTTAAGATCATTTTGAGCGCTCAAGGGATGATTAAGTAAACGAGTTATCTCTTGGCTCCTCTTTGAAAAATTGCGAATGACTTCCGGCCCAATGCCCTGAAGGTCTGCTACTCCGTTTCGAAATCTAGTCCAGTTAACACCCAAGTCCTTAGTCATTTTTTCCCGTAAATGGCACTGGTAGATTTCTCCTACGTAACGCGAATTTAGGAATAGCTGCCTGGTTCTCGCCGAGCCCCAATGGCCGTCTACTCCTTGAGCCAAATTTGGCATGACAATGTGTGAGTGCAGGTGGGGATCATTTTTTCTGGATGTACGATGGATAAACTGCGCTCCTAAAATCCCTGTTGAAGATACATTGTGCTCATCACCTGGAATAGGACCCGCTACTGACACGGCATGTCTCCCCGCCCAATTTAGGGCTTTTTCAACACTTGACTCATGGGCGTCTAAAACCTTTGAATAGATTTCATCACCTGCGCAGAGTGCAAGAATACTCACAGACTTAGGAGCTGCAAAAACTAAGTCGAAGTGCCCTATTTTCCTTTTGGCGGCACGTTGGTCGAGGCAAGAGAATGTGTCGGGATTTATTCCTTCCACCAGATCCGCCAGTTGACTGTGGCTTACTTCGCCATCGACGCCCAGCACTCGTTTTGACGCTTCTAGCCAGGATCCGGGTTCGTCAATTCCTATTCCGTTTCCGTTTGCAATAGAGACAAAATAATAGAAGAGGTGGGCGCGGCTAAAGCTTTCAACCCGCAACATCGCTGGAATTCTCGGTTTTTAGTAACAATCTTGGCGGCATTATGTAATAACATAATAACACATAGAAAATAGTGAAATAGCACAATATTTCTCAGGATAAATCTCGTGCTGCAGGGAAAGGATCAGGTTTAGGACAATACATCCGAATTCACGTATCAATCATTTTTCCTTGTAGAAGCCACTTTGACAATAGTGATTCCACAAAAATAGCGCAGGTGCCGGGGAAACGAACATTCTCGATTGAAGCGTTCCCGTTTCGGAACCCCATCTTTTAAATGATTCGCATGTTTTGAGGATCCACGAGTACTCGAATCTTTGGCTACTGACTGTGGGGTAAATAAAGGCACGGAATGGGGATAGGATCTATCCATGAAGCCAGTTCAAATCAACAAGTCTGTGAAACTCGTAGTCCTAATATCGATGGCGCTGCTGCTGTCGGCGTGCTTGCCTATAGGAAATTATTCGACAGGCCAGCAAGCGAGCGCACAAAATCCATCCGGCATGCCTCCCGGTGCAAATGATTGGACATGCAAGCCAACAACATTGCATCCGTATCCTGTCATTCTTTTGCACGGAACCGCAGAAAATGCAAACTTGGTTTTCCAAGCGCTCTCACCTATGCTCTACGACGCTGGCTACTGTGTTTATGCACTCGACTATGGACAGTATCCGGCGGGAGGTGCATACGGACTTGGCGATATTGCCCAATCCGCAGCTCAGCTCAGCACGTTTGTGGACGAGGTATTAAGTTCAACGGGTGCCAAACAAGTTGACATTGTAGGCCACTCTCAGGGAGGGATGATGCCTAGGTACTATATGAAGTTTCTATCAGGTGCCTCAAAAGTCAACACGTTGGTTGGTTTAGCGCCTTCTAATCACGGAACAACTCTGGCTAATCCAACCACTTTGCAGCAGTTGGGTCTGACACAACCTGCGTGGGGTGAGCAGTGGACGTACTCTTCCTTTATCACGAACTTGAATGCCACCGGCGATACTGTGGCGGGACCAACCTACGTGGTTATTGAAACGAGCGATGATGAGATAGTGCAACCTTATTCGTCAGCATTTCTTTCTGGAGCAAACGTAACCAACATTTTGGTCCAGAATCAATGCCCTTCAGACAACACTGGCCACATTGGTCTGCCCTACGATTCTGTGGCATTACAAGACGTGATGGACGCACTTATGCTGATTCCGAGTTTCACTCAACCACTCTGTGGAGGCTATGGGCCTACGACCTAGATTGCGAAAGTAATTTATGCAGATCTGTGACTCGAGATTTGATAACAAAGCGCGCGCATCCGGACAAGATGAGATGCCACTTACGGTTGACACCCAATTGTGAAGGCGCTCAGCTAGGGTTCCCCAGGCCCCCTCAGGGTCTACAGCCAAGTGCCAAGGCTGCCTACTCCTAAAAAATTTTCATTGGGGGTAAATGCTAAATACTAAGAGACTTGGTCGCGACTAAAACTGCCACCACTCGACGTCGCCGGATTTTTCCCGTCGAAGTTCCCTGCTAACTACCATTTTGTAATATAATAATATAGCATGAAAAATAATGAAGTAATGCATTTACTTTGTCTCCATTTAATCACTATTTTGCCCGGCAGGCGTGACCTTCACGGTTGCTGACAAATGAAGTCAAAATTACTTGGATATGATTAAGCATATGCGTACAACCATAAATATGAAGGATTCCCTATATCGGAGCATTAAGGAGGAAGCTGCGCGAAGGGGAACCACCATTACAACGGTCATTGAGGAGCGGCTTGAATACTCCGTTGGCAAGCAGCCAAATTCAACTCCTAACGATTTCGAACTTGTGACTTTTGATGGTGACGGTCTGTATCCAGGAATTGATCTCGATAGCAGTAGCTCGTTAAATGACTTGTTGGACGGACCTAATGAACCTTCTTGACGTGAACATACTTGTTCATGCTCACAGGCTTGATAGTGATCGAAATCCTGAGCTAAGAAAGTGGTTGGAGAATGAAACTAATAAAGAGGGACCGTGGGCACTTTCAGAGATCGTTTTAAGTGGATTCCTAAGAATAGTCACCCATCGTAGGATCTTCAAGACGCCGACTCCACTAGAAGTGGCCATTAAATTTATTGATTCGCTTGTAAGCCGACCCAACTGCATTTTAGTAAAACCAGGTGATAGACACTGGGAAATTTTTATGAATCTATGCAAGAAAAGCCAGGCTACGGGAAACTTGATTCCAGATGCGTATTTAGCGGCCCTAGCTATTGAATCTGGATGCGTATGGGTAACAACTGACAGCGATTTCGCAAGATTCCCATCGCTAAAATGGATAAATCCACTTCACTAACTATTGTTTTCTAAATCAAGAACACGGGTATTCTCGTCTAATTTAACTTGATTCAAAAGATGCAGCTAGGGACTAGCGGTGTAGATTTTGCGCATCTCGGTGGCAATTTCTTGTGGAAGTTGCACATAAGCTTCAGGTGCAATTACTTTTACTCCTGGACCAACTTTTAATAAAAACTTCTTTAGCCAAAACGTCCCCGCAACCGGAATAACAATTTGAATATTTCCATTTGGCAGTTTCCTTTGTTGAATGACCGGAATAGCTTCAGTCATCCACTTTCTTGAACCCGGAATTTCAATGGTCACCTTTAGTGAATCCGGGCCAGCATTAAATGCCGAAGTATCATCAATGGCCCTAAATACATTTGGTTCAATTTTTGTCGGGTCAAATACTTCGCCAATTCTCTCCACTGATCTAATTCTGTCCAACCGGAATCTTCTCAGTTCGTTAGTGTCAGCTAAAACGGCGTCTAGATACCAATGACCTTGTCTCATCATTACTTTTAAAGGCCAAATTTCAATGTGGCGTAACGTATCTTTATTCGCCGAGAAATAATCAATAATCAAAACGGAGTTACTTTCGACAAATGAAAGCAGCTCGGTGATCAAATCAGGACTCTCAACTTCAACTGCCAAATCAGGTGAAACCTTGGAAAGCAATTTGGTGACTGCAGATTTCAAAACGTCAGAGTGAATTGATTCAGGGAGCGATTCGTAGGTCGAGGAGATCAAACCAATTGCCAATATATCTTCGGGTGAAAGGGACTTGTCAGAGGCAAATTCACGGCCAAGAGTGGCATGGACGACTGCCCTAGAAAGTTTTTCTCCGGATTTTGGAGGATCGTCTTGACCGTAGTCGATCCAGATATCCAAGAGCGCATCGGGCGAGAATGGCGGGATTCCATAGCAGGATGCCAACTCCAGCTCTTTGACTACCTGGGTTGGAGTGAGACCAAATTTGTCGGCAATAGCTCCGACTGTGGCCGAGCCGGTGGCATCCAACCACTCCAGTATTGCCAAAAGCCCATTTAGCCTGGAGGAAGTGTCTTTAGTTTGCAACTTTTTCTACTCCCTCAGAACCAATTCCGCCAAGCCACTCCATAATGCCATCTACCACACTTCTTGGCCCCAACACCTTTGCATGAGTTCCAAAATCAAACAGCCATGAGTAAAATACCGGAAAATTAGAAACTCCAATTTCAAGTGTGACTGATCCCTCTTCATCCTCTTCGATTTTGCCTGGTCTTCCCAATTCTCGGATGGCCCGATCCTTTTCAATCGAATCAATTTTTACCATAACTGAAGTTGTCAGATCCTCACTCGACTCCCATGGATGATCAAGGCGTCCAAGCGACGAGTCAATTTCGGCCACGTTGGTTGCACTTCCAGCGGCATCGAGATGAATCGAGGAGTCAATCCGATCAAGTCGAAAGGTCCTGGTTGCCGATTTTGTGCGATCATAGGCAATTAAGTACCAGTATCCAGACTTGAATTTCAAAAATCCTGGATCCACCGACCTTGAAAGTCCCAAGTAGTCAAACGTGACAGTTCGCTTCTCCGCTAGAGCCTGGTGAATAATGCCGAGATCAGGTGAAGATGCAACTGCAGAGAGTGCAATTAAAAGCGACTGTGACGAGTCATTGGCACTCGTGTCGTCATCTTTTTTGGGAAACGTCTTGTTCACGAGTGTTGAAGCTAACTTGACGGCTTCTTTCTCATTATCCGTTAGTGAGAAGTATTCGTCATTAAATGCCAAGGGCCCTATGCGGTAGGCGTACTGCTCGCTGCCGCCGACTTGTTCTACGAGCAGGTCTATCCCGCATTGGCGAAGCACGGCCTTGTCTCTTTCAAATTGCCTCCGACATACGGAAATTGAACTGTCAAAGTCCGCGTAAAGGGGGATGCAGTTAGATATTTCCTTAAGCGTCAAGGGCCGCGAACTGCTTTTTAATAACAGTAAAAGATCAGCGACACGTTCTAATTGATTTACAATCACGACGGTGTAACGATTAATTTTCCTAATTCCATTGGCGAAGCAAGATCAGCAAAGGCATCAGGTAATTCATCCAATGTAACCGACTTCGTAATTGCCTCGGCCATCTTTACCTTGCCCTCTGCCAAAAGATTTAAGGAGTTCGCAAATTCATGCGGCATATATGCAAAAGCGAATCGAATTTCGAGCTCTTTTGCTATGCCGGCAAATGGCATAATATGGTCTGTCTGCATACACACACCGACTACCACTATCCTTGTTCCAAGTGGAGCTTCTTTCATCGCAGAATCGATCATTCCCGGAATGCCCACCGCTTCAAATACCGCTACTTTCCTTGAAGCAGCAATTTTTCGCCATGAATTGAAAATAGATTCTTCATTCGGATCAATTGCTTCATCCGCACCCATCTTGATAGCTAGCTCACGCCTCAAAGGGGAGTAGTCTGAAGCCAATATCGGGTGAATTCCGCTGGCTTTTGCGGCACTAATCACAGCCAATCCCACTGGACCGCAACCCATAACAACTGCTCCAAAATTTGTATCGGCTCCGCTTATGCCGACCGCATGAACTCCGACTGCCAACGGCTCGCACATTGCCGCCTCAAGTGGAGATAGCGAATTGGGGACTTTTATCGCCAAGGGCGCAGAGAGAAGCATTTGGTCTGAAAAGCCACCAGGGAATTCGTTGCTGTATGCAAGCTGCGAGATCTTGGATCCCGAAATAAGCACCGGAACAGATACGACAATATCGCCTTCTTTTAGGCCTGTGGCATCAGGGCCCAGTTCTATCACTTCGCAGGCAAACTCATGACCCATAAAAACGTCGTTCTCCAATGTCAGATCCATTTGAGCAGGCCCGCTGAGGGAAGCTTCAAGTAACTTGCCTTGATCTAAAAGCTCCTGACCGTGATTTACGAAGTGAAGATCGGATCCGCATATTCCACAGGCCAACGGCTTGACTAGAACTTGCGAACTTGTTGGATGAAGATCTTCAAAATCGTCAACCACCAATTTTGAATTGCGCAAAACTGCCGCACGCATTTACGAATCCATCGCTTCTTTTAGATCACTTAGAGATATCTCCGTAGTCTTTGTAGTACCGCATTGCGGGCATGGATCCTGATGCCTCCAAGCTCTAAGAAGGCGAGTTCCGGGTTCATTCAACTTAATCACAAAAGCTCCACTTTCGTCATCAATCTCCAGCCCGAAGTAGGGACGCCAGTTAGTTGAGGCAGACATGGAGTCTAAGTCAAGGCCCTTTAGAAGTCTTCTAAATTGCATATTTTGCCTATCAAACATCCATGTAGAATTGCAAGACTCTAATGTGTCAATTGAGGACGGGTCTAGGCCTGACATAAGTTATTGGCTCCAGGTCAAGTAGCGAGATGCCCGGCCAAGTGAGCTCCCCATAAGCCCAGCCCAGCCAGAACTGATGCGATGAAAACTAACCAAGGAAGCAACGTTTTCAGATCCGTTCCTTCATTGTCGATTATCCCTTGACTGGATGTAAATTGCTTGGCCAGTTTTGCAATGTCATCGGAGAGATCCCTGGCTCCAACGCCTTTTACCCTAAACTCGTGCGACCTCCGATCAGTTGCAACCGATACGGCCGACGCGACAGGGTCAATCGGATTTTGTTGGAAGTCTTCAACAGTTATATCCAATAGCGAAGTCCATGGCAGAATCTTTACCAAATCCCCGGTTGATTTCCTAACCGTCATTCCGGCATCATCAAAAATCAAAGTTAAACCTTGAACTTCAACTAAACCTGTGTCGGTTTGCGTCACCAACGATACAGTTGGAAGTGTAAGGGGGGTAAAATCTGAGACATCTTGTCCAAACCCACTTGAAGCAGTCCCGGTAAAGGTTGGTTGAGCTTCAAGCGAGCCCTGTTCGCTAGTTGGGAATTCAGGTGATTGTGTCATAGTCTTCTCCTCGCTCCACTATTTCTTGTGATTTTCCACTTTTAGCCTACTTAGAATTCTAGACAATTGCCACACCGCCATGAAATACCCCCTCGAAATGGTCAAAGCGGATCAAAATAATTGAAAATACCTGGTAGAAGAGGTATTGAATTAGTGTTTAATTTTACTTTAAGTGCCGATATAGCCACTTAAGGCAACAAAGAAGTACTGCCAAAACATTAAAAGCCAAAAAGGGAGGCAGATCCAACCTGTTTTTTTACTCGACAGGGCCAGATATTTCTTTGGAATTTGCTTCCATTTGGGCTTCTTTTGCTCGATTGGGATAGGCAAATTAAGAGGCTATGTAGTATTGCACTATGGCAAATTCTGGGGATGATTCCCAATCCCGGCCCACTTTAAACGATCCTCATTTCGAAGGATTTCCCGAAGCGCCAGAGATATTCTCATGGATCGAAGAGATCGTGGGGTTTGGGGTCAGAAGACCGGGTTACGAGGGCGACTTCAACTGTCAAGAATGGATTAAAAATAAATTTAACGAGTTTGGGCTTGTAGAGGTAAAAGGCGAAGAAGTGCCGCTCAACATTTGGCAAGAGAATGGAGCGAGCCTCAAAGTTTATTTGCTGGACAATCCATCAATATTTGTTGACGTGCCGGCTTATCCGCTTCCTTTTTCAAAACCGGTTGAAAACTTTCAAGCGCCGCTTAGGCACCTTGAAAGCACTGATTTTCCAAACGGCGACTTTGTAGCCCTCGACAAAGTTCAACTTTCGGAGGTTCCCCTTCAATTTTTCCGATCTTTGGCCACAAGCTACTTTGATCCCGAAAACGAATTTGATTCACTGGTTCAAACTCTTCCGTTCGGTCAACGATTTACTGAAGTCTTGGCTCCTGCAATGAACATTGGAGCCAAGGGATTTATAGGCGTTTTAGACGGATTCCCTTGGTTAACCAAAGAGTATTACGTCCCTTACGACGGGATTATAAGGGATATCCCTGCTATTTGGGTAGACAAAGAGGCCGGTTCAAAAATAACTGAATTAATGGGTCGAGGAGAAGTGATTGCATCCATATCGGTAAAGGGCCGAAATTACTCGGGCTCATCACAAAACATTGTGGCAAGCCTAAAGGGAAAAGAAGATAAATGGATAATTATCGGATCTCACCATGACGCTCCCTGGGCATCCGCCGTGGAAGATGGAACGGGAATAGCAATGGTATTAGCTCAGGCAAAGTACTGGTCCAAGACTGCCGAGCGCAAATACAATATGATGTTTTTGCTGACGGCAGGTCATATGTCGGGAGGCGCCGGGACTAGAAAATTTATTGAAACCCATAATGAATTGCTCAAAGATACAGTTATTGAGATTCACCTCGAGCATGCTGCCAATGAGTGTAGAGGTGAAAATGGGAACCTTATAGCCACCGGCGAGCCCGAGTGCCGATGGTGGTTTACAAGTGAAATTGAAGAGCTTCAAAAAAGTGTTGCAAGCGCAATTTCGGCCGAAAATCTCAAAAGATCATTGATTTTAAAACCGGATATATTCATGGAACACCCGCCAACCGATGGTGGTTTCTTCCACCTTGCAGGAGTCCCAATTCTTGATTTTCTGACGGCGCCTATGTATCTTTTTGACAAACTAGACACGCTGGACAAAGTGGATGTTAACGGCTTGTTGCCAATATCTAGAGCAGTAGTAAGAGTGATCGAGGATTTGTAGCGTCGCTATGCCACAATTTCAAGATGGATGCACTGGCCAAATCCATTTGCCGATGATCGATTTGCGCAGCGAAACCGATACCGGCTTTTGATTGGCTTGTGCTCCAAAGATAATGTAATGGGTCACGCACGAGTTTGCTCCAATATAGGTATTAATCGCAAAGCTAGGCAATCTACTGAGCGTAAAGTAGTCCCAGTTATTCCATGATCCATCGGAAAAATTAACTTCAAAATTCTGCAGGACATTTACCAAATAGTTAACCGGTTCGCTTCCTGCGCAAAGAGTTGCCCTAACTGCTACTAATTCAGAATACGATCCTGACGAGCCTGAGGAGCCAGAACTCTGCGAAGACGCGGTTGGAAATTCTATGTAATTAAAAACTGCTGCGGTGTCGATTGAATAATAGGTTGAAATATTTACAGACTCTCCCGGGGATAAATAAATATCAGTACCCAACTTGTTAATCGCAGTTCCGATCGTTACTGCAACAATCACCGTGAGGGCA
>JAJYDO010000111.1 GCA_021777355.1 Actinomycetes bacterium | reverse complement strand
TAACTCTCCGTGAAAGCTTGCGGGGTCATTACGCCAAATAGCCCTGAGGGCTCCAATATGTTCATCGGTGCGCTTTGCCCTGTTTTCAAAAGGCACTCCTAAGGCTTCAAACTCTTCTTTTAACCAGCCAACTCCGATTCCAAGAAGTACTCTGCCGTGAGATACCACATCTAATGTTGCAATTTCCTTAGCAAACAGGATCGGATTGCGCTGCGGGAGAATTACAATACCTGTTCCCAGCTTTATTTTAGAAGTTGATGCCGCTACATAGCTAAGCCAGACAATGGGGTCCGGAATAGTGGCATCTTCTCCCCCTGGCATCTGGCCGTCTTTAGAATAGGGATAAGGTGACTTATATCCTGCGGGAAGCACAACGTGTTCAACCGTCCAGAGCGAGTCATATCCAAGCTCTTCTGCCAACTGGCCCAAGATCGCGCCATTTGAGTCGCCCCAGACCAGTGTATTTGCAAATGCAATTCCTAATTCCATGCTTACTTATTCCCATCCAAAGCGTCTGCTATATTTTTGGCGCCCTCTAGCAAGTCTGATCTTTCCTTGTCATTTAAGACAGAATATGCAGGAGCAACTATTTTGTCCGTTAGATCTTCAGCATCCCGAAGAAGTTGAAAGTCATGATCACTTACTTCTGGAACGTCGTTTTCACCCCAACCGAACAATGAGAAATCACCTGGTCGAGCCAGATAGTGGGCAACTCTAGTCTCAAGCCCCATTGCCCTAACTGCCAATAAATGCGCACTCCCCCTGAACTCACGAAGCACTGACATTACCTGCATTGCTCGTCCATAGGGATTTGAGGTCAACTCCATCTCTTTAGCGCCCGCATAAAGTGCGAGTGCTGTTGGATCGCTGGCCTCAATCACTTTTTCTCCGGCATGAGCAAATTCTTCCATTTTGTCAATACCTGAAAAGTTCTCTTGACCAAAGACATTGGCACACTCAAAATAAAGCGCAGCTGCTTTTTTAGGATTAATTATCTCTCTCCCGGCATTCCAGACCTGCCTGATTAGATCTGGTTTGAAATAGCCAAAAGCACTTATTACCATTCCTGCATCTACGTCTCCAATGACTCCGCCTCTGCCAATGAAATATAAGGTGAGGACGTCAACGCCATTTTCTTGACCAAGCTTTGCAGTGCTATCGGCAAAATAGTATGCCCATCCCCGATCTTTAATTATTGGGCAGACCTCGTTTAAGAATTCATTGATTTCCATTTAACGAAGCTTATTCACTTTATGGCCGAATATACCAATCGGAGCCAAATAGTATCGATTATGAAGCATGTTTAGAGTCTCAGCACTCTATGGACCAAGATGTTGTACCTCACGGCTCGACTATTTTATAGTTGTCGAGCCGTGAGGAAAGGAGTGCAATTTTATAGCAATTTGTCCGGGATTTACTTGGTACTCAGTCCGTAGATTACAGTTACCTGGTCCGTTAGGCTTTGAGTTCCAGCTTGAAGTGGCACTTGACTTGAAGAATTCATCGATTTGGCGGCTGCGCCAAAATCAATTGGGTAAATCGGCGTTGGAGCGGAATCTGAAATTGAACATACCCCGGTTATCTTCTCCCCTGCCGCAGTTGCCATAGCCTGTGCCTCGGAGTTTGCCTGAGAAACTGCGTTCGCCTTGGCTTGACCTTGGAGAAGTGAGGTATCAGAAACCGAGAAATAAATCGACTGGATTGTTCCTGCATTTCCAATTGAGTTTTCTGCCTGGTCAATCACTGTGCCTGCACTTGGAAGATTGGTTATCTTTATCATTATGCTGTTGGAAGCTGAATAGCCTGTAATTACTCCTTTGTCGGAATATGTGGGTCCCAGTGAAAAGTTTGTGGTTTGGATATCAGAAGCGCTGACTCCTGCGGCAGTCACTGTAGATATTATTTGAGCTGCTTCAGAGTTATCAGAAGCCAGTGCATCCGCGGCAGAAGCACCTTGCTCGTTGATGGATGCCATTACGTTGACTACATCTGGCGTAGCTGACGCTGAACCTGTGCTTGTAACCGTGATCTTTGCAGACGAACTGGTACATCCGGCCGTAGTAAAGGAAGCTAAAGACACCTTTGTCGTTGGAGCGGCATGACTTTGGAAGATCACTGCCCCTAATACACTAAACAGTATTGCCACCACTAATAGTGAGGTCACAAAAACTACTTTCATTTTCATTTCATTCTCCTTTGGTTATTGAAGACCTTTTAGTCTCCTTGTTTTCTTGACTGTTTTTAGTAATTGAGTTCACTGTGCACTTCTCTATTTGCTAATCGACACTGAAATATCAACGGTCATAAGTGTCGGATTGGCATTCATGGGCAAAGTAGTTGAGGGACAACTACTTGTGGTAGTTGAGACTTTGCAAGGTGCTCCACTCCAAAATTCACCGGCTTTTATTGAATAATTTCCAATAGATAGTGCATGAATTGTCAACAGAAGTGATCCGGTGTGATCTATCAGAGAACTCTTTGAAATCACATGGTTAGCGCCATTTGTCCCAAGCACTTCCCACTCGTAATTGCCCGGCATTTGTTGGAGCAGTATATAAATGGTCTCTCCTTCTTTCATCGATAATTTCGACAAAGGAATCCGAGCGGATTTTTCCGGCTGGAATTCAATACCTGCCGGAGACCCCGCTGTCGCATTTGCTCCTACGAATGTTGCGAATTCAACTTTGCCGATACACGACGAAATGGGAGTTGTGGAACTGCCGCCAATAATTCCAGTTGGACAAGTCGGGCTTGCATTGGCCTCTAGAACTGCAACTTGGGCCGCTGATGGCGCCTTGACAGCTACAACCGTCGAAGTTGAATGAGAGGCCTGTATTGATGAATGGTTGGTTGTGAAAAATGTAAAGATTCCTGCCAAAGAAAGAGTTGCCGCAATTGCACCAGCCAGTGAAAGTCGCAATTTTCTAGACGGCCTCGTTGAATCAAGACTTTTAATTTTAGCTCTATCTTGGGCGTTTTTCTCCCACTTGGCACTTTGTAAATTCTGAGCTTTTTGCTTTACTAAGTCAAGTTTTCCCTCCATTGAGCCCTCATCAAAGTCAACCATAGTTGCCTCAGAAAACTTGTTGAAAGCAGAAATTAGTTCTTTCTCTATATCTGGGGTTGTTCGACCTTCACTCGAATTGATTGAACTTATCTTCTCATTTCTCAAAGTCATCGCCCCCACTTGTTTCAAGAAGTGCTTCCAACTTTGATTTAGCCTTGTTCAGTTGGGACTTCACAGTTCCAACTGAACAACCAAGGGCCTTAGAAATCTCTTTTTCAGACAAGTCAGACCAATATCGAAGGACTACCACCTCTCGCTGCTTTGGTGCAAGTGAACTCACTGCATCGTAAACTTGGAAGTCACGGGGAGTAAACGATTGGGAGCTTTCGCGTTGTGCAGCAGATTTCAAAGTATCAGCGTACTTTGATTGGATGGTTACTCGCCTGTTCCGCGATCTTGACCCATTCACAACGCAGGTTCTCAAATAAGCCGATCTTGCTTCAGATTTCTTAATTTTTGCCCAAAAGTTATAGGTAGTTGCAAAAGCATCCTGGACTACCTCTTCGGCCCCAGATGGATCATAGAGCAGCATCGATGCCAAATAACAAAGTTTTCTGTACTGGCTGGAAAATAACTTCTTAAAATCCTCATCTTTAGAGGACTCTTCAAGTTGAGCTACGGGCTCTGCCGAAGCTGAGTTATTTGTTTTATTTCGCCTAATTGGAGTCACGTACAACCTCTTTGGCTGGAAAAAGTCGGGAAGGCTAACTGATATCCCACTTCTTTCTTTAGCCAACAGGTCACTTACCATACTCTATATAAGACGCCTAAGTCCGGGTTTTGGTTGCCAACACTTGCCAAATAATCCTCAAATAGTCCATTTCAAGTTCATTTGTCGTAGATATGCCTAGAAAATGTGGAAATTCCCCCCATAATGGGTGTCAGATGTCGGTGGCCCAGTAGATGGGACCAGCGAGCCTTCTTCTGCATTCAATACATCCCAATGGCTTCTCCTTTTACCACGAGATCTCGACACTCATTCGTCACCGTGTTAGAAAAATCTCAACCCCGGCGCCAATACCGCTAAATTTCGCAGGTTTTTTCATAAAGAGGCAGCCTGGATGGCGCGTAAGTTCGACCTGCTGGGCTATCTTCATGAATGGTGAAATCCCCCAAGCGAGATCAAGCTGAAACTCAATCGATTGGACTCGGTGCTTTTGTGCGGCCTAGCCCTCATGCATATCCTTTTCTATTCCTCTGTCATACAGCAAAACAAAGATGCCTTTACTCCTAAATTCATACATAACCACCTATGAGTTGAAAAAATGGGCGTGCGGCGAGGGCCACCATCAATCAATTGAGAGTAAGTTATTGCCTTATGCGATCACCTCAACACAAAGCAAAATAAGAGAATAAAATTAAAGAGGCTCTCCTAACATATCCGTGGGTTCCCTGACCTGCCTTTAGAGCAAACAACGCCATCTCCAGGCTAAATTTTGAGTATTGGAAATTCCAAAAAATAGGAAAGGAAAATGGCGTTGTTTAATACTAATATATGGCGTTCCGTACTCGGTGTCGAGAAATCAACTGTAATT
>JAJYDO010000053.1 GCA_021777355.1 Actinomycetes bacterium | reverse complement strand
CAAGGTGCAGTAATTGTAAATATTGCAGCATGGGTAATTACAACGATAATGATGTTCTGGATGCTGCCTCGAAATTTGAGGCCCTATGTACTGATAATTGCAAGTTTTAGCGTCTACATTGCCTATGCCGTTGGGGGAGTAACAGACGCTTTATTTTTACCCTTTTTGCTGGTAGCTGCCTATCAGTGGGATCGGTTCGGCTCGGGTGACAAGTATAAAGACACTCCTTCTAAAATTAAATGGAAGTGGTTAGGACCACTATTTTTGGGTTTTGCAATGGCAGTCAAGCAAAATTCTTGGCCCATCGCAGGGCTAATTCCAATATCTTTGGCTATTGAATCTTTGCACGAAGGCAGAAGTTATAGCGAGGGAATTTTGCGGGGGCTAAAGTACTTTGCAATCGCGGCAGGTGGATTTTTGTTGCCTAATATCCCATATATTATCTGGGCTCCTAAGGCATGGATACAAGGAATGTTGACGCCGGTGGCCAGCCATGCTATTCCTGCGGGTCAAGGATTTATTGGATTATCCATTTTTCTCGGCCTTGGAGGCGGTTCGCTTACACTTTATAACTATGTTGAATTAGCGGTGTTGCTTCTTGCCTTGGTCACCCTTGTTGGATTTTACGAGTATGTGAAACCATTGGTGTTTTTAGTACCTTCAATCGTACTGTTTTTCGCATCTAGATCATTTGGAAGTTATTTAATAAGCTTGATTCCGGCTGCATTGGTTGCTGCGGCAACAATTGGAAGAGTCCAGGTAACTAGGCTTAAAATTAAATGGCGATTTACTTTAGTTGGTGGTGCGGTGATATTGCTTACGGGCCTCTTGGCTTATAATATCTTGACTCCAAGACCGTTAAACATTGCAATTGTAAGCGTCCACACTACGGGCGAATTGCAAACCATTGACGAAATTACGATTTCAATTACAAATAACTTAAATTCATATTTAAGTCCGGTATTTACCATCCAAGAGGCCGGCACTACTACCGCAGCTTGGCATATTGCAAGTGGAGGGCCAGATGTTGGCCCTGACGGTTCGACGATAATGACAATTACCGCTCCTAATTTTTACGCGATGCCCGGTATCGGCGGAGGCTTTCAAGTAGTTGCATATACCGATCAGCCAGCTACTGTGTCAGTTTCTCCGGTATTTAGACCACAGCAGATCCATCTGGGCTTAATTCCAGTTGCAATTAACTCCCTCGTTCCGCTCAACCGGACAACTGTGGTTAAGACTCAGCTTCTAGACGAATTTGACAGGCCGGTGAAGAAGTCCGGCGTGCAGGTATATATGAGCCAAATTGTCTATAACCAGTACAGCACTCAGATTGGGTTGGCCACTATATCTACCTCAGATGGAAATTCAAACTACTGGGTGAATATTGAAAACGAACATAGAGGGATGACACCGGTAATTGGTTATACCAACGCTCAGGGTGTAGCGACTTTTTATATTCGTGGAGGAGTAGTGGTTCCTGAACCTACATACTTTGAAGCAAATCTTGTAAATGGAAGTAACGGATATCCTTACGGTTATTCTGAAATTCTTCCGATACGATTCACCGGACCGCAATAATGTTGGCAAAAACATGGAAGGCTAGATGGAATGATTAACGGGAAAAAAATTGCTGTGGTTATGCCTGCTTACAACGCAGCAAGCACGTTGGAGAAGACAGTGGAGGAGATTGATCAATCTCTTGTGGACGACGTTATTTTAGTGGACGACGTTTCAAGCGATGACACCATTAAAATCGCCCAAGAGTTAAATCTCCATATAGTAAAACACGACATCAATCGAGGATATGGAGGTAATCAAAAGACTTGTTATAATACTGCGCTTCAAAGAGGAGCAGACGTCGTGGTTATGCTTCATCCTGACTACCAGTACACGCCGCTTCTTCTGGTTAGCATTGCCTCTATGGTTGCATATGACGTATACGATTTCGTTGTGGCCTCAAGAATTATTGGACCTGGTGCTTTACTAGGCGGCATGCCAAAGTGGAAATACATTGCTAACCGAGTACTCACATTGGTGCAAAATGAGATGGTTGGATATAAACTATCCGAATATCACACTGGGTTTAGAGCGTTTTCTAGAGAAGTGTTAACTTCTTTGCGACTTGAGGAGAATTCAGACGACTTTGTTTTTGATAACCAAATGATCGTTCAGGCTTTAGCAGCAGGTTTTAGAATTGGAGAACTTTCTTGTCCTACACGTTACGAGCCGGATTCGTCTTCTATTAATTTTAGGCGAAGTGTTAAATATGGATTTGGCGTTCTTAAAACTTCACTTGAGTACATGTTATTTAGAAGAGGTTTAATCGACAGGTCTTATTTGCACCGAATAGATGACTGACATAAAAGACTCCAAACTTTATAGACTTAGCTTTGCAGTAATTGCCATTCAAGGTCTTGCCATGATGGCGTGGAGCTTTTTGATATATAACCGGGGTTCTCTTTCTTGGGATAGCGCCCTTTATTCACAGGCTGCGTGGTTAATATCCCACGGAAACTTGAATCCGTTTGACACTGTAGCTGGTTTTAGTTTTTTTGGCAATCATGGCGAGATCATAATGTGGGTTCTGTCATGGCCAGCTATTGTAATTCCAGCTTCCCTGTGGCTGTTGATAGTTCAAATTATTTCTGTAATAGGGGCGGAAATACTTCTTTTGAACTGGATAGGTTCCAAAGAATACTGGAAAATAAATCCAAAATTGTCTAAATCTAATGTTTATATTTTGGCGGCCTTCATGTTGGCCTTAAACCCGTGGATATTTTGGAGTGTAGCCGGTGATTTTCACTTGGAGTCAGTTGCACTATTTTTTCTCATAGGGGCTAGTTCAAGTTTGGAACAAGGTAAGTACAAAAACGCCTTAATTTTTGCGGTTTTTGAATTAAGCTGCGGGGTGGTAGGGGTGTTGTGGTTGCTATCCATTGGCCTTACTCTCTTAATAGTCAAGGATCGATTTAGGGTTGGGTTACTTACAGTTGGAATTTCAATTCTTGCATTTTGTGGTTTTTATATCTTGGGTGCCGATCAAAGCCTGACGATCAAAGACGGATACCCATATCTTGGACAGGGTTCTTCGATTAGTAAAATACTTGGGATTTTTACACACGTGGGGGATGTAGCATCGCGAATAAAGCAGCGCTGCAGCGATATTTTCGCGCAATTGGGAGCTGCCGGAGCAATAGGAGTACTTTCGCCTTGGGGGCTAATCTCGCCTGGTTTAATCCTATTGGTTAATGTTTCTAATGACTATCGACAGGGAGTGTTTGCATTTCCCGGGTTTCAGTCTCTTCCCGTGGAGTTCTTTTTAGTCTACGGATTTTTTGAAGTACTTGCAAAGGTTGGAAACCTGAAGCTGGTTCACAAAATGTCTCTTGTCGTACTTGGAGTTATTGCGATTGGCTATAGCCTGGTATGGTTTCCGAAAATTCCGACCGCCTGGATGGATGTATCTAGGCTAAGCGGGGGCGCCTTGAAATCCGCTGAATCCATGATCCCTCAAGGAGATGAGGTAATTGCTTCTCAAGGCATAGCCGGAACTCTTGCAGGGAGAAAATACATTTATGCGATGAGAAGTCCAGGATCATTTCCGGTTAACCAGTCAAATGTATGGATTATCCTTGCCCCTTATGCAGGTATAGAGACCGAGTCGGTTTCGGATACATTGTCCACGCTCAGTTATTTGGCAAAGAGTGCAAATGCCAGCCTACGGTATTCAAATTCGGGTATTTATCTTTTCGAAGAAAGGGGACTAAGTGTTGGCCAACATATCTATGTAGGTCCGGATCCTTCAAAGAAATCAGTGGTGGACGCACCTCGTTGGGCATTGGAATCAAATATCGGACGAGTTCAGTCACAAAATGGAATTCCAACTTCTATTGCGTCGGAAGGATCTCTTTCGGGTTATGTATGCTATGGAGCTTTTATTAGATCAGGAGCTGGGATGGTTCTAAATGCCCAGGTGAAGCTTTCGGACAATGGTGGAGTAAATGTAGAGATGTGGGATGATTCGACCAATACCTTATTGGCTCGTGAGGAACCTAGCAATAATGGAATTGTGCAAGTAGCCTTGATACAAGGCACCACTCCTTCAGACAAAATTCCGAGATTATCGCCGGTATTACACGGTTTTGGAATATGGACCGCAAGACCTGCACCCGGGCCCGGCGGTGATTTAATTGAAATTCGAATCTTCAGCGATGGGACCTCTCCTGTCACGGTTTATAGTGTCACTTGGGTCAATCTGCCCTAGCGGGAATGATTCAACAAGAACAGATAGCCTCCACCATCGACTTCTCCGTCATAGCCAGAGATTGATTGCATAATCTTGATTAAGTAAGCATTAGCCGGAGCATCTTGAAATACAACGGCATCAACTCCTGAATCAGCTAGCTGAGACTTAAATGTACTTATTAGCACTTGCTGATACTGTGGCCCCAGGTAAGATGCATCTATATAATCCTGCAAGGAAGGTAATTGCGGAGTTACAGCATCGGGAACAAAAATTCCACTAAAATTATTTGCAAGCCTCACGTGAAATCTAGTTTCGCTTTGCCAGTAAAGTAATTCAAAGCTTTCCAAATTACTAATTCCGACAAAGACTATCGAATCACTTGGAAGTTTGCTTGTTGTATCAACATACCAACTTGACAGTTGTGGCTTTATCACGCCGAAAGGCAGGGGTTGCAAAATGGCTATTTGGATGACAATTGCAAAAGAGACAAGTGCGCTCACAAAAGAGAATACCAGTTCTCTCACTTTGCTCTTTAACAACCGAGCATATTTACATAGCCAATTTGTTATTACATTTGAAATCTCTCTGACACCAAATGCCAATACAACACCTGCCACTAGCCAGAAAAAAAACATTGTTCTCTGAGGGACAATATCTTTTAATATAGGCGTCACTCCAAGCCATCTCCAAGGCAGCCACCATGGCTCGATATATTTTGGTCCCCTCCCGAATGAAGTCCAGAGGTTTCCACCGAGTGAATACCAGATGGAAATTATGGACAGTATCCCTGTTAATCGCACCCAAAAGTATTTTTTAAAAAGAAGGATGAAACTCACTAAAAATGCGAAAATTATAACCCATCCCACAAATTGTGTTTGTAAAGGCGCAGGGCCTAGGTATCCAAAGAGCTTCGAGCCTGGCTGCGTTTGACCCAACTGTAATGTAGGTGAATAAAAAGCATTCGGAGGAGTGCCATAAAAACCAACGTTTTGAACTATTGCCTGAATAGTGTGTTTGGGTCCTTCAAGTGAAAAATAAAGCGGATATCCGCTTAATACTGCGAAAATAATTGCCGAAATGAGAAATGCCCTGTAACTCTTGACAAGAACGGGCATTATTTCTCTTTTGTTTATTGCAACTAGCACTATTACTGCAGTTATCAAAAGAACAAAGGCAAGCGCCAACATCTCTGTCCCTATTAATACTTGGATCGAGGCGGCTACTCCCAGGGCTATGGCATATTTAGTCTGGGATTGTTCGGTCGCAATTTTATAAATCGAGAGAGCAATAAGGGGAATCATTGGCAAAAAGGTGAGCTGCATATCGCCAGTTGATGCCGAATTAAGAATTGCAGGGTTAAATCCAAACATCAGCCCGCCAAGAAATGAAGAAACATTGGATTTGACAATCGAGCGAATGAAGACAAAAGCCGATATGGAATCAAGAGCCGGTGCGGCAAAATTTGCAATATTAAATGAAAGCGTAGGAGAATATATGTGCGTTATTGGGGCCATTATCCATCCAATAATCGGGATAGCGGTGGCATCCATAAGATTTGGCCCGTTTGGAACGCTTACTGTCGTAGCAATAAAGGGATTATGTTGAAAAATTCCGTGTGCTTGATTTCCAAGCATCCAGACAAAGAATGAAGGATCGCCGCAGCCACATTGGATAAGGTGATTTGGATTTGACCAGGTGTGCATGGAGATAATAAATGCCAATATCAAATAGATAAGTGAAGCCACAAATACCCTCAATGTGGCCGCGAATGTTTTGTTCAAAGTTTCAGTGTTTTCAGGCTTAGCCAGTGCCGGAGCATTTTGCAATTGTTCGACCATTGTTATTTTAAGAAGTTTCTTTGAAATTGTAAAGTATAATGACTAGCTCTTGGTTGCAGATATTGTTGTTTGGAAAACTACTCGTATCCTCTTCAAAGATACTAGTGAATCACAATGACAGTGGGAAAACTTTAGTTTAAAAAACCAACCATATTGATAGTAGATTGGCTCATTGAACATCCTAATTGAGCTTTTCACTTCGACCGACTTAACGAAATTGCCTAAAAGTTGAGAAAATAGCACATTTGAGGGTTCCTCTGGCAGGGATGGGAATTCATTGGTAGGGTATCAAAGTGCAAGAAAACCTAGAAATTATGCTTTCTGTAGATCTCGGTACCGGCGGACCAAAAGTTGCCCTGGTTTCAACCGATGGCCATGTGGTGGCATCTGAGCTGACTCCAATTACCACCCAAAGAATTGGTAAAGGTGGAGCCACCCAGAATCCCTCGGAGTGGTGGCAAGCCATAGTTGGTTCCACCAGAAATTTATTGTCGGGCGGCGAGGTAAAGGCGGATCAAATCGTTGGGATAGCAACTACGGGACAGTGGGGTTCAACTGTGCCCGTAGATTCCAAAGGGCAGCCGACGGGAGATTGCATGTTGTGGATGGACTCACGTGGTTTTGAATACTCGCGGAGATTGATGGCCGGTCCTACTCCTTTTCGAATAGAGGGCTATGGAATCGACCGGGTACTTAAATTTATAAGAAAGTCTTCCGGCGCGCCTGCACTCCAAGGAAATGATCCGCTTGGCCATTATTTGTTTATGAAAAATGAGTTGCCCGATGTTTTCCAAAACACGGCCTACTTTTTGGAACCGGTTGATTTTATTTCCTTGTGCTTTACGGGGGTAGTTAGAGCTACTCCTGCGTCCATGATTTTGTCTTGGATAGTTGATATTAGGAACTTGGGAAATGCCAAGTACGCAAAGGACTTGCTTCGCATAACCAAGCGTGACTTCAACAGGTTGCCGGAGTTGGTGCCAACGGGTTCAGTTGTCGGAACTCTTTCAAAGCAAGCGTCAAATGAGTTAGGGATAAAAGAAGGTATTCCTGTAGTAAGTGGAATTCCCGATCTACTATCGGCTCCACCTGGCTCCGGTGGAATGGATGACTATGATTTCCATTTGGCGATTTCTACAAGTTCATGGATGTCTTGCCATGTCCCATTTAAAAAAACCGATCCTTTCCGCCAAATAGCAACTGTTCCCGGCGTGATGCCGGGGAAATACCTCATTGCCAACAACCACGATACTGCCGGAATTACTCTTGAGTGGCTACGCGATGTTCTATTCACAACTTCTCAATCTCGTCCCAAATACAGCGAGATAGATTCATTAATTGAAAAAGTGTCTGCCGGTTCAGGTGGAATTATTTTCACTCCTTGGCTTTCGGGAGAGCGATGTCCAGTGGATGATCGAACATTACGAGGTTCATTTTTGAATCTATCCCTGTCTTCTACAAGAAATGAAATAATAAGAAGTCTTTACGAGGGAGTTGCTTTCAATGCCAAGTGGATGCAAGATGCCGTTGAAAAGTTCATAAAACGCAAAGTCGGACCAATCAGGTTTATTGGCGGTGGAGCCAGTTCGAAGATTTGGTGCCAGATTCATGCCGACATCTTGGAACAAGAAGTTCACCAAGTAATGGATCCGCTTGTGGCCAATGTTCGCGGAGTTGCACTTTATGGGGCTATGGCGTTGAAAAAAACTGATTCAACCAGGATAAAGGAATCCGTGAAAATCGATGAGGTATTTATCCCGAATAAGGACAACCAAGCCCTCTACCGTGAACTTTACGGCATATACAAAGGGTTATATAAAAAGCAGCATAAAATGTATGCGACATTAAATAGAAGTAGTTCTCCCGTAGCGAGATCTAAAGAGATGGAGTAAAAGTGAGCAAAGTAGTTATTTTTGGCGGCGCCGGAGGAATTGGCGCGGTAGCGTCAAAAACCGTGAGCGCGACTGATGACTTTGATGAAGTAGTCATAGCCGACCTAAGAGGCGAACTTGCTGCCGACGTGGCCCAAAGCTTAGATCACCCAAATGCCAGGGGTGTTTCCGTGGATGCCACCTCACACGAGAGCCTTCTGGAGGCTATGGGCCAAGCTACGGTTGTTTGCAACTGCATTGGACCTTTTTACCGCTTCGGAGAGCCAATTTTAAGAGCTGCCATTGAAGCTGGGGTTAATTACGTAGATGTTTGCGATGATCTCGACGCTACAGAGAAGCAGCTAGAACTCGATGAAGCTGCAAAAAAGAGTGGAATTTGCGCTGTCGTTGGACTTGGCAACTCTCCTGGACTGGCTAATCTATTGGCCAAATTTGGTAGCGATGAACTGCTTGATGAGTGCCATAGCGTCGATATTATGCATATTCACGGCGGCGAGCCCGAGGAAGGTCCCGCAGTAATAAAACATAGGATTCATGCAATGGTAAATGACGTTCCGCTTTTTATCGACTCTAAATTCGAGACTGTCAGATTGCTTGAAGATAGCGGGCAGCGCTACGTGGAAGAAGTGGAATTTCGAGATGTAGGCACCTATCCCGTTTATCCATATCCCCATCCTGAAACAATTACACTGCCCAAATATTTGAAAGGATTGACTCGAGCTACCAACAGAGGCGTGGTTTTCCCAATCTCATACTTTAATTACACGATGGAAATTGTCAGAGAGGGACTCGCAAAATTGGATAGCTCAACGCCAAAATCGGAATATCCTATTGACGACTGGGTCGATAAAATTCTCTCCAAGCGTGAAGAGTTTCTCTCCGAAGCCGGAATTGAAGGTCCAAAGGGCTGTCTTAAAATCGTGCTTGGCGGGTTAAAAGACGGAGAAGTCCATAAGTTTGTTTTTTCCGTGTCGTCTTCTGCGGACGGGGCCGGAGCCGGAACTGGCATTCCGGCAGGTTTAGGAGCGATTCTCTTGGCCCGCGGGAAGATTAGCGGCAGAGGTGTGTTCCCACCAGAAGGTGTAGTTTCGCCAATTGAGGCCCTAGCTCTTGCCTCTGAGTTACTTCCGAAATTGAAATTTGGGGGATCTTCTGGGTCAGTAGATTTTCCTCTTCATGTAGAACATATTTTGCCCAGTGGCTATAGCGAAGAGATACCTCTTGGCTTTTAAGCCGTGATATCTTGATACGTCAAATGAAGCGCCGGGATGTACGAATGGGTAAAGTATTATTCGCCCGAGTGAGAAGATTTGGGCGAAAAAATCACTTTATTGCGTCCGGAATCTTTTGCCTCGTATAGAGCAGCATCGCTTCTTGCTAGTAGTTCTTCGGCGCTTTCTTGAAAGTCCCAAGTTGCTATCCCGGATGAAAAGGTGATGTGTGCCAGCGACGGAGAAGTTTGGGTTTTGGCTCTGATCTCTTCAACTAGTTCAAGGGCGCCGTTTGTATCGGTATCGGGAAGAAGTAATGAGAACTCTTCTCCTCCATAGCGGCATACAACATCTTGGCTTCTCATTCGAGAAGACATCAGTGCTGCCAAGGATCTCAGAATTTGATCTCCCGCCTGGTGGCCGAAACTGTCGTTAAAGCGCTTAAAAAAGTCGATATCTATCATTACTATAGAAAGGGGAGTGCCGGTTCTTCTTGATCTTGCAATCTCCGTGTCCATCCGGTGGCTCCAGGCACGCCTGTTTGACAATCCAGTCAAGGGATCGGTAAGAGTTTCTCGTTTAAGTTTCCTTAAATACGCCAGCTGGCTCGTCATTTTCAAAAAACCTCCGGAAAGCGTGTAAGAGGCTTCCTCAGGGTATCTGGCGGCATAGCCTTTTGCGTGCGCCCGTGAAATGAGTATCACCACTTGTCCAACTTCAGTAAAGCCCACCGGAATTACTACAATGTCTGACCTAATAACAATCTCCCCCGAAAGCAATTTTTCCTCATTTAACGTTGTAATATTCTCAATTTCATGTGAAGGAATATCACTTGGCCAGCTTGCGATTGGGCGATAAGGGGAGTCGAAGTCCAGCCTTGAATACGCGATTGCATACTTTGCAGGAATTATATTGTCCACCATGGCGAGTGATGTGGCAAAAGCTTCTTCAAATGTTTCGGCGTCGCTTCCAATCTCGGCTAATTCATTTGTCAAAATCCTGGCGCTATTACGCCCGGCGAGATTCTGCATAACTCTGCCTATCATGGTCTGGATTACCAACATGGAGCAGCTCATAAATATGATGTTTGACGCGAAGGGGCTGCCTTGTAAACCTGGATAAACCAGAAGGGAAAGGGAGTAGCTTATTGTTGTAATCGCCCAAGTTAAGAGCCTAAAGGTAATGTTTCCAATCACTCCGGATAAGACAATTACAACGGCAAAGGCTGGGGCAAAAGAATTTAAGGGAGCAGAATATCCTGCGCTCATTAATCCAATGGCAATTGCCGCACTATTTACCAAAATGAATGCTCCCACTGGCTCAAAGACGATTTTCCGATCCTTTGAAAAAACAAGGAATTTTATGGCAAGTATTGTTGAATTACCAACCAGGACCACCACTCCAATGAGAACCAGCGACCATCTAATCGACTGCTTATGGGGAAAGAGAAGCGTGACTAGGGCTATAGGAGCGACTAATAGAGATAGACCACCCAGCATGACGCCGGTCCGAAGCTGTTCTGGAGACAACTTGGAATCAAAAAAGCCAAGTCGTTTCATTTAGTATTTATCGACCTGACTTCGTCCGAAATTCAGCAATGCCTTGCCAAAAAAACATGAATGGTATTTAATCAATACCAATTTAAACTCACAGTACTTTCCTCATCGACTAATTTTAGTGATATATCTCTTCTATGAGTCTAATTCTAACATCGCTCGCAGAAGCAGTCAGTTATATAAATAATCGGGATACCATTGGTTTTGGGCTGGGGCCTGGGATTCCCGATGCCTTTATGAACGCGCTGGGTGAGAGGGATGACTACGAAGAGGTAATATTCGGCGGAGCGCTTTTGCTGGGCTATTACTCCGTTATGACTAAGAGCTCGGTTTCATACAGATCTGGTTTTTTCGGGCCCGCCGAAAGGATGCTTCTCTCCCAGGGCCATAAAGTTGAACTAGTTCCGGGAGGATTCCGCCAGTTTGGACCGATTTTGCGAAGATTGTCGCCCAGGGTGATGATTGCCACCGGCATCGCAGATTTTGAGCGCGAAGAAGTGAACTTGTCGCTTCATTTAGGGGCTACTTACGACGAGCTGCTTCGATCCGGGAGGGATCCAAACCGACTGTTAATTATCGAACATAATCCCAACCTGCCAAGAACTTCTACATTGGATGGATTTTCAAATGTTATTTCGTTTAAAGATATTGATTTGCTGGTTGAGGGAAACTCCCTCCCGTTTCCCCTGCCGGATATCCCACCGAGTGACGAAGATATTGAAATAGCTAAAATCGCCGCCTCATACATTGTAGATGGGGCAACTCTCCAGACAGGTATCGGTTCAATACCAACCCAAGTTGCGGAACTTTTAGCTACGAGAGAGGGCGGAAATTACGGAATTCACTCGGAAATGTTTACGACCGGACTGATGAAACTTCACAAAGCAGGCAAAGTCACCAATAGCCACAAAGGAATCTTTAACGGAACGTCAGTGACCACATTCGCACTAGGCACCCAGGAACTATATGGCTGGATTAACGAAAACTCCGATGTATCATTTTTGCCAGTTGATGTGGTAAATGATCCGAGTCTCATTGCAAAGAACCACGCATTCATATCGATCAACGGAGCCTTAAGCGTCGACTTGTTTGGGCAGGTGGTGGCTGACAGCATTGACGGCAAGCAGATAAGCGGCGTTGGAGGGCACGAAGATTTTGTGGCGGCGGCAGAACTGCACCCGGACGCGAAATCACTTATCTGCATGAGATCCAGTGCCATTGTAGAGGGCAAGCTTCGCTCAAGGATAACCGCAAAACTTCCCGAAGGAGCCATAGTATCGACCCCTAGGCATCACATTGGCGTGGTAGTCACAGAGTATGGATCATGTGATTTGGTTGGCTTAACGGTCAAGGAGAGGGCATTAGCTCTCGCCGGAATATCTCATCCTGATTTTAGGGAGGAGTTACTCAGAGTAGCCAAAAGTTTATAATTAATATAAATTTTGACAAATTTCAAGCGCAAGCAAAGTTTTTGCACTACGGTGCAGGTATGACCGTTGAGGCGTTTTTCTTGGCCGCCGACTTTGCAATGGAGGTTGTAGAAAGGCCTGAGGTTGCTACAGATTGGGGAAAGCCGTCCCTAGTCGAAGGATACTCCGTGGGCGGGATTGTAGGCCACATGGCCAGTGTCCTTGCCAGAACTGAAACTCTTATTTTAGAGCCTGAGCCAAAGAAGGTGAATTGGTTAGGTCCGGAGATTTTTTACGGGGACAGCCGAATTTGTGATTCGGAAGATCTAAAGTCCGGTCTTCCCGCATTTCTATTAGCCGACGGCGAGAGAAGGGCATTAGCCGGGCATTCAAATGTGGTTGAGAGCATGAAACGTTCTTTAGCTGAGCTAAACGTTCAAGTAGAAAAGATTCCTAAAACTAAACTTGTCCCACTGGTGGCTTTTCGGAACGGCGCCACAGATGTTCAAACTTATCTCGAAACAAGGTGCGTAGAGTTGGTAGTCCACGTTGATGATGTGGTTACATCTATTGGGCTGGAGTCGATGTATCACAAACTTCCAAAAAAAGTGGGAGATGTCGTGATAAGAGTTCTGACATGTGTTTCTAGGACAATGGTAGATGACATAAATGTGATTAGGGCGTTTACTAGACCCGAGCGAGTTCCTCCAAACCACATTCGCATTTTCTAGCGTTAGATTATTTGCATAAAGCCTTGAGATGTAGTGAAGTAGCCTTTACGGAGAAAATAGTAATATAATGCCGGAGAACCAAAACCTTGCCTCAGACCTATCCAATTGGGAATTCGATTCCGTTTTAACCGATGGACAGGTAGTACATATAAGACCCATTAGACCTGAGGATGGTGAGGAATTACTGCGTTTCCATCGAAATCTTTCTTTGCAAACCGTATCTCTAAGATTTTTCTCTCCCAAAAAAGATCTCACTCCAAAGGAAATTCACAGATTTACGAACGTTGATTATGCAGAACGCATGGCGTTGGCAGGTTTTTTGGGCTCGGAACTGGTTGGTATTGCCCGCTATGACAGAATCGGAGGCACCAGATTAGCTGAGACAGCATATGTAATAGCAGATGAGATCCAGGGAAGAGGTCTTGGAACCTTGCTTCTTGAGCATCTTGCAGCATTTGCCAGGGAGCTTGGCATCGAGAAATTTGTGGCTGAAACGCTGCCGCATAACAAAAAAATGCTGGACGTATTTCGGGCGGCAGGGTTTAAGGCTCAGATGGCTTTGGAAGACGGCGTAGTAAAAGTTGAGTTTCCACTCGAGCCGACAGAGGCTTCTAAAAGGGCAATGGAGCAAAGAGAGCAAGTAGCTGAAGCAGCTTCCATGGCACACTTAATGGAACCTGAAACTGTTGCGATTATAGGAGCGGGGAGGAACCCGTCCGGAGTAGGACATACGATATTGCGAAACATTTTGGACGGGGATTTTGCCGGGACAATTTTTCCCATCCACAAAACTGCACCTTCGATTTGTGGGATACATGCCTATAAGAGTTTTGATGATTTGCCCGAAGAGATTGACCTAGTAATAATTGTCACGCCTGCCATTGAAGTGCCAAAGGTTCTAGAAGATGCTGCTCGCAGAGGAGCGCATGTGGCCCTTGTAATATCTGCAGGGTTTGCCGAAACAGGAGTGGAAGGTGAAATGGGTGAAGCTCATTTGCTGCAAGTAGCTCGGGCAAACGGGCTTCGCCTGGTCGGACCAAACTGTTTGGGAGTGGCAAATGCTCGCCCATCGGTGAGGTTAAATGCTACGTTTTCACCGGTTTCACCACTATTTGGTTCAATTGGATTAGTTACTCAGTCAGGTGCTGTCGGAATTGCCATTTTAGATGCCGTCAGGTCTTCTCGAATTGGCGTTTCCGGTTTTGTTTCAATTGGGAATAAAGCTGATGTTTCAAGTAATGACTTGTTGCACTATTTTTCTAGGGATGAAGCGACGAAAGTGATAGGTCTTTATCTTGAGTCTTTCGGAAATCCAAGGAAGTTTGCTTCTATTGCAAGATCAATTACCCAAAAGAAGCCAATTGTCGCGGTTAAGGCCGGAAGGTCACATTCGGGCACCAGGGGAGCTAAATCCCATACGGCTGCCGCAGCAACTCCAGATGTGGCAGTAGATGCACTATTTGGACAGGCAGGCGTCATACGGGTGGATGACATTGACGAAATGGGCGATGTAATTAGGCTATTGATTCAAGAACCTCTGCCAAAAGGATTAAAGGTTGCTCTTGTAGGCAACTCCGGAGGCCCCCTTATTTTAGCTGCCGATAGCTGTGAAAGCGCAGGCTTAGAAGTGCCGGAGCTATCAAATTTTACGAAAGGGGAAATCGAAAAGATAGCCCCTCCGGCATCTGCAATATCAAATCCTGTGGACCTAACCGCCTCGGCAAGCGCCCAAGACATTGCAAAAGTCGTTGAGATTGTAAAAGACGATGACGCGATCGATTCAGTCTTGGTAGTTGTGACCCCGCTTTTGGATTTAGTAGCAAGCCAGGTGAGGGATTTGCTGGACGAATTGCTTGTAAAGTCTGACAAACCAATAATTGGAATACTGTTGGCGGCAGGGAGAAAAGCCGCAGGTGATCCCGAAGTAAACGTGCCGATCTTTTCTTCCCCGAGGCGGGGAGCCATAGCCTTGTCGAGAGTGGCCAAATACGGTATTTGGAAAGATGAGCCCCAGACTACGATTAGGCATTTTGATGATGTAGATTCAAAAAAAGCCAAAGAGATAATCAACAATGCCCTGTCTGAGCCAGACCAACCATCAGGAAAGGGAAATGTATGGCTTGACACCTCATTGGCACTTGATCTCGTTAGCGCCTATGGAATCAATGCCGCACTTGGTTCTGAGGTTGGTGATATAGAAGAGCTTAAAAAAGTTGCAGAGGACCTTTCCTATCCGCTTGTATTGAAAGTCCAAAACGGGAATATTGTGCATAAGAGTGATGTCGGAGGAGTGGTTCCGGGCATCAATAATCCAAGTGAATTGGTTACAGCTTTTAAAGAAATGTCAGATAGGTTGGGTCCTAGAATGGGAGGAGGCTTTATCCAGCCCATGGTGCCCATTGGAATTGAAACAATTGTTGGCGCTGTGCATGACGATGCTTTCGGGCCATTAGTTATGTTCGGACTAGGTGGAGTTAGTACAGATTTATTGGGGGACCGAGCCTTTGGATTGGCTCCACTTAGTTTGCAGGATGCAAACAAACTTGTAAGATCGGTGAAAGCCTCGCCTCTTTTATTTGGCTATCGCAACAGCGAATCGATCGACTTGGAAGCACTGATTAACCTCATATTGCGCGTTGGCCAACTAGTTAGTGAAAATCCCCAGATTATGGAGCTTGACTGTAATCCTGTTGCACTCAGCCGGAGTGGGGCAATTGTTTTAGATGCCAAAGTGAGAGTAGCACCATTTAAGGAATCCATCGATCCTGATTTGAGGAGACTTCGATAGTGATATCAGTCTCGGTTTCACCTGGTCTCGGCCATGATCCTGGAGAACACCATGTAGAGAGGGTGGGAAGAGTGGAGGCTTCTTTTTCGGGACTGGTAAAAGCAGGCCTTGAATCTGAATTAAATATTGTCAAAGAAAGAGTTGCTCCAGATTCCATAATCACCTCCATCCATGACTCAACTTATTTGGAGAACTTAGATGCGGTTGCCAAAATGGGGGGTGCATTCGTAGATGAGTGGGGAGATACTTGGGTTGGGGAAAAAACACCTCACGAAGCACGTGTTGCCCTCGGTGGTGCATTAGAAGTTGTCGATAAACAATTGCTTTTGGAAACTTCCGGAGGCTTGGTGCTGGCTAGACCTCCGGGCCATCATGCGGGAGTTTCTACTCCGATGGGATTTTGTGTAATCAATACTGCTGCGATTGTGGCAAACTACTTGACTCAAAAGGGTGAAAAAGTAGCAATTTTAGACTGGGATGTTCACCATGGAAATGGAACGCAGGATATATTTTGGAATAGAGCAGATGTTATATATATATCCTCACATGAATGGCCGCTCTATCCCGGAACTGGTGACCTTGACGAGATAGGAGGTAGAGAAGCCCTGGGGGCGACTGTGAATTTACCATTTCCAAGAGGAACCACAGGAGATGTCATGTTAATGGCATTAGAGAACTTGATACTTCCAATTTTAGATTCCTTTGGAGCAACTTGGACTGTGATTTCAAGCGGCTTTGATTCCCACAGGCTTGACCCTCTAGGCAGTCTTTCATTTAGCGCGGGGGACTTTGCAATGTTTAGCGAAAGATTGGTTCAAAGGTATAAATCAAAGTTAACTTTTGTGTTGGAGGGCGGATACAATTTCAACTCGCTTTCAAAATGCACAGGAAGCATAGCTTGTTCACTGGTTGGAGAGAAATATAAAGACGTTGAAGAGAGGGCTACCAATGGAGGGCCCGGCAGAGAGATAGTGGAGAAGGCAATTGCGCTTCATCATTCTGTCGGCAGATTCATCTAAAATTCCGTAAATACAGGCTCGCGCAAGTCTATGAAGTGCTCTTTTGTGTAATTTCATTTAAACTGGCGAGGAAGTTGCTTAGGCTGTATAATTTACGCTATGAAGTGACATGGCCACGAGTAGTGGTCGTGAGAGATGTACTTTCATCTCGAGGAGAGGAGGCCCAAGGTGGAAACAGATGGGATGAGGTTTCTGAAGAGGGGTGTTTTGCCTATAGCAATTACAGTCATTTTATTGGCAGTATTGTTAAGCGTTCCAGGTGCCTCAAGTCTTAATATTGCACGTTCGAACGCCAGTTCAAATACCAATCAAAGTTATGCCTTTAATGCAAATCTGTCAGTTTCAGTTGCATTCAGTTTTGGAACGCTACAAAAGAACAACATTGATATAACCGCAAACGCCTCCGGTGAAGTCGATCAAAGTAACGGCAGCGCTGAAGCAAATGTGAGCCTGGGCGGAATTCCTAAATTTGGCACAAATAAAATGAGCACCATCAGTGCCCAACTGGTCCTGGTTGGTTCCACGATCTACGTTAAGTCGGACTTATTAGATAATGGGCAGTGGAAGTCGCAAGATATTTCTTCAATTATTAAGAGATTGAACGCGCCGGTAGCAACCGAATTTAATCCCGAGACATTACTTTCCACTTTAAGTTCTCTCGGAACAGTCACGAGGGGCTCTTCTTCTATCTACTTTGGAGTGGAGGTAACGAGCTACACGGTAAATTTGGATCTCAAGAAGTTTCTGGAAAAAGTGTCGGCGAGTGGAGCAATTCCCTGTATGCCCGACTTGACAGTTCCGGTTAATTTGCTGGTAGACGGGAATGGTTATGTTAGACATCTAGGAGTTTCTTATGATCTCACCAACCTGATTCCTAAGAAAATTAGTGCTTATCTCAAAGTTTCAGCTGAATTAAATCTCTCAGTAGACTTTTCAAATTTTGGAGCACCAGTTTCAATTGTTGCTCCAAGTGCCACTCCATTGGGAGGAATTAGTCTAGGGAAGAACCATTTTTTTCTGCACAAGCAAAGATCGATGGCTCCTTTCGTAGGTGCTGGTAATTGCGGAAGCTAATGTTAGGTGAAAGATCCGGAGTTTGTTGACTGTCTAAGAGATCTTTCTTCTGAGGTGCATGAGCTTAGTTCGCTCCTGGGGGAAATTGACTTAAGCAGTTGGGATAAAATAACGCCTTCTGAACCTTGGAGTATTCAAGATAGCATAGGTCATCTGGCTTATTTCGATCGTGTGCAGGCATTAGCTATAGAAGAAGCCGGTGCTTTTCAAGCCATAGTCGAGAGGTTCTTTAACTTTGTTGGCGATCCCATGGAAGAACATCTCAAGATCTCTCGTTCACAAGATCCGAGCGAGACTCTAGCCTGGTGGAAATCCTCGTCCACCTTGATGAGGGCGGCATTCCAGAACCTAGAAGGTTCCGAGAAACTACCTTGGTTTGGACCGCCAATGCGGGCAATCTCTGCACTTAGAGCCAGAGTCATGGAAACTTGGGCCCACGGGCAAGATATTTATGATGCACTTGGATTGGAAAGGGAGCCAACACCTAGAATTTATCATGTCGTTTATCTTGGCCACAGGACAGTTGGCTGGTCTTTTTTAAGCCACGGATTGGAGGCGCCACAGGGTGGAATTCGCTTTGAAATACACACAAATGACGGGAAAATATGGGAATTTGGAGATCCCGACTGTCAAGATGTAATTGTCGCGACTGCACTGGATCTCGCCCTTTTAGTCACCCAGAGACGACACCGAAGCGACCTTATTATCGAGGCGACGGGAGATAACGCTAAGAAGTGGGTTGAGATTGCTCAGGTATTTGCAGGTCCTCCTGGGCCTGGCCGGAAACCTCTGTCTGAGCAGTAGCGCCGTTAGTGATCTTTCCGGATTGATGCTCTTCAAAGCTGTAAAAAGAGAACTCTTTGGACATGAAGTTTATTAACTTGCCTATTGGGCCCGTGCGATCTGCTTCCGGGCAGCCAGCTTTTTTGTAGTTTCTTACTATTAATACATATGCAATAAAAGAAAATACAACAAGGACCAAACTGGCAACTTCGACGGCATCCCAAAGGCGATTAGGGTAATCGAGGTATAAAAACTCGTCAAAAAAACGAGTCAGATTCCAAAGTCCAATGGCAGATATCGCAGTCACATACAAAGGCCCCTTGATCTTTTTTGCCTCGATCTTAAGGACAATTAAATATACTGCCGCGCATTCAATTGCCTGAAATATAGGCACAGGCAGCCGCTTGAGATTGGGATCTGACCCGGCATAGTACATGCCAAACCATTCATTTGTGGGTCTGCCGCCGCCATTGATCATTAATTGCGGACCAAGGAGCCGACCAATTGCCCAACTAATCATCAAAACCGGAGCCACTAAATCAATTGCAACTCCAAAACTAAGTTCAGGGCATTTTTTTCTTGCTACGTAAAGTCCCGTAGGTATTCCGCCTAGGAGCCCGCCGTAAGATGAAAGGCCACCGTGCCATACCTGGAGGATTTGCGATGGATTTGTTTTATAAAATGAAAAATTCGCAATGACATGAATAAACCGAGCCCCAACAATTGAACTGACTATCACCCAGAGAAACGCTGTAGTTAACCATTCGTAGCTAAATCCATGGTTCTTTAGCCGTCTTTCAAAAAGTTTGTACCCGACGTAAAATGTTATTGCAAGCCCAATTCCATATGTATGGACTTGAAGGGGACCGATATTAAATTGAACCGGGATTGGTTTCACGGGCGACCAACGCCGACAGGTGCTCCCGTGTAATAAACAGAGTAAATTCCAACCAGTGTTCCTGTCTCAAGTGCCTCCACAACTTCGCCGCTCCCGACATACATGGCAACATGGGAAATTGAATCGGGTCCACCACCGTAGAAAAGCAGATCTCCCGCCTGCCAAGAAGATGGATTGTCGACCGAGAGATGGGCGGTAGCGTAGTACTGATCCTGGGCTACCCGCGGCAGGGAAACTCCTGCAGCTTGCCAAGCTAGATAGGTCAATCCGGAACAATCCACTCCTGATCGTGAGGTACCGCCCCAAACGTAGGGAACTCCGATATAGCTTTCTGCTGCTCTGACAGCTGCTATGCCGGCCCCGCTTCCAACTGGAATAGGTGCACTTCCATTAAAGCCTCCCCCTTGCAACAGAGCACTTTCGGCTTCTCTGGCAAGCAATGCGGCTTGAGCTTGATGTTCTGCCTGGAGTTGAGCGGCAGCGGCAGCGGCAGCGGCCGCTCTGGCTTGTGCTTGTTGCTGGGCTACTAATTGAGCAATTTGACCTTTGAGGCTTGATTCGGTGTTTTGGAGCTTCAGTTGAATGGCAGATGCGGTAGCTTGACTCTGCTTTAAAGAGTCAAGCGTGCTCTGAGCTTTAACTTCATTTTGGCTCAATGAGGAAAGCTGGGCGTTAAGTTGGTCTTGGTTGCGAGTTAAAGCTGCCAAAGTGTCACTTACATTTCCCGTTGCAGCTGCGACATAGTCCTGCTGAAGACCTATTGTGTCTACATTTGAATTTATTGCATTTTCAATAGATTGGCCTGAACCTGCCTCAATATATGCAGTAATGGCTTCATCTCTCAGCTGGTTTTTCAACGTGCCCTGGTTTGCTTTTAATTTTGCGATACTATTTTTTGCCGAGGCGATTTGTCCCTGAATTGTCGAAAGCGCCTCCTGGGCCAAATAGTATTGCTGAGATAGTTGGTCCAATTGAGCGTTTTCGGAATTTATCTGGCTGGCAATCGAAGCTGCTTGCTGTTGGAGAGTTTGGACTTGGTCTGCCTTTGCTGGCCTGGTTCCGTAAATAGAGATTAGTAGAGAGACTAAAACAATCAGCCCAACAATAGGGCTGAGAAAACGCAACAGGCCTTTGGAGCTCGGGCGACTCATGAAGAATCGTTGGTCGAGATTCACAGTAAGGCCATTTTAGCCAATTCTGCCCAGTCGGTACAATCTATCTATTGAATAGGGGCCATTAATAACAGCGATGTAATTTGTTTTCAAGCTGAAAATATGTGACATTTTTCCTGGTACGGTAGTAGAGATGACCAGAAATGACCAACCATTAAATGCGGAAAATCAAGGGGAAGACGTGGATTGGAGGATTGAGCATGACTCCATGGGCGAGGTAAGAGTGCCCAGGAACGCTCTTTGGTCCGCTCAAACCCAGAGAGCGGTTGAGAATTTCCCAATTTCGGGGAAAGGGATAGAAAAGTCCCTTATTATTGCCCTTGCCGAGATTAAGCGAAGTGCTGCAATTGTCAACGCGAAACTAGGCATCATTGACGGTGCCACTTCCGAAGCAATCGTCAAGGGAGCCGATGAAATTATTAGCGGGGAGCATTTGGAGGCATTTCCGGTGGATGTCTTTCAAACCGGGTCCGGGACTTCTTCAAATATGAATATGAACGAAGTTCTGGCAAATTTGTCATCAAAGATAACCGGAGGTGAAGTCAAGCCAAATGACGATGTGAATGCATCCCAATCTTCTAATGACGTTTTTCCAACCGCTATGCATGTGGCTTGCGCGACTTCAATTACCAATGATTTGATCCCTGCACTAGAACATCTATCAAATACTTTGAACAACAAAGCAGACGAATTTCAAAATGTAGTTAAGTCTGGCAGGACGCATTTAATGGATGCAACTCCAGTGACTTTGGGCCAGGAATTTGGGGGATATGCTGCAGCAATTTCCTACGGAATAGAAAGGCTTAATGCTGCAATGGCTAGAGTGCTGGAACTTCCTTTGGGAGGCACGGCAGTTGGGACCGGTCTAAATGCACCTGAAGGATTTGCTTCCGGGGTAATAAATGAATTAAAGAAATCAACAGGCCTTGCTTTTTATGAAGCACGTAATCATTTTGAAGCCCAAAGTGGAAGAGATGCATTAGTTGAAGCTTCTTCGATGGTTAAAACAATTGCCGTTTCGTTATACAAGATCGCAAATGATTTGAGGTGGATGTCGTCGGGTCCGAGATGTGGGCTCGGTGAGATCCACTTGCCCGATTTGCAGCCCGGATCATCAATCATGCCAGGAAAAGTTAACCCGGTGGTTCCTGAAGCCGTGTGTCAGGTCGTAGCTCAAGTGATTGGAAATGATGCAGCCGTGTCATTTGGGGGGGCGGCAGGAAATCTTGAACTAAATGTTATGCTTCCCGTAATTGCGAGAAACTTACTTGAATCAATTAGATTGGTCGCGTCGGTATCACGAGCTTTGGCCGATAAATGTGTGTCCGGCATTGAAGCAGACGTGGAAAGATGCAGGAATTACGCTCTATCTTCTCCAAGTGTTGGCACGGCGTTAAATCCCTATATCGGTTATGAACAAGCTGCGAGAGTCATCAAGCGGTCATTGAAAGAGGGCAAGGACTTGCGGACGATTGTCCTCGAAGAAAATCTTTTAAGCGAAGCCGAAGCTGATAGAGCATTGGATGTTTTGGCAATGACAAAAGGTGGGATCTTGAAATAACCGTTGCGGGAAAGATTGAAATTGATAATTTGTCTTTACAATTTCGGCCGCTTTGATAAATATTGACTTTGCTACAGCTATCCTGTAGATATTTTTGGGGATTTCGCGGGTAGGGGAATCATTTTGAACCCGTAGGACTATTGTGTTACTTATGCATCCTGTTGAGTGGCTTCGAATGGTAGATTCAACTTATTACTTAAGCGATGCCGATATGGCCCTTGATGCAGCTTATGCTCTTTACGAAGTTTCAGACGACCCAAGTTTGTTGGTTCTCAGTGCCAGAAGAATGGTTCTTAGGCACCCGGAAAAAGGAGTTCTTTGGCATGTGTGTTCCTCGTTGTTATGTGCAATTGACAAATATGAATGCCTAAAAGGCCTTGAATGCGATTTGTCAGCCGATCCAACTTTTGATTTTCTTGAGAATTTTCTAAAAAAATTCGAGTCCCCTCGCATTCTGGGCAGTACTTCACTTATCCCTTTTTCTACTTCCTTTTCCACTTTGGATGGCGTTTCGATTCAAACCTGCGACGTTCTTATTCTTCAATTTTGCGCACTTGCCCTTAATGGAGAAACCAATGAAATTGGTGGTTTGGTCCAATGCAAGGCGTTGAACGAGGAAGTTGAAACTTGTTTTAAACAAAGAATCCCAGTTTTAGGCGTAGTGCCGTATGGAACTTGGATGGATATGGCGATTTTTGATTCAGTGTCTAAAGTGAAT